>CAZQPP010000704.1:0-3829 GCA_964594295.1 uncultured Myxococcales bacterium | reverse complement strand
CCAGTCAAGTGCGCTACCAGGCTGCGCTACGCCCCGGGGTGGCGCGCGATCTAGCCCTCTTGGTCGGCCTCGTCAAGCAGGCGGATCAGGCCGCGCACCCCTTCGGTGGCGGAGGTGTGCAGCTCGGCCAGGCCTGTGCGGGTGTCGTCGAGCTCTCTGGAGAGGCGTGCGTTGTCGTCGACAAGCTGGGCGCACTGGGCGCGCAAGCGCTTGAGCTCCAAAAGGATTTTCTCGCGCTCGGCGAGGAAGGAGCTGCCCGAGGAGGTCTCGCCTGCGCTCGATCCGGCGGGCGCCGCCGCGGCGACACCCTCGCTTCGCACACTCGCTCCGGCGCTCTGCGCTGCCGGGGCGGGGGCCTTCTGCGCGGCAGCCGGCTTCTCCTCGAGGCCTTCGAGCAGGTCGAGCTGGCGCTCGACGTCTTCGTCGGAGAGGTCCATGGTCTTCAGCATTCGGCGGGCGCCGGCGATGGAGTAACGCCGGCGGTGCAGCAGGTGGCGCACCACCGCGATGCGGCAGACGTCGCCGCGAGTATAGCGGCGCTGGTTGGTCGTGGTCTTCCGAGGCTTGAGGAGCTCGAACTCACCTTCCCAATACCGCAGCACGTGAGGCTGCAGCCCCAACAGGCTTGCGACCTCGCCGATCCGAAAGAAGAGCTTCTCGGGGATGTGGAATGCTACGGGCACTCCTCGGAGCCTGCCGTTAGCGGTCGGGGTTGAGCTGTCTCTTGAGGACCTGGCTCGGCCGGAAGGTGAGCACGCGGCGCGCGGAGATGGTGATCCGGTTGCCGGTCTTCGGGTTGCGGCCGGGGCGTGCGCGCTTCTTATGTACGACGAAGTTGCCGAAACCGGAGATCTTCACCCGCTCGTCCTGCTCGAGAGCCTCCTTGAGGACATCGAAGACGGACTCGACGATGTTGCCGATCTCCTTCTTCGAGTAGCCCCCGAGCGCCTGGTAGACGCCCTCGACGAGTTGGGCTTTGGTGAGTGCCTGTTGGTCCTTCAATCCCTCGGCCATCGTGCTCCTCAGTTGGTGCGGACCTGCTCGACGATGTTGGCGAATGCTTCAGGATCACTCAAGGCGATGTCCGCGAGGATCTTGCGGTCCAAGCCGATCCCCTTGCTGGTGATCGCATGCATGAACTCGTTGTAGCGCATTCCGTGTTGGCGCACAGCCGCGTTTATTCGGCTGATCCAGAGGCGCCGGAAGGCGCGCTTCTTGTTGCGTCGATCGCGGTACGCGTACTGGAGGCTCTTGGTGACCTGGTTCTTGGCCGTCCTGAAGAGCCGGCCTCTCGCGCCGACATAGCCCTTCGCCTGCTTCAGGACCTTCTTTCGACGCGCGTTGGTACGCGGTCCGCTGGTCGCTCTGGGCATCGGGACCTCCTCAACTCATCGTGTTGCAGACAGAGGGCTACTTCGAGCCGTAGGGCAGCGCCCGTGTCGCGTGCTCCAGCACCGCCGGGTGCAGAACCTTGATCTTGGCGAGGCGGCGCTTGCGTTTGCGGGACTTGTGAGCGAGCAGATGGCTCTTGCCTCCGTGGCGCGCCCGGATCTTGCCGGTCCCGGTCACGGAGAAGCGCTTTGCAGCGGCTCTGCGTGTCTTCATCTTGGCCATAGTCTCTATCCTTCCTCGGGTGCCGGCTCCTGGGGGGTGGAAGCTCCGGTCTTCTTCTTCTTGTCGGGGGCCAGGATCATGTTGACCAGTCGCCCCTCGCGGCGCGGCGGGCTCTCGATCACGGCGATGTCGGCGACGCGTTCGGAGAGCTGGAGCAGCCGCTCCGCCTCGTCCTCGGCGTACATGATCTCTCGCCCGCGGAAGCGCACGGTGACCTTTACCTTGTTGCCTTCTTCCAAAAACTCCCGGGCTTTCCGGAACTTGAACGAGATGTCGTGTTCGTCGGTCTTGGGCCGGATCTTGATCTCTTTGACCTCGACGACGACCTGCTTCTTGCGTGCCTCCGCCTGCCGTTTCTTGGCTTCGTACTTGTAACGGCCGAAGTCCATGATCTTGCAGACCGGCGGTGAGGCCTGCGGTGCCACCTCAACGAGATCGAAGCCGCGGTCTTGTGCGAGCTCCAAGGCGTCTTCGGTAGTTAGAATACCGACCTGCTCGCCTTTCTCGTCAATGACGCGGACGCTGGGGACCCGGATGCGTTCGTTGACCCGGGGCCCTTCAAAAGTGGGCTTGACGGGTCCGTGAAATCTTCTGCCCATGTGGCCGAGGACACCTCCTCTAACGATAAAGAATGGACGTCCGGGCGTCCTGAGCTTCGGCACGTAGCAGCACACTCGGCGGAGGTTTGACCCTTCGCCGAGCAGCGCTCCCGCGAACCGAAGCCGGCTCGGCCCGAACGGCCGACCGAAAGGACTATGCCCCGGCTAGAGATTGCGCGGGACCTTCCGGGCGGCGCGGGTAGGCACGGGCGGGCTTGAACCGCCGACCCCTACCGTGTCAAGGTAGTGCTCTCCCACTGAGCTACGTGCCTGTCGTGAAAAGAACGGGGAGCGCGAAGCGCGGCGGCATCCTAGTGGCTAATCCGCGATTGTCAACAGCTAACGTGGCCTGAAGGCCTTGGGCCTTACTCGCCCTCTTCGCCTGTGTTTCCGGGCAGAACCACTCGCCCGGGTCTGTCGAGGGGTGCCTCGGAGCAGATGATGTACGCCGAGCCGTTGTCGTCGGGGGCGACGACGCAGCCGCCCGGGCAGGAGCTGTGGATGACGAAGACGCCGTCGGCGCAGCGCAGCTCCCGGCGTCCGCCGACCCGCGCCTTCTCGCAGGCATAGCCCCCCTCGGGCTCGCAGCGGTCGCCCGCCTCACCGACCCCAATCGGGCCCAACACCGGCTCGTCCTCGGTCCCGCAGGCGGCTGGAAGGCCGGCCGCCAACAAGAGGACGAGGGAGAGCCGAGCCAGCTCAGCCATCGCCGGCGAGGCGCTGGAGCGGGAGGTAGGTGGCCGGCACGCGGCCCGTGCTCCGGCGGACTAGGTCGGCAAATCGGCCGGCCATCTCCTCGGCGGCTTGCTTGAAGTCTTCGAAGCTGCAGCTCGCCTCGTTCCCCTCGTGGTGGACCGTCAGCTCCCCGGCGGCGTCACGCACGAGGCGCACGGTCGCCCTGGTGTCCGGGAAGACGATCGAGGCCTTGCTCGGCGCTGAGCTGAGCTTCCGGAGCTTGCGGGCGATGTCCAGGAGGATCACGTCGAGGCGGTCCCAGAGGTTCTCGTCGACGAGCTCCACCTCGTCGATCGTCACCATCCAGGCGCCATCAAAGGGTGGGTTTTCAAGGATGTTGCGAACTTCCGAGTCGCCGGGGTCGATCTCGCTCGCGCGCAGGATCTCTGATCCGACAACCAACGCGAAATCGAGATGCACACTCATCTCCGATTCTCCTCCAGGTTCTCCGCGGGCGAGGTCGCCTCGTCGTCCAGCTTCATGGTCGTCTGCCGCGACAGCTCGGGATCGAAGCAGCGGCGGCAGCGAGCCTCGTAGGAGTCGGTGGCACCGACGACGACTCGCCGTTGTTCAGCGATGGTGCGCTGGGAGCGGTTGGCGGGAGCACCGCAGCGGACACAGACCGCCAGGCTCTTCGTCACGTACTCGGCGACCGCCATCAGCGTGGGGATGGGCTCGAAGGGGCGGCCCGTGTAGTCCTGATCCAGCCCGGCCACGATCACCCGCCGGCCCTCGTCCGCGAGGCGCTCGCAGACCTCCACGACCCCGTCGTCGAGGAACTGGACCTCGTCGATGCCGACCACCGCGGTCCGGTCGTCCAGCCCGGCCAGGATGTCCGCGCTCTTCTCGACCACGACGGCCTCGATGCGGGTCTTGCTGTG
>CAZQPP010000703.1:0-3865 GCA_964594295.1 uncultured Myxococcales bacterium | reverse complement strand
TTGCGCTGCGCCGACGGGGAGTCCGTCGGCAAGGTGGCGCTGGCTGTTCATGCAGCGTTGGTGGCCGGCTTGGATAGGCTTGGTCTGGCCTCCACGGGCGTAGACGGTCGCTTCTTGGTGGTCGGTCGCGACGGATTCCTGATTCACCGTCAAGAAGAGATGGCAAGCGTCGCCGTGGAGAAGGTGGAGAGGCTGCGCTCCGAGGGGGCCGTGCTTCTGGTGCTGGGGGACAACGCTGGTCAGACTATTGACGCCGTAGGCGACCGGACGGAAGCTGTTCTTCCCACGACGCTGAGCGAACTGGCGAGACATGTTTCCTGTCCGGTTGATGAGAAGTCCGCCACGCGAGCCAATCGCCTCGAGACAGCAGAGAATGCGCTGCCCGACCGTCTGCGTCTTGCGGAGTCCTCGTTCCGGCGTGAGCATGCCATCTTCGAGGTCGTCAAGCAGGAGTGCCAACACCATGCGCCGGAGTGGCTCTTCCTGAAGGAGTCCGCGCAAGTCTGCAATGCGTTGTATGTGGCGCTGGCTAGCCGTGTTGGGCTGCACGTTCCGAACGGCGGCATCGCGGACCTGGGCAAGCGCCGCATCCAGGACATCGTGACAACGCCGCCCGAGTCTTTGGACCAGGAAGGGCCGACCCGAGCTCCTCGCAAGGTGCGTGAACCTGCCAGGGAGCTTCGATCCTGGCTGCGGAGCATCGCAGGTAGCGAAGATGCAGAAGAGGCTCTTTGGTTGAACGACAAACTGCGGGACTCTGCAATGGAGGTCCTTAACAAGAAGCAGAAGGGTTGGGGAAGGACTGACAAGGACACGCGACGCCTGATCGCTTGGCTGCGCTACGAGTCCTTCCGTCTCGCCCGAGAACGGGAGGTCCTCGGCGACGTGGATTTCGCCAGAATCGCTCCTCTTCCGATTCTCGGGAGCAGGCGGTCGGGCGCCTCCGCTCCGCCGGGTCTCCCAGTGCTCGACGCCCTTTGGGCCGCCAGGGCGTTGCAGGACTTCCTGCCTGAGATGATAGGCCATGGTCCGGATGCAAAGTGTCAGGTCAAGCGCGTGGCGCTTGCCCACCGAAAGCCCCGAGGCGCCGATGAGGAAGACAACGGCGACACCTTCCATGCCGTGGATTCGTGGCACGATCTCCTGAATGCCGACCCGCGTAGCGAGGCGGGCGACCTGCGTGGCTTTGGGCTGAAGCTGCTTGAATACGTGGGCCAACCGCACGAAAGAGGGATCGCTGCTGCCTATGCCGTTCGGTTGCATATTGACGCTCGAGACCGGAAGCACGGAGCCGTTGACTTCCTCTTTCGCTGGGTGCACGGCCAGGGAGGAAGGAAGCGTTTCTGGGACAAGCCCTTGGAGGATTGTCCTGAGGCGGAGAAACTGCGTCTGGCAAGACTCGCGGTGGACTCCATTCTGAGGGAGTGCGAGCCTCAGCATGCAGACACGGATCTGCCGGAATTCCTGCGCCAACTGAAGGTGGCCATCGATGAACTTGGCCGTGCATGGGAGGAGTTGTTCCTTGAGGCGCGCAAGGACGGCTGCGCCGAGGAAGCCGGTCTCCACACCAGGCTAGGCGAGATCTGGCGGCCGGCTCAAGACCTCATAGCCACCTACGGCAAGGCTGCATCAGCCTTTCGCCGGACGTTCAAGCATGCGGGCGATTACTCCGGCCGCTTGGCCGCAGGGCCGCTGTCGCAGTTTCTGAGCTTCGGAATCGAGGACGGCCGCGGTAATGATGAGGGAGACGATCCTGTTGCCGCGGTGGTGCAGGGTTACCATCCCATTCGCCTGGAACGTCTTGCCGCGCTCGAAGAAGCCGCTCTAGCGGAGCTCAAGGTCTGCCTTGAGAGTCCCTCGACGTTGCGCGAGGTCCCGATGACATCGGTGCCGGCGCTTCATGGCGGTCCAGCCGTACTTTGGCCTGTCTCCGGCACCGAGGACGATGGTTCTCAGCCAGGATTCCTCGTGTCTGCGCGCAAGCAGACGGATGCCTGGTCTGAGTCCTTTGTTCCGTTCGCCCATCCGGCGGAGAAGGAGCCGGATCTCATCGAGTCGGTCAGGCCTGTCTTGCTCAGCCTGGCTCGGCACCTCTTCCCAGGGATGGCCCGGTGCATGGTAGTGGGCCTTGATGCGTCCAGTGACACTGCTCGCGGCATCCGCCCGCTGCAGTTGCTGGCCGACGCAGCCATTCCGCGGAAGGAGGAGCAGAACAGCATCGCAGACGGCATAGACCTGAGGCTCCATTGCGGCGGCGGCCCCGCCTCCGCCAGCGCGAGGGGCCAATGGATCACGGGCGTTGACGAGCTAGACGCTCTCGAAGAGCAGGAGGGCGCCGACGTCGTCGCACTCGCCCTTACGCAGGTACGAGAGGACGACCCCAGATTCCCCCTCAGAATCAGGAAGATGGACTCTCCTCCGCACATCGGTCGCAACAACGAAAACCCGACCGAACACTTGCGACTCATTGTTCGTCCGTGGGGACGCAAAGCCCAGTGGGTGGTGCGCCAGCCATCGCAAACCGCCGCCCGGCCGGATTCGTGGGCGTGGGATCCTTCACCGCAGTCCTGGACGGAGTTCCAAACCCGCCCCGCCGTCGCTGAATCAGCGTCGGTCGGCAATGGTGCCGACGGACGCAGGCGGGACTCGAGGCCAATCGAGCAGATCTTCCAGGAGTTGGTCATCCGGAGGTGGAGAAAGGAACCGGACGCGATGCAGCGATGCCTGGCGCTTTCCCTCGACACCAGCTCCGACCACGCGCAGGGACAAGCGATGAGGCACTGCCTCAGGGCAGCGACCAGCGACGCCACTCGTGTCCTCGTCGTCGATCCCGTCTTCGGCGCGGAGGCTGTCGATGCAGCCTGTCGGAGCAACGGAGATGGGGACGCAATGCCCGCGCGAGTCACCTGGGCTGACTTCCACAAGAAGTCTGGCTGGCGCTTGACGTTGTTGGCGCGCGACGGCGGTGAGCCCTACCCCGAACCGGAGACCACGATGATCGGGGGCGGCCTGAAGGCTGCGTTCGGCGACCCGTCGGAAGAGCTGACGCGGCTCGCATGGAGGGCGACCCATCGTGCTGCGCCAGCCGTAGCGCGCGAGTTGTGGCGGCTTGCTTCGGCTGCCCACGCGGCTGCGGACGAGGCAGCCGGACCAGATGCCGAAGCGCTTGGGCACCTTGGCGTTGCGCTGTTCGCCAGCACGGCGCGGGAGGACTGCCGCTTCGACGATTGGCCGGAGCAGCCCAGGTGGGCCCGGCTTCGCCACGCCTTCCCTCCCGGTTCGATTCTGCTCTCCATGGACAGCCTTCAGTCCATGACCTGGACGCGCCGTTCGGGCACACGCGCTGACTTCTTGGCGGTATGCCCAGACGTTGCTGATCAGGATCTCTTGTGGCTCATCTCCATCGAGTCCAAGGGAAGCGCCGACAGCCTCTACAACGGCTGTAACCAGGCTCGCGTGGCGACCAGAAAGGTGAGGGAGCGCTTCGAAGGTCCTGCTCGGTGGGCCGAACGAGAGCAGCTAGTTCGGCATCTGGGGCAAGAGGCATTCCGGGCCGATTCTGACCATCGTCTCGCGATTGACCGGCTGGCTCGTGTGGACTCCGAACAGCGGCCCACCAGGCTCGACTTCGCTGCCGTGTGTGTCTCGACCTGCGCCAAGGGTTCGCCTCGGCTGTTCGCTGGACTCGACCTTGGCGGGCCGCACGACGAAGCAGTCCTGTGGGTCAAGGTCGGGGGCATCGACGGGTTGCACGACCTCGCGGGCCTGGAGCGTCCGAGCGCTGGTTGAGCGCGGCCGGCGGGGGACTCTCGACACGCCCGAAGAAAGCGCGGCCGAGAAGTCACCGCGAGCATCCGCCGCTGGC
>CAZQPP010000702.1:1861-3865 GCA_964594295.1 uncultured Myxococcales bacterium | reverse complement strand
GCCTCGTCCGTGTCTCCATCGCAGTCGTTGTCCCGGCCGTCGCAGCGCTCCTCCTCCGGGTGACAGCATCCACCTTCGATGCACACCCCTCCTCCGCAGTCACCGCAGGCCCCGCCACAGCCGTCGCGGCCGCACTCACGCTCGCCGCACGCGGGCTCACACTCACCCTCGGGCCTCGCGAAGGCGTGCTCGCTGAAGTGGTCGACGGCGAAGGTCAGCGAGAGGCCGTCCTCGGACACACGCCCGAAGACCTCGCTGCCGTCTGTCATGGTCGCCGGCAGCCAGGCCTCGCTCTCCCTGTCGTAGGTGACGATCAGCACCCGACTTCCCGCCGGCAGGGGCTCGCCACGCACGGGCAGCGTGATCTCCACGGGCACCTCGAAGACCAGCCCGTCGGGCTCGAAGCTCCACGCCGAGCGCACGACCACGCCCTCGCTCTCCCCGTCCACCGGGCTCCCCTCGTGCTCCGGCGCGGGCGCGACGCTGATCTCGACCTCATCAGACACCGCGTCCGTGGGCACGACGACCGTCACCCCGCCCACGGCGTCCTCGATCCTGGTCTCCTCGGCGCCCGACGCCACACCGGAGGCACCACACACTCCCTCGGCGAGATCGTGGGAGCACGCGCCCTCGACGCCGCAGATGTCCGTCGTGCACGGGTCGTCGTCGTCGCAGGAGTCCTCGTCCACCGCCCCGTCGCAGTCGTCGTCCACCCCGTCGCAGGTCGAGTCCGCCTCCGCGACCGGCACGCAGCAGTCGACCGGGCAGGTCTCCTCCGACTCCCCGAAGGCCGGGCACTCGCTGCAGACACCGTCGCCGCAGAAGCCGCAGTCGCCGGGGCACGCGATCCAGCTCTCTCCGCGCTCGCAGACACAGTCACCGCAGTCGGGCGCGCAATCCGACGGGCAGGCGAAGGGACCGCCGTCGGTCGGCTCGCAGGTTCCGTTGCCGCACTCACCGCGCTTGCAGTCCTCCGGGCAGCCGAAGGGCTCCTCTCCCCGCTCGCAGGCCCCGTTGCCGCAATCCCTGCCGCAGTCCTCCGGGCACGACGAGGGGTCCTCGCCGCAGCCGTAGCTCATGCAGTAGCCGTCACCGCACACGTTCGCACCCTGAGGCGTGCGGCAGCAGTCCTCCTGACAGATCGACGGGCTCTCCCCGCAGGGCGAGCACACCCCGTCGCCGCACTCGCGACAGTCGCAGGGGCACAGCTCCACGGTCTCGCCTCCTTCCACCGCGCAGGTCCCGTCCCCGCAGTCGCAGAGCAGGAGCCCCTCGTCGGTCTCCCCGTCGCAGTCGTCGTCGATGGCGTTGCAGAGCTCCGCCGCCGGAGCCCTGGCATCGCACGGGGCGAGACCGCGCTCGCCGAGGCAGACGATCTCCCCCCGACAGGAGCCGTGCTCGTTGGTGATCGTGCACGGCCCTTCGTCATCCTCCGTGCACGGCGGGCCCGACACGAAGGTCTCCTCCTCCACGTCCGGCGCCTCCACCCCGCCATCGTCCGCCACACCGGGATCCGGAGCCGGCTTCGCGTCGACGTCCGCCCGACCTTCACCGAGGTCGCCTGACGCCACGTCGCCCACACCACCGTCCTGCGCCGGCCCAAGGACCGCAACGTCCGCTACGAACCCTCCGCCCTGGGCGCAAGCCGCTGCAAGACCCGACAGGAGAAGCGCTACCGACAAAGCCGTTCCAACGCGCATCGAGAACCTCGCTCAGGGTGACCCTGCCGGCATTCTCGCGGTGACGGGGGGAGGCGTCAACGCGTGATGTCAGGCTAACCGCTAACAGCTAACGGCCAACAGCCAGGTCAAAAACCAGAAGGCGCGGGTGGGCGCGGGAACCGGGGAGAGGGCTCAGGCGCCGGCGCGGAAGTAGCCGAGGACGCGGACCGCCGCGCTCAGGTCGTCGACCTTCAGGTCGCCGGCGGCCCCCGCCGCCCCCCGGGTGGGGAAGCCCCCCCCCCCGCCCCTCCCCGGCCGCGAGGCGGGCAGGCAGGGCCCCCCC
>CAZQPP010000702.1:0-1851 GCA_964594295.1 uncultured Myxococcales bacterium | reverse complement strand
GCCGGCGGCCACGGCGGCCGCCGGGTTGGTCAAGCCCAGCGCCACGCGCTTCCAGGTCAGCTCGTCGGTCTCGATGGACACCGCCGCCGGGGGAGAGCCCGGCAGCGCTTCGCCTTCCCGGACCTCGGCGATTCCACGGCGGATCACCAGGCTGAAGAGCCGCGAACCCAGCGAGATCGTCGCCGCGGTCTCCACCTCTGCGGTGGCGGCGACGTCGAGCCGCGCCGGCAGCACGTCGAAGACCAGCTCGACGGGCAGCTGCTCGACCAGGCGATCGTTGAGCTGGATCCTGCCCCGGGGCTCGGCACCCCGCTCGAGCTGCAATGCGGCTTGCAGCAGCCAGGCTCGGCCGTTGGTGTTTCCGACCGTGGCGGCCAATGCGCGGTAGGCCTCCGCCGGAGCGAACCGGCCGTACTGCTTCGCGAAGTGCTTCGAGAAGGCGTCGGTGGCCCAGATCTCGGTGTCGTCGTCGGCCCAGGCGGTGGCGCCGCCCACGTGGTCGACGTGGCTGTGGGTGTAGATGATCGCCGCCACGGGCCCCGGCGCCACAGCTTCCGGGTCGACGGGCGGATCTGCGGGCAGGGGCGACAGGTCGCGCGCCCTGACGTCGGGTGCCGGGCAGTCGACCGCCGAGGGGGCGTCTTCGGCGGCAGGCCGAGAGGAGTCGGAGCCGCAGCCGCAGGCGGCGACGGTGAGCAGCAGGGCGAGGGCCCGGGCGGAAATCTGGGTCGAATGCATGGGTGTCGCTCCAGCGCTTGTCCTCGGTTTCTGCATCTGTGCTCTTTTTTGCTTGACCTCTCCAGCGCGCTCGGTAACCATGGGTTACTAACCATCGGTTACCAAGCATGCCCGCTCGCTGTCGCCGCACCGAGATCCTCAAGGCTGCCCAGGACCTGTTCTTCGAGCGCGGCTACCGCGGCACCACCATCCAGCAGGTGGCCTCGGCCGCCGGGTACAGCAAACGCACCGTCTACCTCGACTTCGCGAGCAAGGACGATCTCTTCTTGACCCTGTGCGCCGAGGGCGGCGACATCCTCCTCGAGAAGCTGCGCGGCGTGCCCGCGGACGAGCTCCCGGTGCGGGAGTGCCTCGAGCACTTCTTGGAGGTCTACGTCGACTTCTCACGGCGGCACCGCGAGTACTTCCGCATGGTCTTCTCCGAGGCCACGCCGGAGATCATCGCCAACGCCACAGAGCCGGCGCGCGCACGCCTCGAGCAGCTCGAGCGCGACTGCATCGCGGTCCTCGTGGCGTGGGCGGAGCGCGGGATCCGCGAAGGCCTCATGCCGCCGGTGGATCCCCAGGAGGTCGCGGGCATCGTCACGGGCACGGCCACGGGCATCATCCTGCTGTCCATGGGGGGCAGCCAGACGATCTTCACACAGCGGACCCTCGAGTCCCTGGCCCGCCAGGCCATCCGCCTGTTCTGGGCCGGCCTGCGGAGCCTGGAGGCGTGACCATGGAAGGCTTCGACGCCATACGCGACATCGTCGCGGGCCACACCAACCGCCACGTGGGCGCGTGGAAGGAGTCGGGGCGTCCGGTGGTGGGCTACATGTGTCCTTACACGCCGCCCGAGCTTCTGATGGCGGCGGGCGCCCTGCCCTTGCGCCTGCGCGGCGTGGGTTCCGAAGACTCGGCGCGCGCCGACGCCTACCTGAGCGGCCGGCTGTGCACCTACGTGCGCCACGTCGTCAGCATGGCTCTGAGCAACCGCTTCTCCTTCCTCGACGGCGTCATCGCCTCCAACACCTGCGATCACGTGCGGCGCTCGGCCGACGTGTTCCGCAAGAAGAGCCGGATCCCTTTCGTAGGCTTCGTCTCCGTCCCGCGCACTCCGCGCGAGTCGCT
>CAZQPP010000701.1:0-3872 GCA_964594295.1 uncultured Myxococcales bacterium | reverse complement strand
TGAGAAGCTACGCCGTGCCTGAGCTAATGGCTAATGGCTAATCGCTTGTTTTGGGTCTAGAGCTCCGGCCCCGGCCCTGTTCCCGGTCACGGTCCGGAGCACCCGCCCGGACGGCGCGCACCCGCCTCGCGCTGCTCGTCCTGGCCGTCCTTGGGGCGGCAGCTTGCGGCGGACAGGGCAACGACGCCGGAGGCGGGAGCCGCTCCGTCGGCGCGCCCGAGCCCGACACCATGGTATTCCAACCGGGCGCCTCCGACGCCGCATGGAGCGACCCAGGCTCGAGGGGCGTACAGCCGCAAGGATGCCCGGGCGCCATGGAGTGCTCGTGCGAGACGGACACCGACTGCGAGGGCGACGCCGTCGCCACCACGAGGGCCGGCTCCGACGGCTCCTTCTCGGCCGACGTGTGGGCGGAGAAGACCACGACCACCTGGTACGCCACGGTGACCGACTCGCGGGCGAGGGTGTCGGCCTGCTCGGAGGGCTCCGGCTACGTGCACCATCCCTGCGACGTGGCTCCGCCCGGCTACACGCACGTGTGGACGGGAGCTTCGAACGACCAGTGGAGCGAGGCGGCGAACTGGGAGCCCGAGGAGGTCCCAGGGCAGAGCTCCGACGTGTTCATCTGCGGCAGCGTCAGCCCCCAGCCTCGCTTGCTCGCCCCGGCCGAGACGAAGGATCTCCACCTCGCGGGAGCGGCCGTGGACCTGGGCGCTCACGAGCTGAACGTCTACGGCGCGCTCCGGGGCGGCGGCGCCGCCGTCGGCACCGGCCGGATCATGGCCCGAGGACCCTCGATCGAAGGCTGCGGCTACCCGGAGCTGTGGGTGATGCACCCCGACATGTCGCTCTCGGGCAACCTGGAGGTCGACCGCATGTTGCAGGTACGGCCGGGCATGCGCCTCTCCGTGGGCCCCCACCGTTTGGAGGCGGAGAACCTGGGCGTGGAGAACAGCAACGTCTCCGGAGACGGCCTCGTCATGGCACACCCGGAGAGCCTGGTCGTGGTGCGCTCGGCGGCCACCTTCGGGGTCGATTGCGGGAGCCTCGAGGCCACCAGCGAGGGCAACCTCAGCGACGGCACCATGCACGTGCGCGGCAACCTGCGCACCGAGCGTTGCGACGACACCTCATCGGTGAAGCAGCTCGTCTCGACCGGGACGAAGGTGGTCTTCGACGGCACGGAGCTTCAGCGGCTCGCCTTCGACGACCCCGGCCCCTCCCTCTCCCGCCTCGACGACGTGGTCGTGGCGGGCAGCGCCGTCGTTGAGCTCAAAGGCCCGACCTACGTCTCCGGCGACGTCGACCTTCACGGCCGGCTCGACGGCGAGATGGGTGCCGACACAGTCGCGGGCACGCTGACCCTGCGCAGCACGTCGACGCTGACGAACACGCACGGCACCTTCAGCGTCGGCGGCTGCAGCAAGGAGTCCGGCCACACGATCGCCGGCACGGATCCGTGCCAGTGAGCCGAGCGTGCTCAGGCTAAGCCCGATCGTCGTCGCTGAGCGGGGTGACGTCGATGACGTCCTCGTCGTGAGGACGCGGCGGGCCCTGGGGGCCGGGCTGGTAGTGCACGACCGTGACGTCGGCACGCTCTGCCCACTTCTTGAACTGGCGCATCAAGCCACGCTTGAGCACGGCCCGGAAGGCGGGTGTTAGCAGGGCGAAGCCGAGGGCGTCGGTGAGGAGGCCCGGGGTCACGAGGAGCGAGGCCGCGACGACGATGCAGACGCCGTCGACGATGGGGGCCGCGGGCATCGCGCCCCGTTGCAGCTCGGCCTGGGCGCTGAGAAGCACCCTGAGCCCCTCGCGCCGCGCCAGCCAGGCCCCGACGAAAGCCGTCAGCACAACGAGCGCCACCGTGGGGCCGGCGCCGATGAGGCCGCCCACGCGGACGAGGAGGTAGAGCTCGAGCAGGGTGAGCGTCGTGAAGAGCAGGAAGAGGCGGGCGAACATCCGTCAGGCTTCTCGGGGGAGCGAAGACCTCTAGCCGAAACGGAGTCGCCGGGCCAACGTGCTGGAGTAGCCCCCGCCTACGGACAGGGGTCCGTGCCGTTGATCGTGTGGCCGGACTCCTTCGTGCAACCGCTCAAGCCCGTGAAGGTGCTGCTGGTATTGGTCAGCGTCGAGCCGTCGCGCAGGGTCATGTTTCCGGTGACCGTGTCGGTGCCGCTCTGGCCGTGGAGGTGGCCGTAGACGTCGACGTCGCCCTTGGAGTAGGTCGTGTTGTTGAAGTTGACCGTGCTCGAGGCGGCCACACGCACGTGCTTGAAGTACGAGTAGCTGGCGCTGGCGTCCGCGAAGCTCACGCTCTGAGTGCCGTTCTTCTCGAAGACGACCGTGGTACCCGTCGAGACGAAGGACCTGCGCGTGCAGTCGCCGTAGGGGCTGGTCTGCTGGAAGTTCCCGCTCAGGCGGAGCTCGCCCTGGGTGAGGTAGCCCTCGGTGGTGCCCGAGGAGTTTCCGGCGCAGCCCTCGAAGTAGGCGTTGCCGCCGACCTCGAGCACGTCCGAGGAGTTGGTCATGCGCAGGCCGTCGCCCGAGGTGTTGGAGATGTAGGCGTAGAGGTTTCCGCCGAGGTCGAGGGTGTTGCCGTTGAGCGCGAGGAAGACACCGTTGTGGGAGGGGTTGACCCTGAGCTCGCCCGGGAGCGTCATGCTCTTGCCCATGGTGATGCTTCCCTCGACGTAGGTCTTGGTCACGCTCCAGGTGCTCGAGTCGATGTCGGGAAGGGCGGAGTAGACGTTGACCTGGGTGCCGGTCACCGTCGAGCTGCCCTGCACGTCTATTGCGCCGCGCAGCTTGCTCGTGGCGGTCATGGAGACGTTGGAGCCGCCGGAGATCGTGGTGTCGCCGGTGACGTCGACGAGGCCGGTGAGGGTGAGGGTGGCGGCGTTGGCGCTGAGGTCGCCCAGGATGGTGAAGGTGCGGCTGGTGGGCACGGTGAGCTTGCCGCCGCCGGTCACAGAGACGTTGCCCTTGGAGTAGGCGTTGTAGCTGCCGCTGAGCGAGACCCCCGCCGTGTTCGTGATGCTCACGTCGTCGAAGTAGGAGTAGCTCGCCCCGGGGTCGCTGAAGCTGATGGTCTGGGCGCTGGTGCCGTTGAAGGTGACCTGGGTGCCTGTGGAGATGAAGCCTTTTTTCGACACGTCGGCGTAAGGGCTCGTCTGGTAGAAGTGGCCCTGGACCCTGATCTCGCCGTTGCTCAGGTAGCCCTGGGAGGTGGCGGAGGTGTTGCCGCCCTCGCCGGTGAAGGTCGCCCTGTCACCCACGATCAGGAGGTCCGAGGCGTTCTGCATGCGCAGGCCGCTCCCCGAGGTGTTCGTGATGTAGGCGGTGAAGTCGTTGGGGATCTCGAGGGTGTAGCCGGCGAGGTTGAGGTAGTTGCCGTCCCTGATGGTCAGGCTCGACGTGCCGGTGAGCTCGGCGTCCTTGGTCATCGTGGTGTTGCCCCGAACCTCGGTGGTCGTGACGTTGTAGGTGGAGTCCGAGGTGTCCACGTCGGGGATGGCGCTCGTGACCACGACCGTGGCGCCGGTCACGCTCGAGCCGCCGTCGACGACCATGGTGCCCCGGTAGGTCGAGGTGGCCGTCATGCTCACGGCGGTGCCGCCGGTGAAGTGCGTGTCCCCGTCCACGTCCACGAGGCCGGTGATGGTCAGGGTCGCGTTGGTGGCGGTCAGGTCGCCGTCGATCCAGAAGGTCCTGTTGGACGGCACAGTGAGCTTCGCGCCGCTCGTGAGCGTGATGTCGCCCTTGGCGTAGCCGTTGTAGCTGCCGTTGAGGGTCACACCCGTGGTGTTCTGGATCTCCACGTCGTCGAAGTAGGAGTAGGAGGCGGAGGGGTTCAGGAATGAGATGGTCTGGCT
>CAZQPP010000700.1:0-3899 GCA_964594295.1 uncultured Myxococcales bacterium | reverse complement strand
CGATCTCCGGCCTGTTCGCCTCGAGGAAGTCCATGGCGCGGTACAGGTGATGCAGTTCGAGCTCGCGGGTTCCGTCGATCCGGACATCCTCTCGGAGCCACTGCTCCCAGCAGTACAGCTTCGAGCTCGCTGCCAGTGCTCGGTTCGCCACCATCGCGAACAAGGCACGCTCCACCGGGAAGCTGAGCCCGCTGGCCGTGGATCGCTCCCTGATGATCTCGGCGATCCCGAGCCGCTTCCACAACTCCTCGAGAACGTACACACCACCGAACGGCCAAGCATCGACGACGCGCCAGCTCGGGTCGTCGGCGACGATCTCGTCGGGAGACACCCGCCGCAGAATGCCCTTGGCCAGCCTGCGAAGCCGCTCCTCGACGCTGGGGTCACGGGCCCTACCGAAGCTGTAGACGATGCGTGTCTGGGACCGCTTCTTGGACTTGCTCCAGATGCTCTCGACGAGTTGGAGGTGCTCGACGACGGTGCCGTCCGCCCGCTTTTGGCTGCTCGTTCGAAGGTACATGTAGGTGTTCCTAACGCCGCCAGTTTTCCACGTCAAGCCATGTGGACAAATCCATGTCTTAGGTGTTTCGCGCCATGTCGCTGGTGCTGATCACGCTAAGTCCCGATGATTACTCAACACCCGATCCGTGGTGCCCACCGGAATGTACGCGGAGGTGTCAAAGTCGGGTCAAAGTCGCGTCAGAGTCGGGTGTCATGACCTCGTGCATCCGCCGGTCCCGGCCGACCGCGTCCACGTCCGCAGAGACGTGAACGTCGTCTTCAGCCTTGAGCACGTCTTCAAGAACGACGTCAGCGAGTTTGTTTTCGAGCCCCTGGCATTCTTCGCTCCTCCGGCCACGTTGGTGCCGGAGGATTGTGCACGCGCCGCCTGCCGGACGGCCTCGACGCTACGGGCGGTTTAGGGCACCGACGTCGCCGCCAAGGTCTTCAATGGAGTCGATGAGGAGCTGCACGATGTACTCGGTGTTGTGGGCCCAGGCCCCCCGCTCCGCCTGAGACTGCCGGTAGTTGTGGGCGGCCTTGACGAGCGCGGCGGTCCAGTGACCGTAGCGGTTGGCGAAGACTGCCTCGTCAACGTCCAGCGTGCCGTTGCCGTTATTGTCGTAGTAGAAGTAGGGGTAGCCATTGCCGTCGTAGACGAGCGGGTGGCCAGCGTTTGCCGCGGCCTGCTGCATCTGGGCCATGAGAAGAACGGCGATGCCGTCGACCTCTGCCTTCAGTGGTCCGCTGGCGTCCCCGTTCCCATCGTAGTCGGTGCCGCGACCCTTGCGAATCGTGTGGACTTTGCCGGCGGTGGCCTCGTCGTGGCAGCCTGTGCACGTGCTCGTCACCCGAGCGCCGAAGCTGTGGTTTGCCCCCTTGATGTCGTGGCAGAAAGTGCACTGGGCCGGTGCTGCGGTGCCGGCGTGGGCAAACTTGCCTACGTAGGTCTTGCCGTCGTATTCGTAGCCCACGCCAGCCTCGCTTCCGAAGAGCGTGGCCCCAGCGGCCATGTAGTGCACGTTCTGGAAGCGGAGGCTGCCAGCGGCGATGGCCGCGTCGATGTCGCCCTTGCCCACGCGTCCCTGGTGGCAGCCTACGCAGAGGAAGCTGTCATCGGGGTTGGCCTCATCGTTCAGGACCTCCTTGCCGCCGGGGAATGTCACCCTCGCCACGTAGCGCCGCGGCGCATCGCCGGCGAAGTCTTCTCCGGTGTGGCACGTGCTGCAGCTCAAGCCGGAGGCGATAGGCTGGGCGTCTACGGGGTCAGCCCCGGTCGCCGCGTAGATCTTGAAGCCCTCGCCGGTGTGACAACGGGCGCAGCTCGCTGAAACAATTCCGTCCTCGTCCCAATGCCGGAAGGCCTCGGATGCGCCGTCGAAGTGGCTGCTGTCGCAGTCGATTCCCTCAGCCACAGGCACGTGTTCGCAACCTACTCCCGGGTCGCAACTGTCCAGGGTGCACGAGTTCTGGTCGGCGCAGTCGGTTGCCGCTCCGCTGATGCAGTCGCCGTACGCACAGGCGTCTCCTTCTGTACACGCATCCCCGTCGTTGCACCGCTTGGAGTTGTCCGCGTGCGTACAGCCCCTCTCGGGCTCGCAGGCGTCGTCCGTGCAGACCTCGCCATCGTCGCACGCAGCCGCCCGAACGCGGCAAGTACCACCGCTGCATTCGTCGACTGTGCACGCGTTGCCGTCGTCGCAGTCACTGGAATCGGCGCACACGATGTGGCCCAGCACCGACTTGGCGGGGCGGAAGCCTATGGAAAAAATCCGGAAGCTCGGCGTGATGCGATCGCGCATGGCCACCCGGCAACTCCCGGCGGTACCAAACCAGGACCCGCCCCGGACCAAGCGCTCGGATCCCGAGTCAGGGCCAATGGGGTCGGTGTCCGGTCCGGCGCCGTAGTTGTCGTACCAGTCCCAGGCCCAATCCTGCACGTTTCCCGCCGTGTCGTGAAGCCCCCACGCGTTCGCCTGCTTGCCGGCTACAGGCTGAAGGCCGCAGGTCGTCGCGCCTGCGTACCAGGAGGAGCAGTCAAGTGCTCCAGAGTAATTCGCGTGGCTGTTTCCGCTGTACCAGCCTATCTTGTCCAGCTTGGGGTCCGCATCGGAATCTGCGATGTCCCCGTTGAAGAACGCTGTCGTCGTCCCCGCCCGCGCCGCGTACTCCCATTCAGCCTCGGTCGGCAGGCGGTAGCCCTCGCACAGCAACGGGTTGTCGCCTTCCGCGTTCACAGTTACGCCGGCGCAGTTCATGCCCTGGCCGGGTGAGCGTCCGTCGCAGCCAGTCAGCTCGTAGCACTCCGTTAGCCCCTCGGATCGCGACTTTGCGTTGCACCACGCCAGCGCCTCCCACCAGTTCACCGTCTCCACCGGACATCCGTCCCCGCACGAGGGGTAGCTTGATGGGTTTTTGTCCGCGCCCATCAACGCCTTCCACTCCCCTTGGGTCACCTCCGTCGCCTTTAGCCAGAATGGCTTTGTGATGTTGACCGTATGTTGGTCCTCGTCGATGCCGCGCCTCAACTCCCCCTCCGGAGACCCCATCACGTAGCTTCCCGCCGGAATCAGCGCGTACCCCGCAGGGCCGCACTCGGCCGTGGCGCATATGCAGCCTCCGTTGTAACAGCTCTCGCCTGGGCTGCAGGGAGCGAAACACTCGCCGCAGTGACTGGCGTCGGCGGCCGTGTCCGTCTCGCAGCCGTTCTCGGCTACGAAGTCGCAGTCCCGCCGCGAGCCGCCGCAGATCGCGCTGCGGATGTTGACGGTCGCCGTGCCGCTGGTTCCCCGGGCGTCGACTACCAAGGCTACGGTCTGGCCGGCGTCCAGCTCGGCGGTAACCGAGCCGTCGCCGCAGACAAGCTCTGTACCGCTCAATCTCCCATCTCGGAGGTAGACGTCCGCGCCGGGATCGGCCTGCGCCTCGAAGCGCCAGTGACCCGCCTCGGGCGCGGTCC
The DNA here is from genome assembly GCA_964594295.1 of uncultured Myxococcales bacterium. GTDB lineage: Bacteria > Myxococcota_A > UBA9042 > UBA3505 > UBA3505 > CAZQPP01. Next base: position 439 of record CAZQPP010000700.1, on the reverse strand, counting down.
AGCGGAAGACCTTCTCGCCGTAGTCCTCCCTGTAGTCCTCCTCGCCGGAGCCAGATGGGCAGGCCCCAGAATCCCGATTGCCCAGGCGGCTGTCGATGGGGAAGCGGGTGACGCCGGCGCCCGTGGCCGACCCGAGATCTGTCGCGCAGTCCGGGTCGAGGTCGTCGGCCAGGCCGTCGGCGTCGTTGTCGAGGCCGTCGAGGCATTGCCCATCCTCGGTCCAGGCCCCGGCCATGCTCGCCACCGGCTGCATGGCATCGCGGTTGATGCGGTACTCGATCTGGGCGTCGCCGAGCTGGCCGAAGTAGTTCCAACCCGCGCACCACGCCGTGCCATCGTCCAGGACGGCGCAGGTGTGGAGCCTTCCGGCCGCGATCTGAACCACACCGGGCAGCGCGTCACCTGAGAGCAGGCTGATGACGGTCACGGCAGTGGCTGT
>CAZQPP010000699.1:0-3900 GCA_964594295.1 uncultured Myxococcales bacterium | reverse complement strand
CGGCCCGCTCTACCCGCCGAAGCCGAGGCCAGCCGCCAGGTAGATGATCGGCGCGAAGGTGGCGTCGGTGTCGTCGTTGCCGCCCGCGGGCTGGCTGATGAAGCCGAGCTCGAAGATGCCGTCGAGGGTGTCGCTCACCGGGTAGAGCAGGTCGAAGACAGCGCCGACGTTCAGGCCGGTGGAGTCGTCGAAGCTGCCCGACTCGACCGAGACGACCTGGTAGGCGAGCACCGGGCCGACGCGGATCTCGGTGATCCCCGCCGGGAAGCGTGCCTTGAGCGAGAGCCCGAGGTCGTAGATCGTCGCGGACTCGTCGTAGGCCCCGCTGAAGGCGACGAGGGCGTATGCGCCGCCGCAGAGCCTCTCCGAGAGGAGGGCGTCCGCGGTGGCAGTCAGCATGAAGCCGGGGTCCGTGTCGAAGGCGTGGTCGAATTCGGCGAGGTAGACCTCACCGTCGAAGAGGTAGCCGGCCTTGACGCCGAAGTCCCAGGAGATGCCTCCTTGATCCGCCCGTAGCTCAGCCGGCGCTGCTACGAGGAAGCACGTCAGGACTGTCGCGGCCGTGGCCGCGAGGCGTGGGGTGTTGCCCATGATTTCATCCCATTTCGAAGGTCGAAACCGAGGCGATCTGGCCTCCAGTCAGCCGCTGATACTTGGGGCGGGGTTAGCGGTCAACCGCTGGCAACGTCGTCGTCGTCGAGGTACTCTGGAGGGCGTTATGCTTCGCCTCACTATCCTGGCTCTGGCCCTGTTGGCCTGGGCCTGCTCGTCGGCGCGCCCCTCGCCCGAGTGTGTCGAGCGCATGGAACGCTGCCTCGAGCGCTGTGGGCAGACCCAGCCGCCGGCCGCGAGGGGGCCCATGCCGAAAGGTTGGGAGGGGAGGGACGCTCGCTCAGCCTGCGAGCGGCAGTGCCACTCGATGTGCTGGTAGTCTGCCCCTGCCGAGCTGCCCAGGCACCGGGCATGGGCAAGGGCAAGGGAGGAGCCCGCAGGCGGGCTCCTAACCAAACCAAAGCGCCCAGCACACCGACTGCACGATGTTGCACAGGGCGTGGAAGAGCGCGGGGGCCGTCAGCGATCCCGTCCGGTGGTAGAGCCAGCCGAAGAGCAGGCCCGGGAAGAATACCGCGAGGCGCGCGGGGTGGGGGGTCGCCACGAGGTGGATCGAGGCGAAGAGCAGGGACGCCGCCACTACCGCCCACGGCAGCTCCGGGAGGCGGGCGTGCACCCGCAGCGCGCCAAGGTGAGGAGTGAGGCGGCGCTGGATGTAGCCCCGGAAGAGGACCTCCTCGGGGATCGCGATGGCGACGACCTGGGTCAGGAGCATCTCGGGGAGCCACTCGTCGAGGTCACCCAACACACGGAGCACCCGCATCAGATCGTTCGGCTCGCGCTCGAAGAGCACGCAGTGCCAGACGTGGAAGCCGAGCACGAAGGGGGGGAAGACCACGAGGCTCCAGACGAGGACCGGGAGCAGGTCCTTGCCGGGGCGGAAGGTGAACCACGGGCTGGGGTCGTCCCGCAGGAGCCACCATGGGATGGCCAGCATCGCCACCGCGGCGGCGGTGGACACCCACTCGCCCGGTAGACCCGCCCAGCCGAGCGCGAGGATGGCGGCTACGGCGGCCGTCGCCAGGATCGAGGCGCGCAGGGCCCCCCGCCGCGCATCACCCCCGGCGTTCACGCCGACCGTTCCGCTCTGGCCAGGGCTCCCTTCGGGGAGGGGTGGCAGACCCAGGTCCGCGCCCCGATCTGCCATCGCTCCAGGATCTTCTTGACCGCGGCGCAGGTGGCGGCCGCGATCTCCTCGTCAGGACAGGGAGCGAAGAGGGCTGGGCCCGAGCCCGAGACCTGCAGCGCCGGCGCGCCCGCCGCCATGGCCGCGGCGCGGGCGTCGTCGGCGAAGGGGAGCAGGGGAGCGCGGTAGGGCAGGGCGAGGAGATCGTGCAGATGAGAGGCGAAGGCCCAGACCTCGCCGGAGGCCGCCGCTTCGAGCAGGCCCGCCATGTGGCGCAGGTTGAAGATGGCGCTCTCCATGGGCACCTTCTCGGGCAGCACCGCCCTGGCCTCCTCGGTGCGCACGGAGACCTTCGGCAGGATCACCGCGAGGGGCCACTCGCCGGTCAGGGAGAGCGGCAGCACACCCGGAGGATCGGTGGAGAGCACGGCCACGAAGCCGCCGAGCAGCGCGGGCGCCACGTTGTCGAGGTGCCTGGCGCCAGCGGCTACGCCCTCGGCGTCCCCGAGGATGTCGAGCAGCTCTTCGACCTCGAGATCGGCGCCGGCGGCCCTCATGGCCGCCACGGCGCCCGCGGCCGAGCTTGCCGCGCTGCTGCCGAGGCCCGAGCCCGGAGGGATGGTCTTGTGCACCACGAGCTCGAGGCCCCCCTCGTAGCCGGCGGCCTCGAGCACACGCGTCGCGGCGAAGGCGGCCACGTTCCGCTCGGGATCCGCGGGCACGGCCGCGCCGAAGGGGCCCTCGCAGCGGAGGTTGACGCCGAGCTCGCGGCGCGTCTCGGCCCGCACCCAGTCCAGCGGCCCGTCGAGGGCGAGGCCGAGTACGTCGAAGCCCGGCCCGAGGTTGGACAGAGTGGCCGGGGCGTGGGCGGTGAAAGCCGTCAACGCTCTCAGAGCGGTCGCCGCAGGGAGCCGGGCTCCGCTACGCCGAGCCTGCCGCGATCAGGGGAAGCCTGGAAGGGGGATGCCGCCGCCGCCACCCGCCACGATGAGCGTGCAGAGCATGGAGATCATGCCGCCGCCGAACATCTTGGAGACGCCGTCGCAGTTGATGCACACGGGGTCGGTGAACATCGGGAGCATCTGGCCGAGCTGGGTGCTCGCGAGGTCCACGCAGGTGGAGCCGGGTGTGCAGTCCGTGCCGCCGACGGTGCAGCCGCAGAAGCCGGGGATGCCGGGTCCGCCGGGCATGCCGCCGCCGGGCATGCCCGGGATGCCGCCGCCGCCGCCCATCATGGAGTCGAGCAGGCTGATGCAGTTGCCGCTCGGGCACTGGGACATGACGCCGTCGCAGAAGCCGTCGGGGTCGTAGCAGGCCTGGCTGGCGGTGTCGCACTTCAGGGTGCCGCCGCTGGTGGACGTGCCGGGGCAGTCGGCGTCAGTCTTGCAGGTGCCGACGACCTGGGTGATGCCGAGGCAGGTGTAGGTGTTGGCGTCGCAGCAGGCCTGGTTCACACAGTCGGCGCCCTTGTCCTCGCAGTAGGCGAAGTTGCCCGGGTCGCCGTCCTTGGGCGGCGTGCACTGCACGCAGGTGAACTGGCCGCCGATCTCCACGCAGGCGGGGTAGGGGTCGGCGCAGACGCTGCAGGCGTCACCGGCGCAGGTGTGGGTGGCGAGGTTGCAGTTCCCGCTCTGGCAGTGGGAGGTGTTCAGGCACTGCACGCACTGGCCCTGGAAGAGGTAGGGCTTGTCCTGTGGGCAGGAGGTGGCGCACTGGCCGGTGGCCTGGTCGCAGGAGTTGCCGGCCGGCTCGTCGGGGCAGTCCTCGTCGGAGAGGCACTGCACGCACTGGCCGTCCTTGCAGTGCGGGGTGCTCCCGCCGCACTGGTCGCAGGAGTCGCAGTTCGGGCCGTAGCAGCAGCTCGTGCTTTCGAATGCGCAGACCTTGCGTCCGGTGTCCATGGTGGCGCAGGTGGAGCCCTTGGAGCAGGTGTCGCCGTCTCCGCAGGCGGGGGCGCAGAAGTTCACGCCGGCGCCCTTCTTGAAGCAGAGGAAGCTGCCGTCGGAGCTGCACTCGAAGTCGAAGCTGCAGGTGCCGCAGACGGGCTTCGGGTCCTGGCACTCACCGGTGCCGAAGTGGCAGAGCTTGCCCTCGGGGCAGCCGGTCGTGATGCAGCCGGCGCACTTGTAGGCGTTGGGCACGCACTGCTTGGCCTCGTTGGT
>CAZQPP010000698.1:0-3906 GCA_964594295.1 uncultured Myxococcales bacterium | reverse complement strand
GGGCAAGCCCGAACGCTTGCGATCCTGTTCCCGCGGGTCAAGTGGGACACACCCCCAAATAGGTGTTTCGCTGTAGGTTCTCAATAACCCCGGGCAAGAAAGCCAGCCCGCTACCCAGTTCGCCGACCAAGAGAATCTCGCGCAAAGCCGCAAAGGCGCGAAGACAAAGCTTTTTTCCTCGCGCTCTTGGCGTCTTGGCGCCTTTGCGCGAGCCAATCTGCCACTCTGCCCGGACTTCTTGAGAAGTTACGTTTCGCTCGGGAAACGCCCCGTTTCGCTCGGGAAACGCACCGCGGTAGTGGCGTTCCGCCCGCGAACCCCTGCCCCGCAAAAACAACTGAGGCGCCCGAAAAGGACGCCTGACTGTTGTGGTCGCGGGGGGTGGAATCGAACCACCGACCTCCGGGTTATGAGCCCGGCGCGCTACCTCTGCGCCACCCCGCAAGGGGAGCGCGGGTTATAGGTTGTGGCCCCGGGGATGTCAACAGCGGCGAAGGAATCGACGGAGAGGAATTCCTATGCTGTCCTCATGCATGCGCCCATGGAGGACAAGCTGTCCGCATCCAAACCGATAATCCTCATTGCCCTGACCGCCATGCTGCTCGGATGCGGCGACGGTGGCGGTGGGCCGAGCGCGACCGTCGAGCCGGCTGACACCTACGCGCCGCCGGCGGCCGACACCGGGCGGACCGTCTTCGGCTCCGAAGACGCCGTCGACGCCACCGGGACGCGGCGCGACGGACGCGACGGCTCCAGCGCGGGCTTGCCCGTGGGAGGACCCGGGGATCGCTGCGACCCCGGCGCCGCGGAGCGCCACGTCTGCGGCGACGGGCTCGTCTGCGCCGCTACCGAGTCGGGCCGGGCCCACTGCCGCTGCGATGCCTCGCTCGGCACGCACCTCTCCGGCGACGGCGAGCGCTGCACGGCCGACCCATGTGATCCGGCCCCCTGCACGGTCGAAGGGGAGGTCTGCACGGCGGAGGATGACGAGGCCCAGTGCAGCTGCGACGCCGCACAGGGGTTCCACCGAGCCGGAGACGGCGTGCGCTGCACGAAAGACCCCTGCGATCCCAGCCCCTGCACCGGCGAGGGGCGCATCTGCAGCAGCCCCGACGGCGAGGCCACCGAGTGTCTCTGCAACGCCCTCGCCGGCTACCACTTGTGCGAAGACGGCGAGACCTGCACGACCAACCCGTGCGACCCGGACCCCTGCGACGAGACCGAGGTCTGCTCGGCCGAGGCGGCGGGGATCGCCGAGTGCTACTGCGACACGTCGCGGGGCTACCATCGCTCGTCGGACGGCAAGACCTGCACCACCGACCCGTGCGATCCCGACCCCTGCCAGATCGTGGGCGAGGTCTGCGTCGCAGGAGAGGACGGCCAGGGAAGCTGCGAGTGCGACGCGGAGTCGGGCTACCACCGCGCGAGCGACGGCCAGAGCTGCACCAACGACCCATGCGATCCAGACCCGTGCACCAGCGAGGGCCAGGAGTGTGTCTCCGCGGGCCCCGGCCAGTCGACCTGCAGGTGCGACATCGCCGCCGGCTACCACCTCGCCGGGGACGGCGAGAGCTGCACAAAGGATCCCTGCGACCCCGACCCGTGCACCGGGGAAGGCGAGATCTGCACCGCGGACGCTGCAGGGCGAATTCGCTGCGTCTGCGACACGGAGGCCGGCTACCAGCCCAAGGCCGACGGCAACGGCTGCGAGCTAACGACTACGCCGTAGGAAGCTCAAAACGGTAGCGGAATGCTCGCCCCACACTCGTCGAGCACGAGCTGCAGCATCTCGGGCAGGACCGCGGCCAGGATCTGGTTTATGTCGCCGCTACCGCCGCTGTCTTGGATGATCTTCGCGACCTTCTGGCCGAGCGCGATGACTGTCGGCAGGTCGCACTGGTAGTCCTCGATGCACTTCTCGAGCATGTCGAGGGCCACGCCGGCGATGAGGTCGAACGCCATGTTGCCGGGGCCGAGCTGCTTGATCTGCTCGCAGCCCATTATGAGGAGATCCTTGCCGCCGTCGGCCAGCGGCGGGCAGAAGCCTGCGATGGCGTCGGCGAAGGGGATCTCGCAGTCGCTTATCTTGTTGCAGACCGCCGGGACCAGCTCGAGGCACTTCTGTACGATGCGATCCGGGTGGTTGACCCAGTCGGGCGCGTACTCGCCGGGGTCCGGCTGGGGGAGCGAGATGTCGGCAGGCAGGCCGGGGTCTCCGGAAATCGCCGCGCCGCCCCCGTCTGCCGTGGGCTGTGCACCGGGGGCGTCGGGCCCCAGGTCGCCCGGCGCCGGGGTAGCGCCGTCCTCGAGCTCGCCCGCGGCGACGTCACGGTCGGCGCCGGGGCCGTCCTGGGCGTCGCCTCCTTCGGCTGCCGCCGCGCCGTCGATCGGTGGGACGACGCCGTAAGCGCGGGAGCCATCGCGCTCCGACGAGACGCAGCCCGTCAGCGGGAGTAGCAGGAGTGGGGTCGCGATGAGCCAGCATCTGAAGGCGCGCATGTGAGAGGCCCGGCTGTGAGGTGGCGGGCATGGTGGCATTCCGCCGGGGCGCACGCAAGCCAAGCGCACCAAGCGCCCGCCGTTGCACGCTGATCCGGTCGAGGCCCCCACCCGGGGCCACTCCTCGTGGAGATCCTGGGAAAAAACCGCACGCCCAATGTGCCTTTTTCGCAGATTTGAGCGGCTACCGACTGGAATCCGGGGAACGCAACTTGCTACACTCGGTAGAACGTACGCTTCCAGACCCCACCCCACGGAGGCCGGTAGCCGTGGACATTCAGAAGACAGCCAACGCGCACTCGCGCGCGCGGGGCACGTTTGCCCTTGTGCTCGCGGGCGCTATCCTGTTTTGGACCGTCCAGTGCAGCTCCGAGGACGCTCAGGGACCAGAGTTCCTGCCCCTTGGAGACCAGGGCATCACGGCCGACGGCTACGAGCCGGGGGGAGCGGGGCCGGGGACTCAGCTCCCCGACGGGCCGCGTCCGGGTAAGGCCGACGGCGCCGGCGACGCCGGCAGCCCGAGCCTCGACGTCTCGACTACCCCGCTGGTCGACACCGGCACCTCGCCTGTCGGCGGCCCCGGGACGCCCGAGCCCGACCCCTTCGTGCCCGAGGAGGGCGGCTTCGGCTGGCCCTGCAACGACAACGACGACTGCATCGACCCCTTCTGCATCGCCTCGCGCTTCGGCCGCATCTGCACCAAGGCCTGCATCGACAGCTGCCCGGCCGGCTTCAGTTGCGTAGAGGTCCACTCCACCAGCGCAGACGACGTGAACTTCCTCTGCGTCGACCGGAACGAGAGCCTCTGCATGCCCTGCAACGACCACCAGGACTGCCAGGCCTTGAGGGGCGGCACGGGCGCGCTCTGCATCGAGTTCGGCGCCGAGGGCAGCTTCTGCGGCGCGGCCTGCGAGGAGGACGACTGCCCGGACCTCTTCACCTGCGTCGACTACCCGGGGCCAAACGGGCTCAACAGCCCTCAGTGCATCCCGAATGACGGGCGCTGCGGCTGCACCGCGCGCGCCACCGAGCTCGGCGCCTCCACCACCTGCTGGAAGCGCAACAGCGTCGGGACCTGCACCGGCACGAGGACCTGCACTCCCGACGGCCTGAGCGACTGCGACGCCGCGGAGGCCTCGCCCGAGCGCTGCGACGGCGTCGACAACGACTGCGACGGCGGAGTCGACAACCTCGACGCGGCCGGCATCACCTGCCCGCTCGAGAACGAGTTCGGCATCTGCCCGGGCATCCCGCTCTGCGACGGCGGCGAGGTCATCTGCGTGGGAGATCCTCCCGAGCGCGAGATCTGCGACGGCCACGACAACGACTGCAACGGCACCGCAGACGACACCAACAGCGACGCCGGCAACTCGTGCGCCATCGGCTCCTTCAAGGCCGACGGGAGCT
>CAZQPP010000697.1:0-3911 GCA_964594295.1 uncultured Myxococcales bacterium | reverse complement strand
CGCACCCACGAGGCGGACATCCGCCCCATCGCCGAGATCAGCCAGATGGTCGGCATCCCCATCGAGGCCATGACCTTCCTGGGATCGAGCCCGATCCGGCAGTTCGTGGAGGGCTGGGACATCGAGCGCCTCACCAAGCTCACGGCGGACGCGGTCTCCCTCGCGCGAAAAGAAGGGCTGCCGGTCGGCTTCGTGACCGAAGACACGATCAGGAGCCGCCCCGAGACCCTCGACCGCCTCTTCCGCACCGCCATCGACAACGGCGCCTGGCGGCTCTGCCTCTGCGACACGGTCGGCCACGCGACCCCGGAAGGGACGCGCTCGCTCATCCGCTTCGCGCGGCACGTGGTCTGGGGCATGGGCATGGTGGGCGAGGTCGAGCTCGACTGGCACGGGCACAACGACCGCGGCCTCGCCCTCGAGAACGCCATCTACGCCGTCCTCGAGGGCGTCGACCGCGTGCACGGCACAGCCCTCGGCGTCGGCGAGCGGGTCGGCAACACCGCCATGGACCTGCTGATCGTGAACCTGAGCCTCATGGGGCTCCACCAGCACGACGCGCGGGAGCTCGTCACCTACTGCCGGAGCGCCTCAAAGGCCATCGGCGTGGCGATCCCGCCCACCTACCCCCTCGTCGGCGACGACGCCTTCCGGACCGCCACCGGGGTGCACGCCGCGGCCGTCATCAAGGCCCGCAACAAGGGTGACGACTGGCTCGCCGACAGGATCTACTCGGGCGTGCCCGCCGGCCTCTTCGGGCTTCACCAGCGGATCGAGATAGGTCCCATGAGCGGGGCGAGCAACGTGCGCTTCTGGCTCAAGCACCGCGGCCTGCCCGAGGACCAGGCGGTGGTCGAAGCAATCTTCGGCCTCGCCAAGACCACAGACCACGTGCTGAGCGACGAGGAGATCATGGAGGTGGTCGAGAAAGCCACCGCGACCTCCTCGAGCTGATCTTCACTCCACGAGATCGTCGAGCTTCTTCCCCAGGTTGTTCGCCTGGTAGCTCGCGACGGTGAAGACCTTGCCCTCGAGCAGGCAGCCCTCGCACACCGCGTAGGGGTCTTTGTCTTCTTTCTTCTCTGCGACCCGCAGCGTGTAGCTCTTGCCCTGCGCGTCGACCACCTCGACCGTGGTGCCCTGCCCCTTCTTCAGGCCGACCTCCGAGGCCCTCTTGCCCTCGGCGATCTCCTTGGCCTTCAGGTTTCCGAGCGTCGTGGCGAGGGTCTTCGCGGTGGACTGCTTGACCTTCCGGGACTCCGGGGGTTTGGAGAGCACCCACTTCTTCTCGCCCTCGGCCTTGCCCGCGGGAGCCTGGAGCTGGAGCTCTATGGCCTCGCCGCCGGGGTGCGTGATGCGCGCCGTCTTCACGTCCTCGCCCTTGAGCTCGAAGAGCTTCTTGTTCTGGAGGTCGGACCAGGTCTTGTCGAGCTGCTTGCGGGTGTAGGTGGAGACCCTGAGCACCTCGCCGCCGGCGCCGAGCTGAGCGTAGACCTTGTTGTCCTCCTCGCTCCCGAAGCGCAGCTCGCGGGCGAGCCCGCGCTCGGTGAAGCGCACGCGCAGGCCGGGCTTCTTCAGGCCAGCCTCGGCGGGGTCCTTGTCGGGGGCGAACTCGCTCACGCGGAAGTTGGCGAGCGCCCCGGCGATGCGGCCGAGCTCGTCCTTGTCGGCGGGGGCTCCGTCCCTGGCGCGCACCCACCTGCCCGAGCGCTTCTCGACCGCGACGGACGCCTTGCCCTGCGCCTGAATCTCGACTCGGGTCACGTCCTCTTTGTCCGCGATGCCCAAGACCTTCTTCTCCCGGAGCTCGTCGGCCTCCTTGACGAGCTGCTTCCGGCTGTACGAGCTGATCTTGTAGAGCTCGTCGTCCTTGCCCTCGATCTTCAGCCAGGCGTCGCCGTTCACCTCGGGGCCGACCGTCAAGACCGCCTCGCGATCGCCCGCCTTGACGGTGACCACGGCGAGCTTCGAGGCGTCGCCGAGGCCGGTCTCCTCGGGCGCGTCGGCGACCGAGACGATCTCGGTGGCCGTCAGGTTCGTGATGCTCGAGAAGACCGAGCGCGGCTCGCCCAGCTTGAGGCCGGCAGGCTGCTCGAAGCTCCACTTCTCGGGCTTCGCGGGCGACTCGTCCGCCTTCTCCTCGCCGTCCTCCTTCTCGTCTCCCTTGGGCTCCGGCGGCGCGGCCGTCTCGTCGCGGACCACGACCACCTTCTTGTGGCGCAACGCCTGGGGGTTCTCGATGACGAGCTTGTCGATGTCGGACCACTTGCCCAGGGAGAGCACCCGCTTGCTGCGGAACTCCTTGAGCGACAGGGAGAGGGCCTTGCGGAAGTCCGTGCCCTCGACGAGGTGGACGGTGTCGGTGCCGGGCTGCGCCAGCCAGGTGCGCACCGAGGGCATGGAGTCCGAGTCCTCCACCGCCCGATCCGAGCGACCCACGATCAGCTCTATCTTCTTCTCGGCGCCGCCCTCTCCCTTGCCCGTCAGGCGCAGCGAGATGGCGTCTTCACCCTCGAGGCCGTAGCTCTTCTTCGCGTTGGCCTCGAGGGGCTGGCTCACGAGGGCGTCGAGGTCGTCTGCGAAGAGGTTCACCACCGCGCGCACCCGGTAGCCCTCGGCCAGCGTCTTGACGGGCTTCTCGATGTGCCACTTGTCCTTCTCGTCTTTGTCGCGGCGGAAGTCCAAGACGACGTCCCCGTGACGGATCTCGATGCGCTCGTAGGGAGCGTCCTCGACCCTGGTGTCCTTGCTCACCTTCCACCCGTCGAGGTGGAGCTTCTCGGTCGTGACCGTGGCCTTCGGCCGCGAGACCAGGAAGACCACCGCCAGGAGGACTACGAAAATGGCCAGGAGAACGACGGTGTTGCGCTTCAACGTTGACTCCGCGTGGGGCTCTGTTCTTTTTCGGTCCGGTCTTCAGTCTCAGAGCTTGATGCGGCGCTTCCTGCGCTCGCGCCAGCCGAAGCCGAGCAGCCCGAGGCCGCTCACGAGCGCGGGGAGCCCCGCCACGAGGCCCCAGGAGACCGCCTTCTTCGTGCCCGGCTCGGTGGAGATGAGCGGGCGGCGCTGCACGCCCTTGGCGCGGATCTCGACCAGCTCCTCCTGCTGCGTCGCCCAGTCCATCACGTTGAAGAGCATGCGAAGGTTCTCCTGGACGACGGGGGCGAGCTGACCGATCCGGATCTCCCAGTTCTGCATGGCGGACTGGAACTCCGGGAACTTCGTGATGAGCCCGATGGGGTTGTTGGTCAGGGTCGCCATGTCGATGGTGCCGAGCACCCGGTCCACGGTCAGGCCCTCGAGGCCCAGGTGGCTGCCCACCACGAAGAGCCGCGCCTCACCGTTGGCCCGAAAGGTGAGCTTCTGCTTCTTGTCCTCCTCGTCGTCGTCCTCGAGCTTCGGGAGCTCCTTGTCCGCGAAGGCGCTCATGACCTTGCCCTCGAGCATCGCCGCCACGACGGTCTCCCCGGCGGCGGCGGCGGCCTTGGTGAAGTCCATCGCCTCGTTGGGGATGAGCGGGATGTTCTCGGTGGCCACCCGGGCGTCGGCAGAGGAGACGAGGATCGGGGTGAGCTTGGCGCCGATGTCCGCGAGCACCTCGTCTTTCGCCTTGATGGGGGCCACGTAGGGGAGCGTGACCCCCTCGAGGCCGCGGACCAGGACGGAGTCCGAGCTCGGGGTGATGCGCGGCAGCAGCGGGTAAGGGAAGGCCCGCTTGATCGGGATGGAGAACTGGCCGGCCTGCTGGAGCACCGTGAGCGTGATGCGGTCGTGGGAGCTCGGCTCGAGCAGCATCGCCTTCTCGACCTCGACCCCGTAGGCCTCGAGCCTGTCCGGGAGATCGCTCTCGAAGAGCCCGAGGCGGATGAGGTCGTAGGTGGGCTTCTGGCCGAAGTCGTCCTCCCCGGGCG
>CAZQPP010000696.1:0-3918 GCA_964594295.1 uncultured Myxococcales bacterium | reverse complement strand
CTAATCGCTAATGGCCAACCGCTGCATCCTGGAACGCCAGTTTCAGGATGCCAACCGGCTAACGAGCGCTGGCTCGAGGATTGCCCACGCCTCCTCGAAGCGGCCTGCCTCTCTCAGCTCGCGGGCCAGACGCAAGCGGACCATGACCTCGCCAAGCCCCCGGGCGTCCCGCGCGTGCTCCGAGAGCCACCGTTTCGTGAGAGCCACGGCCTCGTCGTGGCGCTTGTCCTCGCAGAGGAATTCGATCAGGTCCTTGAGCACGGTGTCGTGATCGGGGCGCTCGGCCAGTAGACCACGCAAAGCGGCCTCGTGTGCGGCGTCGTCGATGTGCCGGTGAACGCTGAGGAGAAAAAGCGCCCGCAGGCGGGCCTTCATCGTCTGCGTCCTGCTTCGAGCGCGGGCCTTGAGAGCCGCCGCCGCCCCCTTGTTGAAAGACTCGGCCAGGGCGCCTTGGGAGCCGAAGCGGTAAGGCGCCTGCCTCGCCGCCACCTCGAAGCTCTTGCGCGCCAGCTCCAGGTCCATCAGCGAGTGCCAGGCCACGGCGCCGAGGGCCCGCCGGTGCGTCGGCCGTGAGTCCAGGCGCGCGGCGAAGAGGCGGGCGAGATCCACCCGCTCGCGGTCGGCGAAGCCGCACTGCTCGAAGCCCGCGACCTGCGTGTTCCACAAGGCCCACCCGCCTACGTGGCGGAGCTCCTTCAGGTCCTTCATCAGCTCGTGGCGCACGGGCTTGCCCTGCTCCGCCTGGACCAGGTGGATATACCACCGGCGGTAGTCGGCCCCTGGGCCGTGCTCGACCGGCCGTTGGCTTCTCACCCAGCCGTCTGCGCTCGAGTGGCATCCATAGGCTTTCAAGAGGAGGTTTCCCTCCGCCCAGTGTCCGGAGTAGAAGTGTCCGCGCAGCCAAAGCGCGCGCAACGAGCTGAAGGGCCCGGTCGACTCGACTGCCAGGACCATGCGCTCGAAGGCCTCGACGAGGCCCGCCGGCGTTATGCCCAGCAGGTCGAGCAGATGGGCCGCTACCCACTGGGGATCCTCGTCGCTCCGCGCGAGGAGCTCGATCGCCTTGCTCTGAACGGCCGCCACTACGCTCCCCGCCCATCCCCGCAGCCGCAGCAGCGCCAGCGGCGCCCAGAGTCGTCCGAGCACCTTCATGTCCGTCAGGGTCCAGCCGGGACGCCGCGCGGCGACGACGGGCAAGGCCATCGCCTGCTCCGCGAGGTGCCGGGCGACCCAGGCCTCGGCCTTCGCGTGCTCCCGCCGCTGCCACAAGCGGCTCAACCACAAGAAGCGCGGCTCGGCTGAGCTGCCGGCGGCGGCGGCGACCTCGCGGAGAGCGTTGTCTTCCCGGAGCGCGAAGAGACGCAGAGGATCACGTTCCGGCAGCTCACCCGCCCACGATATGGCCGCCTGCTCGTAACCCAGGGCAAGGGCGACTCGCACCATCGAGCGCGTCATCACCTCGCCGGCGGCGCCTGGGCCAGCGGCTTCAGCTCGAGCTGACCTTCCCGAGCGGCCTCAGCCGTCGAGCGATCGAAGGAGGTCGAGCGTTTGCAGCCCGCGAATGTCAGGAGCCCGAGGCCGATGAGGAGTGCCGTGCGGAAACCCAGGGAGGCGGGCCCGAGGCGCCTCACGGGAGCGCCGCCACGAACCAGTCCGGGAGCTCCACGTCCTCCGGGAAGCCGCCGGGGACCTGGTCGGCCCGGTTCTCGGTGACGATGATCTCGTTGAGAACACCCACACCTGGGGCGTAGCCGTCCCGCACCAGGGCCAGGCGGTTCCAGCCCATGCGGAGCTCCATCTGGTACTTACGCCTGACCGCGGCCGTGACGTCCTGCTGGGTGTCCGAGTTGAAGCAGTGGGCGACTCCCCAGCACATCTCCTCGATCTCGATGCTGACGTCGCGGTCCGACCACATGCGCAGGAAGCGGGTGTGGCCGACGCACTCGAGTTCCTCCACGTCCTGCCCGGTCTGGTAGATCAGGGCGTTCACGCCCTCCATGTAGACCCCGTCGACCCAGTAGGAGATCGTGGCATCCTCGTCCGAGACCGTACGCTGTGAGGTCTCGCAGCGGCTCAGGAGGAGGGCGTCGTCGACGTTGGCGGTCCAGGGCGAGGCCTCCCAGTCGGGGCGCGAGGGGAGGCGGTCCCTGAAGTACCTGGTGGGAGCGTCGATGTTGCCCAGCCCACCGGCCGGGTTGTAGCCGTCGGTGCGGAAGTTGACGCGCACGACCGGGCTGGTCAGCTGGTCCACGGGGAGGTCGGCGATGGTGCCGCCCATCCACTGCGCGGGGTTTCCGAGCACGGTCACGTCGACCGAAGCGCTGGCCTCAGGTGAGTCGACCCCGTTGATGGCCAGCACGGCAGGGTAGGTGCCAGACTCGAGGGAGTTCTCCCAGTAGGTGTGGGGCTGGGAGGTCGTGTTGGCGCAGTCCTGGACGGTGTAAGGCCAGAGCCCGTCGCCGTCGCCGGGGCTCAGGGTGCACTTCAGGGTCGCGCCGCCCGGGTTCTCGATGCTCCAGCTGAAGGTCACGAGCAGGGGCTCTCGCACCAGCTCGGGCGAGCCCGGAACGTACTCGGGAGCGTGTGTGAAGCTGGTGATCTTCGCCCCCTCGCTGCTGCCGCAGCTCCCGCAGCCCTCGCCGGCGACCATGTCGGCGCAGTTCTGGTCCCAGAGGGTGTCGCAGCAGAAGGGGTCGACGGCGCACACGCAGGTCTCGACGGCCTTGTCGGCGGCACAGCCAGGGCCGATCTGAGGCACGCAGCAGGGCGACACTCCGCTGCCGCCTTCGCAGACACCGCTTCTGCACTTGCCCTTTCCGCCTTCACCACATGCGCGCTCGTCGTCGATGAGCGTGTGGGCGCAGCTCCCGCCGGGCTCGCAGATGTCGGTGGTGCACTCGTTGTTGTCGTCGCAGCTCTTCGCGGTGCCACCCGAGCAGGTCCCGTCCGTGCAGGTCTCGCCTTCGGTGCACCCGTCACCGTCGTCGCAGGGATCGCCGTTGGCGACGGGCGTGAAGGTGCAGGTCGAGGTGTACGGCTAAAAATATTAAATAATGCAGGGATCGCCGTCGTCGCATGTGCTGCCGCCCCCGCCCCCGCAGGAGTGCCCGCAGTCCATGATGGCGGCGGCGACACATCCCTGGTGCCACCGCTGCGAGCAGCACGAGGCGTCGAGATTGCAGACACAGGTCTGCACCGCGGGGATTCCGCAGCCGGGCGTGGCGGACTGGTCGCAACAGGGCCCGCAGGTGCTGCCGCAGGTGGAGATCAGTGAGATGCAGTTGACGTCCCACTTGACCTGGCAGCAGAAGTTGTCGGCGGCGCACACGCAGGTCTGGAGCTGCGCGTCGGCGCACCCGGTGCTGTCGCTCTCCTTGCAGCACGGGTGCACGGCGGTGCAGGGGACGGCCTTGTCGACACACTCGCCCGAGCGGCACTCCTTGCCGGTGGCGCAGGGCGTGCCGTCGGTGGCTGTGGTGTTCGCGCACTTGTTGTCCGCTCCGCATGAGTCGGTGGTGCAAGGGTCGTTGTCGTCGCAGTCGGCGTCTCCCTGGCAGCAGCCCGGGGTCTTCGGATTCGTGCAGCGGTTGTCCTTGCAGGTGTCGGCGGTGCAGGGGTTGCCGTCCACACACTCGGTGTCGCTCGTGCAGCAGGCCGGGTTGGCGACGAAAGAGCACTTGTTGTCGATGCCGCAGGTGTCGTCGGTGCAGATGTCGTTGTCGTTGCAGTCGCCGTGCTTCCTGCAGCAGGCGAGCACCACGGTGTACAGGCAGCCCTGGGTCTTGTCGCAGCTGTCGGTGGTGCATGGATCGCTGTCGTTGCAGTCCACCGCCGTCGGGCCGGTGCACGAGCCCTCGTCGCAGACGTCGTTCTGGGTGCAGGCGTCCCCGTCGTCGCAGGAGTCGGTGTTGTTGGTGT
>CAZQPP010000695.1:0-3927 GCA_964594295.1 uncultured Myxococcales bacterium | reverse complement strand
TCTTCGGGCGAGCACAGCGAGCCCACTTGGCGTCTTGGCGTCTTTGCGCGAGCCACACAGGTGGCGAATCGGGGGCTCCGCATGCATCGCCGTCGTTCTGCTCGCCTGCGTCGGCGCGACCGGCTGCCGTTCGGGAGAGACCCGCGGCTCCACGCCCGTCCCGGTAGACGTCGGTCCGGGCGGGTCGGGCTCGGACCCGGGTGAGGACTCGCAGCAGGGTGCTCCCCCCGCGGACACCGGCGGAGGCGGCCTGCCCGACACCGCCGGGACGCCCCACCTCCAGTGCCCGGGCGGCTGCGACGACGGGCTCGCCTGCACCGTGGACGCGATCCGGGTCGACGCCACGAGCTGCGACGACGCGTGCATCCACCAGCCCATCGAGGCCTGCGTCTCGGGCGACGGCTGCTGCCCGGCGGGCTGCACCTTCGCCGAGGACGATGACTGCTCCTCGACGTGCGGCGACGGCGTGGTCGACCGCGGCGAGACATGCGACGGCGACTGCCCCACATCGTGTGACGACGGAAACGCGTGCACCCAGGACAGCCTGCTCGGGTCCGCCGAAGCCTGCGCCGCGGCCTGCTCGAACGAGGTGATATCCGCCTGCGTGCCCGGCGACGGCTGCTGCCCCGCGAGCTGCGCTCCCGAGAACGACGCGGACTGCTCGGGCAGCTGCGGCAACGGCGTCGTCGACCGCGGCGAGATGTGCGACGGCGACTGCCCCACATCCTGCGACGACGGCATAGCCTGCACCAACGACCGCCTCCTCGGGTCGGCCGCGGCCTGCAGCTCCACCTGCAGCCACCAGGAGATCAGCGAGTGCGGAGGAGGGGACGGCTGCTGCCCGGCAGGCTGCGACTACAGCAACGACGCCGACTGCTCCGAAGGGTGCGGCGACGGCGTGGTCGACCGCGGCGAGACATGCGACGGCGACTGCCCCACATCCTGCGACGACGGAAACGCGTGCACCAGAGACCGCCTGACCGGCTCGGCATCGACCTGCAGCGCGGCCTGCAGCCACACGCCTGTCACCCAGTGCGCGGAGGGCGACGGGGGCGGCCCGGCAGCATGCGACGCCACCAGCGACGCGGACTGCTCGGCGCGGTGCGGCTACGGCGTGGTCGAGGGCGGTGAGACCTGTGACGGAGACTGCCCGGCAGGCTGCGACGACGGCATAGCCTGCACCAAGGACAGCGTGACCGGGAGCGCCGCCAACTGCAGCGCCTCTTGCAGCCACCAGGAGATCGGCGAGTGCGCCGGCGGCGACGGCTGTTGCCCGGCAGGCTGCGACGCCAACTTCGACACGGACTGCTCGGCCACCTGCGGCAACGGCGTGGTCGAAGGGGGCGAGACCTGCGACGGCGACTGTCCGAGCGCCTGCGACGACGGGGTCGCCTGCACTCGCGACAACCTGACCGGGAGCGTCGCGACCTGCAGCGCGGCGTGCGCACACCCGGAGATCACCCAGTGCAAGCCCGACGACGGCTGCTGCCCGGCAGGCTGCGACGCCAACAGTGACAACGACTGCTCGGCCACCTGCGGCAACGGCGTCGTCGAGGCGGCCGAGACCTGTGACGGCAGCTGCCCCGCGGGCTGCGACGACGGCGAGGCCTGCACCATCGACGAGCTGACCGGGAGCGCCGCCAGCTGCAGCGCCGAGTGCAGCCACCAGGACATCACCGAGTGCCGCGGCGGCGACGACTGCTGCCCGGCAGGCTGCGACCACGAGAGCGACGACGACTGCCGCCCGCCGGCCGGGAGCTGCGCGGGGCTTCCCGAGCCCGTCGACGCCGTGACCCCCGCCCCGCGCTTCGGCTGGTTCTGGAGCAACCCCGAGCAGCGCCTGCCCGAGGGGGTCACGGTCGGCGAGATGGCCCTGACCTGGCTGGACCACGCGGGCGTGATGCTGGCCTTCGACCCGGCGACCGGCACCTGGACCTGGGACGGCGCAGCCTGGTCGAAGGCGGCAGAGCCCGACGCGGGCCCGGGCGCAACCGCGACCTCGGCCAAGCTCGTCTACGACCCGACCGGCGACCGCGCCCTGCTCTACGGCGGAGAGGGCCAGGGTGTGTGGACATGGGAAGGGCAGGCCTGGACGCAGCACGCCCCCGACGGCGCCGCTCCGTGGGCCCGCACCAACCACGGCCTCGCGTGGGACGACGGCGGCTCTCGCCTGCTGGTCTTCGGGGGACGCAGCACCGACGGTGCCACCCTCGACGACCTCTGGTCTTGGAGCGACACCGGCTGGACCAGCCACTCCACCACCGGCGGCCCCGGCTCGGTGCAGGGCGCGGCGGTCACCTGGGACGAGCAGCGGCGGCGCCTCATAGTCTTCGGCGGCACGACCTACTCATCCTCCGAGCGGGCGGAGACATGGGAGTGGGACGGCACCGACTGGGCGAAGAAGAACGTCTCCGCGCCCCTCGACACCCATTGGGGGCGCGGCGCGATGGTCTACGACTCGTCGCGCGGCCTCGCGGTGCTCGTGGGCGGAGACCGGAGCCGCTACCGCTACAACGAGAAGCCCTGGTCCTGGGACGGCGCCCGCTGGACCGAGCTCGACACCGGCTCCACCGGGCCCAGCGGCAAGATCGTCGCCCACCTGGTCCGCGACCCCTCGGAAGACCGCTTCATCGTGACCATCATCCAGGGCCTCGGCTGGGGCAGCCTCCGCACCTTCAAGGAGGTCCAGCTCAGCAACCACGCCCCCTACATCGCCTACTCGAGCTACCGCTACCGGGTCTGGGCCGGCAAGGAGCTCGACGTGAGCTTCGAGGGCACCGACGCCGACGAGGACGAGCTGCGCTTCGTCTCACCCGATCTGCCCGCGGGCGCCCAGCTCGACGAGGAGACCGGGCGCCTGACCTGGACCCCCACGGAGGCGCAGGTCGGCGAGCACACATTCGAACTCGGCGTCACCGACGGCGAGGGCTGCGGCCGCCGCGAGGTCCACATCGAGGTCGTGAGCCCCCGCTACACCGGCCTGCCCGAGGGCGGCTACCAGATGTTCGACGCCAGCGTCAGCATCCCCTCGCAGTACGTCGAGCGCCCCTCTTCGGGCCCCATCCGCATCTTCGAGGTGGCCAGCTCGAGCCCCCGCTGCAGCCTCCTCGGCGAGAATCCCGGAAAGCTCGACCTCGTCTGCACCGTCAGCTTCCAGCGCGCCTGGTACTCGGGCGGCATCGGCAGCACCATCTGGTACGACTGGAGCACCTACATCGGCACGGCCCCCGTGGAGCCCGACGGCAGCTTCAGCCTCTACGCGGGCTACCGCTCCATGACCTTCGAGCCCTCCGGCCCCTACGTGGTGCCCTCGGACCTCGAGGGAATGCACACCGAGGAGTGCCCCACCCTGCGCGGCGACGTCGTGCCCGAAGACAACGGCCAGCTCGGCATCTCCATCGACCACTTCACGACCTACTGCTGGCCCGGCGGCGACCGAAAAGGGGCCCGCACCCACACGGACGAGGACGGGCCCTTCGCCTCGGGCAGCATGGGCTTCCGCGGCGTCTACGGCTCCCCCGAGGAGGTAGTCCCCAACGTACCCATGGAGGGCTGGGGTCTCGGCGGCGTCACCTTCTGGCACCCGGTCGAGGAACGCTACATCCAGGTCGACGGCCCCTTCTGGATGGCCACCGGCAACCTCGTCAAGGACCTCGACGGCAACACGCTTGCCACCGCCGGCCGCCGCATCCCGACCCTCGACAGCTCCATCAAGGCCATCTACCGCGACGCGGAGGGGAGGCTGGTGGTGGAGCGCTAGGAGCCTTTTGCCCATAGCGCAACAGGCTCCTCCCGAGCCCGAGCCCGGGCCCGAGCCCAGGCCGAAGGCCGGCGCCCGAGCCCGATCTTTTCCCGGTGCACGTTGCCGTCGGCGTTCGCGTTCCCGGATTTGGCGGGGCACATTCAGGTGACCGACGTTGGTGCAGG
>CAZQPP010000694.1:0-3943 GCA_964594295.1 uncultured Myxococcales bacterium | reverse complement strand
GCCGGTATGTCCCCTGAGGTCGAGGCCGCCATCGCCGCCGGCGAAAAGGCCGCCGCAGAAGAGGCCGAGACCACCCGGCACTCCGCCCGCCGCGGCCCCTGGCGCCTCGACGCGGCACAGCGCCCGAAGAAGCTCGCCGTCGCCCTCCCCGCCAGCTTCGAGCTGCGCCTCTGGAAGGTCGACTCCGGCGGCTCCATCTCGACGGCCGTTCCCGACAAGGTCGAGGCCTGGTTCGAGGCGATGCCCGGCCGCCGCAAGGTCTCGGCCGTGATCCAGCCGACCCTCGAGGCCGGCCGCTTCACCCTCGACCACATCTTCGGCTCCGCGGGGCGCCACCGCCTCCGCGTCGCCGTGCACGAGGGCAGCGGGAAGCCGAAGAAGCTCAGCGTCGAGCTCCGGGTGGGCACGGGTCCCTGAAGACAGCCGAGGGGCGCAATCCGCAACACGCTCCTACGCGTTCAGGCCTCTTTCGGCGCCCGAGCTATATGGGGCCGGAGATCATGGGCCGGCCAGGGACTCCACGTAGCGTTTGATCTCGGCCGCTGCGAGGGCATGCCCGGCTGGAGTCCAGTGACCGTCCTTCTTGAAGTAGAGCCTCTCAGCGCCGCCTGAGGAGGCGGCCTCTCGAAAGGCCGGGAGGAGGTCGAGGACGGGCAGGCCGGTTTCGCGGAGCAGCTCGAGGAGGCCCGCGTGGAGGCGCTCGTTCTCCCCGGGCAGTGTCTCGGCCGGTAGATCAGAGCTGTAGACGAGCCCTCTCGTGGGGATCAGGAAGATGACGGGCCGCGTGCCCGTCGAGCGCCCGGTCTGCGCTATTCGAGCGAACGCGTCGCGCATGAGCTTCTCCTCGTGCTCCTGCTCGCGCCTGTGCTCCTCGGGAGTCTTCTCCTTGTGGTCGTCTCTCCCCGGCGTAGGGGCGAAGCGAAACAGGAGCCTCTCCTCCACGAGGCTCCACAGCACGCTCTTCCTCAGCCCCAGGCAGCGCAGCCGGGAGATCGGGTCGTCTCCCTCGACGCCTCTTCGTTCCAGCGTGCGCCACTCCGGGTAGGAGGCGCTCTTGGAGCTCTGCAGCCACCTGTCGAAGAGCACGTTGTCCTCGATGTCGTTGCCCGCGTAGACGCCGACGAAGGCGTGCTTCGCGCGTAGCTTCGGAGCGTAGAGCTCGAAGACTCGAGCATACTGGATCGGTGACGTGTAGGCCGTCATGCCGAGGTTCAGAGCTTCCCCACCGGCGACGGCCTCGTAGCGCTCCGACACCGCGTCCTCGAGCGAGACACCGTAGCCCCACACGAAGGAGTCGCCCAGGAAGAGGCTGGTTGCGGCGTCCCCGCGGCCGTCGTCACGGAAGCCTCGTCCGTCCCCGAACCCGAGATCCCCGATGTGTACGAAGTAGGAACCCTCCGGACCCCGTATTCTCACCTTGTCGCCCGGAGCCATGCGATAGCCCAGGAGCGGATCGTTGTGTCGGAGCAGCCTCTCGTAGACGCTCGTCGGGCTGTGATCCGCCAGGCGCAGGCCAAGCTCGGCCAGGCACAGGGAGAGCGAGAGGGCCGCGACCGCCAGGGCGACTCGGTAGCACACAGCTCTCAAAGGGCTGCCGCGTTGTCGCTGTTCAGCCACTCGATCTCACGCGCCGATCTGCCTGTCCGGGGTCCTGGGCAGCGAGACCTTCATCGTGGTGACTCTCCTTCCAGGCTTCTTGCGGCGCGAGGGAGAGAAGAGGGAGGCTCGATAGTAGACCATTTCCCCCACCGATGCGCGCCCGAGCCGGGCTGCTGGGTGACGGATCGCGGAGCCCGTTTCGCTTGACGCCTGCACGGGTCTCTCGCAGATTGGGCGAATGGGAAACGGCCAGCAGATCCTCGCTTGCACGCTGGATTTGTCGTGGGGCGTCGTCGCTGCGCTGTGCCTGCTCGAGCTCGTCGTCTGGCTGAGACGGGCCCGGAGGCTCGACGTCGCAGCGTCGCTGGCGCTCTTCGCGGGGGCCCTGGCGTTGCGCTTCGCGCTGGCCACCTGGGGCCCCGGTGACTTCCAGGCGAAGCAGCGCTGGGCCTTTGCGTCCAGCCAGGAAGGCCTACACAGCAGCTTCCTCGGGAACGCCCCAACAGTCCTGGCGCAGTGGCTGTTCATGGTGTTTCCGGAATCCGACACGACGCTGGTGGTCGTGTCGCTCCTGCTCGGCTCGGCAGCTCCCGTGCTGCTGGCACGCTTCCTCTCGACCGCGAGCGGAGACAGGTTGCTGGGCTACGCCTCGGGCTTCCTGCTCGCCGCGCAGCCGATCCTTGTCCGTTTCTCCGGCGACACGTCTCGCCAGGCGCAGGTCGTGTTCCTTGCCCTGCTCGGCTTGTGGTCCCTCGCGCGCTACGAGCGCCAGAGGACCCTCCGCTACCTGGTGCTCTTCGTCGCTGCTTGCTGGCTCTGCTACCGGACGCGCCCGGAGGCGATGCTGATCCTGCCCGTCGCCGGGCTGTTCGTGCTCGCCGTGCACCTGCGCCCCCTCGAGCGCCTGCGGTCGACGTGGTTCCGGCTCGAGCTGGGGGCGCTGGCCTTCGCGGCGCTACTGTTCGGGGGCTGTTTTGCCCACCTGCACGTGGCACAGCCGGCGGTGTCCGAGCATTCGTCCATGGTGTTCGGGTGGCGCAACTTCCTTACGCCGGAGAGCTCGTTGTGGCTTGATCCCGACTACACCTCCGTCTTCGTTACGGCCCTCTTCGCCGTGGGCGTCGCGCTGTTCTGGAGGTCGCCGCGCTTGACCTCGTGGGCCCTGGTCTCATTGATGGCAGGCGCGTATGCGGCGTCGATGATGCCATCGGGTCTTCTCTGCATTGCCAGCGCGCGTTACCAGAGCCTGCCCGTGGTCTGGTTCTGCATAGTCGCCGGGCACGGGCTGGCCCAGACACACGCTCTGCTCGCTTCACGCCTGCCGCCGTGGCTGAAGTGGATTCCGGGAGGCGCGGCTGTCGCGCTGGTGCTGGCCACGTCGATCGCTCCAATGCGGTCGGTGACCGCCCCGAGGACCGTGGACTACGAGTATGCCTTCATTCGCGGGGCCCTCGGGCAGCTGCCGGAGGACGCGAGAATCCACTACACGGTCGGCACGCACGCCAGCACCACGGGGGGGCTGCGGACGCCTGACTTCCTGTCGCCCATGTTGGGCTTCCCACGGCAGCAGTGGGTGCGCTGGCCTCCCGACGCCGAAGCCCGTTCCTCGGTAGATCTTTACTACCACTCATCGGAGTGCTCGGTGCACGAGGAGCACCTGCTGGGCTACGGGCCGGAGGCCGAGCAGATCCTCTCGGGCTGCAGAGAAGCCATCGCGGCGTGCAGAGGCCGGCCCCTGGTCGTCGCGGACATACCGGCGCAGCCTCTGTGTATCGAGAGCTTCGCAGCTGATCCGATTCGGATCGGCTTCTACGAGGTCCCCTCGGCGTCGCCGCCTCGGCCGGCGAAGTAGACGCCGGTCAGGACCGCAGCTGGCAGGAAGAACAAGGTGAAGCGGAGCGGGGTCGGTCTCGAGGAGGGGGCCTCGGGCTGTCGCGGCTCGGTGTCCGTCGGCTTGAGAGCCCGGCGCCACTCGAGCTTGACGGCCGCTCGCTCCATGCGCCGGAGCACGCCCTCGACCAGCTCCCGAGGGGCCGGCCCGGGCTCCTCTACCAGAGCGAGGCCGTTTGCCTTGCGCGCGCCGCGCGGTGCGGCGGATTCGTGGACGAGGGTGACCTTGAGCGCCGGGCGCTCGGCGGGCCCGGCGCTGACGACGATGCGGTCGCGGTCGATCTGTGCGCTGAGGTGCATCTCCGCTGCGATCGGCTCGCCCAACCGCAAGAGGGCCTCGACCGTCCTGGCGCTCTCTGGAGGGAGCACGAGCTGCTCCGCCGGCTCCTCCTGCATCCAGGACTCCAGACCTCCTGACATCCCCCGATTTCAGTTGGCGCAATCCTGGCCTTCG
>CAZQPP010000693.1:0-3945 GCA_964594295.1 uncultured Myxococcales bacterium | reverse complement strand
GTGCACGTACAGTCCGTGGATGTCCCACTCGATCGCTCGGAGCGGGTCGTATGTGGTCCGGCCGCCGTAGAGCTGGTCCGGCGGCCAGGGGAGGTTGTCAGGAACCGGAGCTGCCGCGGCGTGCGGGTCTCCCTGTACGGCGACCACCCTGCCGGACGACAGTCGGGCGAAGACAGCCCCGCTGCAGATCGTGACCTGGTGGACCCATTCCGGGGTGCCGTGCCCGGCTGGGAGGTCCCATACCCGAAGCGCGTTGTCGTCGATCGACCACGACGCGAGCCCTCCGTCGACCAGCTCCAGGCTGCCCTCCAGCTCTCCATGATGTCCGGAGGCCGCCAGCCGCTCCAACGCCTCGGTGCGTGCGACGGCACGTTCGAGCAGCTCCCTCTCCTCCACGTGTCGCAGGGTGTCGGGAGATGAGGGGGCGCCGCGCCGCGCGGGCATCTCCGCGGAATCGGGGCGCTCTACCTGGATACCGGTCCTGGGGTCCCAGAGCTCTACACAGGAGCCGTCGTAGGGTGTCCAGGCGACCAGCCCCTCCTCGGTCTCCCGTACCGAGCTCGGCTCGATCTCCAAGGTGGCGAAGCGGGACACCTCGCGCCCGTCGGGCCGAACGACCTGTACCGTGCCCTGCATCGCCCAGGCGCAAAGGAGCCCGTCGGCCAGCTGCACGACCCCGGACTCGCCGTCGACGATATCGTCTCGGTCCAAGGAGAAACGAAGGGCCTCTGGGGTTTGGGGCCTGGGGTATCCCTCGTTGAGTCGCAGAGGTGGCAACCCCAGGGTCCTGGACAGGCTCTCTGTTGCCTTCGCGACCGGGCCCTCCATCGGGTAGTCGTGCATCAGCTGGTGGAGGATCCGCTCGGGCCCCCACTCGGGAGTGGCCCGGCGAAGGAGGTGCGCGTGAGACCGCACGAAGCGTATCCAGGCAGGTGGCTCCTCCTTCGGGTCGCTGCCGAACAGGGTGCGCCACTCGTCCAACGACCACTCGACGGCCTCGCCGCCCCAGAGAGAAAGCCTGGTGTGAAACCAGGTTGGAGACACCACAAGCGCGCAAGCAGGCTGAAGGTCGCCCGCGCCGATCAGGTATTCGGGCCCGTGGCGGTAGAGGTGCCGGCGCGAGTGGGTCAGCCTGTCCGGAGCCTGCGCGGCGCGACGGAGCCGTCGCCCGACCCGCCGCATCGTGTGACGATGTGTCTCTGCTTCTCGCACGAAGCGGCGGAAGCTGTCGTGGTCGAGGCGATAGGCCGCTCGTGGACCGTTACCGTGCAGGCGAAGCACTGCGGCGTAGCGCTTCAGCGCAAGTCGCACCACTTCGGCCTCTTCCTCGACGTCGGCGTCCGTCGCGTCAGGGTCGTCCGCCAGGATCATGGCAGCGATCTCGAGCGCGCTGACCTCTCCCCGGGCCAACGCCAGCAGGCACAGTGACTCGGTGGCAACGGCGGCGGCGTCTCCGATGGCGCTCTCTTCCAGCAGAGCGGCGTACAGGTTCTCGATGCTTCCCGGCATGAGCTTCGGGTCGTCGATCATGGCCCGCAGCCGCTGTCGCACTGCGGTCGATGTGCCCAAACGTTCGAGGGAAGAGCGTAGATGCTCGAGGTAGAGCGGCGATCCGGCAGCCCGCTCCAGGGCCAGCTCCAAGAAAGGGTTGTCGTAGCTTCCATCGGGGTTCGGGACCGTCTGGGCCAGCATGGCGTCCCGCAACGCCACCGAATCCGTGCGAAGGAGCATGTCCTTCAAGGCTGCGTCGCCCAGGTCCGAGAGTCCTTCCTTCCAGATCCGGCGTACCTTGCCGAGCGCGGCGCTCACGGCCGGGTCTGGACGGGAGACGAATAACCAGGTGCCCCCCGCCAACGACAGGCCGCGCAGCTGAGCAACGCTCCCTGGGTTGTCCTTCTCCAGCTCGTCGATCCCATCGAGCAGCACGACTGGATCCTTCTCGGACAGCAGCCGTCGAAGGTGCTGCTGCAGGGCGCGGGGTAGCGTGGGGAGGTCCATGCCAGGCGCAAGGCTGCCCGCGGCGAGACCTACGAAGTCCTGCACGTTGTTTCGCGCGTCGGAGCGTCGAAACATGTGCAACAGCACCGGACGAGGCTGCAATCGTCGCAGCTCGGTCGCCAGCCCCGCGACCAGGCTGGTCTTTCCTCTTCCGATGGGAGCAATGATCGCCCACGGCGGTCTCGCCAGGGGGTCCAAGAGCCGCTCCGCGCAGTGTCGAATGTCCTCAGCTCGTCCGACGAGCTCGGAGGAGCGAGCTTCGGCCTCATCCCAAAAGGAGACCAGGCACTCGACGGGACGCCCGACGAAGGAACGATAGGCCTGGACCTCCTCGCCTTCGCCGAATGCGATGAGGCGGTCCCCGGCCAGCGGGACGTAGCGTGCGATCTCCCGGTCTATCCGGACGAAGGCCTCGGGTTGCAGGGTTGTGCGGAAGACGGGCCAGGTGGCACGCTCCTCGGTCTGCTCGCCGAGCCACCCGTCGAGAGCCTCGACAACGCCGCCCAGCTCCTCGCGCAGCGTCGCGGTCAGGGAGATCACGCCAGTCTCCGTGAGCCCGGCTCCGCCACCGTGGAAGAGCCAGTTTCGCAGCTCCCGGAAGCTCAACGAGCCGAGCTCGGCCGCCGACGTGGCCCTCTGCGTCCCATCGTCAAGGAGGTGTTCCAGCGCGCATATCGCCGAGCCGCCCTCCCATGCACCGAGTCGCCCTTCGTCGTTCGCTCGCCGCACCTTTCCCAGGGCAACAATCCAGTCGTGCAGGGACGGATGGTCGGACAAGCGCAGCGCAAGCCCGGCCCCAGTCCCTTCCGCTGCGCGCGCCCCATGCGCCACGACGAAGCGGATCACGATCTCCACCGCGTCCACGACTCGGTAGACATGGAGCACTGCGCTCTGGTCGTGACTCCCCAGCGCAGCGGCCAGCGGTCGCTCCAGGAAGTCCGGCAGGCGAGCCAGCTTCTCTGGGTGTTGAGGGGAAGCTGTCATGGCGAGTGTCTACGCTCTCGCGGGGCCGCTGGAAAGGCGCACCTCCACGTCCGCAGCGAGATCGCGCTTCGACCGGGTGCGGCGGGGTCGAAGATCGTCTCCAGGGTGCTTCGCGTTCCTGCCGTGGACGGGCCGGTGGCGGAGACCCTTACTCTCTTCCGTCGCAGTAGCTCTGGCACGTCTCCGTGTCGTAGGAGTCGCATTGCCCCTCGCAGACCCCGGGGTCGTCGGAGCAGTCCTCGCCTTCTCCGAGGAGCGGCGTGCAGGTCTTCTCTTCGTCCGAGGCGCCGTGACAGAACTGTCCCGTCTTGCAGACGCAGTCGGTGCTCGAGCCGCAGGCGGCGCCGTCCTCGCAGATCGGCCAGTCGGAGGCTCCCTTGCACGTGTTCTCGCCTCCCACCACGAACTCGCAGTAGCCGCTCTTGCACTCGTAGTGCGCGCTGCACGTGCCCTCGTCGTCCACCTGGCCTACGAGCGCTGTCTTGTGGCACTCCCTCCACAGATCCAACACGCGCGCGTTGAAGAGGCCGTTGTTTGGGCACTCACTCACCAGCGCGACCAGCTTCTCCTCGCAAGCGGGGAAGGCCTCGGCGTCGAAGACGAGCCTCCCTTCGTCGATTGCCTTCTGCACGTCCTCCTCGCCATCGTCGGCCACCGGGGTCTCCGTGCCGGGATCCGACACGGGCTCCGTGCCCTCGTCGAGGGCGGAAGGTCCGGTCCCCGATTCGTCCTGGGCGACCTCGCCCGTGTCAGTGGTCGTCGCACCTGGATCGGTGGTCTCGGCCTTGTCTCCCTCGCCGCAGGCCGCGCACGACCACACAAGCGCGAAGAGTGCACAAGACGCCACAAGTAGCTGCCTCAGCCGCATCATGGAACCTCCGTCATCGACCCGATTGGGTACCCCTCGTCAGCGAGGCCCCCCGCCCCCCCGGGGGGGGGGGGGGGGGGGCCCGCGGGCCCCCG
>CAZQPP010000692.1:0-3967 GCA_964594295.1 uncultured Myxococcales bacterium | reverse complement strand
GGCCTCCACAACCGGCGGGAGCTCTTCAAGGCCCTCGACGCCGAGATCCAGCGAGCCATGCGCACCGGCCAGCCCCTCGGGCTGATGGTCGTCGACGTCGACCACTTCAAGCAATACAACGACACCTACGGTCACCCGGCGGGCGACGAGGTCCTGAAGGCCACGGCCACCCTGATCGCGACGAACCTGCGCACGACCGATTTCCTCGCCCGCTACGGCGGAGAGGAGTTCGTCGCGCTGCTCGTCGACACCGACCGCGAGGACGCCGTCGTGGTGGCCGAGAAGGTCCGGGCGGCCGTGGAGGCGCACGGCTTCGGCCCCGAGAACGCAGCCGAGGAGCAGCACCTCACGGTCAGCGCCGGCGTGGCCTCCTACCCCACCGACGCGACCACCGGCGAGAGCCTGCTCGAGCGCGCAGACGCCGCCATGTACGCCGCCAAGCGCGCCGGCCGCAACCGCTGCGCGGAGTGGCGAGAAGGCCTCGATCCTGCCCCCGGCTCCGCGGAGGCACTCTGAGGCTGGAGGGGGGCCCGTTTGCACCCGCTTCTCCCTCCTTGCTAAGTAGATCCGACCCGATGAGTGAGGAACCACCCAAACAATCACCGGCGGGCGGCGGGGCGCTGTTCTGGATCGCGTTGCCCTTGTGCGCCGGGGTCGCGGCCTGGGGCATCATGGCGCCGGGCAAGCTCGGCGAAGTGGCCGAGCTCTTCACGCACACGGTCTTCGGAGCCCTGGACTGGTTCTACATGTCCTCGGTGACGGCCTTCCTCGTGCTGTGCTTGTGGTTGGCTTTCGGGCGTTACGGCTCTATCAAGCTCGGCAGGCCCGAGGACGAGCCGGAGTTCTCCACGCCGTCTTGGATAGCCATGCTCTTCGCCGCGGGCATGGGCGCCGGCCTCCTCTTCTGGGGCGCGGCCGAGCCCCTCACCCACCTCGTGGCGCCGCCCTTCGGCGACCCGTCGACCGCGGCGACGGCGCGGCGGGCCATGGTGGTGACGAACTTCCACTGGGGCCTCCACGCCTGGGCGGTGTACGGCATAGGCGCGCTCGTGCTCGCCTACTTCGGCTTCCGGCGGCGCACTCCCTACCTGGCCGGCGCTCCTCTGCGTGACGCCTTCCGCGGCCGCTGGGTGGGGCCGGTGGCCCTCCTCGCCGACGTCATCGCCGTCCTCGCCGTCGCCTTCGGCGTAGCGGGATCGCTCGGAATGGGGACCCTGCAGGTCCAGGCCGGCCTGCACACCGTCACGGGGGTCTCCGACACCTCGCTGACGGTGCGCGTGGTCATCCTCGTGACCATGGGCGTCTGCTACATGCTCTCGGCCTCGACCGGCCTCGACAAGGGCATCAAGTGGCTCAGCAACATCAACATGGTCCTCGCCGGGATCCTGCTGCTCTTCGTGCTCGGCTCGGGGCCGACGGGCTTCCTGCTCTCGACCTTCGTCACCTCGCTCGGTGACTACGCGAGCAACATCGTCGGCCTCTCGCTGCGGCTCTACCCCTACAGCGACATCGACGACTGGCTGGCCTCGTGGACCCTGACCTACTTCATCTGGTGGATCGCCTGGACCCCCTTCGTCGGCATCTTCGTCGCCCGCATCAGCCGGGGCCGCACGGTGAGGGCCTTCGTGCTGGCCGTGCTCCTCGCCCCCTCGCTGGTGTCGGTGCTCTGGTTCTCCGTCTTCGGCGGCGCGGGCTTCGACCTGCAGATGCACGGCCCGGGCACCCTCGGCACCCTCGTCCGCGAGGACGTCACGGTGGCCCTCTTCAGCCTCTTCGACGGCCTGCCGCTCACCGACGTCCTGAGCGGCATCGCCATCGCCCTCATCTTCATATTCATCGTCACCAGCGTCGACAGCGCGACCTACGTGCTCGGCATGCTCACCTCCCGCGGCTCCCATACGCCGCCGGCCAGCCGAAAGCTGGCCTGGGGCATCGGCCTCGGGGCGCTGGCGAGCACGCTGCTCTTCGCGGGAGACATCAACGCCGTCCGGGCCGTGGCGGTGCTCGGCGCGGTGCCATTCACCTTCGTCCTGCTCATCCAGGTGGCCGCCCTCCTGAAGACCCTGCGCACGGAGCGCCTCAAGTGAGGCCCCTGCGCCCGACGCTGCTCCTGGGCGTGGTCCTGGTCCTGGCCCTCTCGGGCTGCCGGGATCGAGGCAAGGTGGTCCGAATCGGCGCCAAGGCCTTCGCCGAGCAGCACATCCTGGCCGAGGCCATGGCGCAGCTCATCCGGGACCAGGGCATCAGGGCCCGCGTCGTCGGCTGCGACGACACCTGGGAGTGTCACCGCCGCCTCCACAGCGGCGAGCTGGACGCAATGGTGGAGTACACGGGGACCGTGCTCTCCTTCCTCGGCGGCACGGAGAACGACTGGAGGAACTCCTTCTCCAGGGCCGCCGAGTTCCACGCCAAGCTGGGCGTGAGGTGGATCTGCGAGCTCGGCTTCGACAACGGCTATCGCATCGTGATGCCCACCGCGAGAGCTGCCTCCAAGGGCTTCGCCAACATCTCCGATCTCTCCACCATCGAGGGCGGGATCACGGTGGCGATCCCCTCGAGCTACCTCCGGCGCCCGAAGGACGGCCTCGGTGCCCTGCTCAGCCGCTACGGCCTGCGCCTGAGGGCGGACCCCATCGTGATGGACGACGCCTCGGAGCGTTTCGCAGCCGTCGTGCACGGGCGGGCGGACGTGGCCGTCGGCTACGCCACCGACGGCGCCATCTCGGAGCTGGGCCTCACCCTCCTCGGCGACCCGCTGAACCTCTTCCCGCCATACCGCGCGGGTGTCGTGATCCGAGAAGCGCTCGCGTCCGAGCAGCCCATGATCAGCTCGGCCCTCGGGGTGCTCGACCAGCGCATCGACGAAGGGGAGATGCGGCGCCTGAACCGCTCCGTCGAGCTCGAAGGCGGCTCGCCGCGTGACGTGGCGCGGAGGTGGCTCGCGTCCGAAGGCCTGACGGAGAGCGTGACCGCGGCCGGCCGGCAGGCCGACTTCCTCGTCGTCCACAAGGATGGCGAGGAGATGAAGGAGGCCGTCGGGAGGGCCATGCTCGCCATCAGGAAGGCGATCCCGGGCCGGGTCGTCGAGGCGGTGACCTCGGACGACCCGCTCGAAGACCTGAAGACCGGCCGGGCTCGCGTGGCCGTCGTCGGAGGGGAGAGCTTCTTCGACGAGGCCGGTACCCGCGACGAGCGCGGAGAGGCCGTGGCCGTGGTCTCGAACCGCCTCGTGCACCTCGTCCGGAGGGACGGCGACGAAGAGGGCTTCCTGAGCGGGAAGGTCGGCGTCGGGCCCGCCGGCAGCAGCGCTGGAGTCGTGGGGGCTCGCCTGCTCGAGGTTCTGGGCAAGACCCCAGCGCTTGAGCTCCGGGCCGCCGAGCTGTTCAGGCAGCTGTCGGCGAAGCGCCTCGACGCGGTCATCGTGCTCGCCGAGCCGGGCGCACGCGTGCTCGTCGACGCGCTCCGGGACGGGAGCCTGCAGCTCGCGCCTATCGGAGGGTGGCTGCGGCCCGAGCGCGCGCTCAAGAACCCCTACCTGCGCCGCGCCCGCATCCCGGCCAAGACTTACGCCACGCAGATCGAGCCCGTGGAGACGCTCGGCGTGCAGATGGTGATTGCCGGACCACCTCGCAGCGCGGCGGTGGCCGCCGGGGCGGTGGGGCCGGCCGCTGCCATCCCCGTGGGCGGCAGCCCGCTTCGTGAGGACGAAGCGCAGGCCCTGTTGAACGCCACGGGCACGGCCGAGGCCCCGGACCCCGTCCTACCCTCCTTCTGGACAGCTGCTCCGCCCGCCCGGGAAGATGCCGAGGCGGGGGTCGCAGCCGTCGTCGACACGCTGGTCAACGGGCTCGCGCTGCTCTTCTTGCTCTGGCTCGTCCTCCTCGTGGTCCGCAAGGACGAGGAAGGGCCGGCCGCTCAGTAGAAGGGGTTGATGTCGACGGCCTTCTCGTCGCGCTTGGGCGCGGGC
>CAZQPP010000691.1:0-3995 GCA_964594295.1 uncultured Myxococcales bacterium | reverse complement strand
ACGAGCGGGGCAAGGCCCGCTACAACCGCAAGCTCAGTGACGGCCGCGCCAAGGCGGTCATGCGCTACCTCATCGACAATGGCATCGACAAGGCGCGCCTGACAGCGAAGGGCTACGGCTTCTCGAGGCCGCTGGTGAAGGGCGCAGAGAGCGAAGAAGAGCACCAGCGCAACCGCCGCGTGGAGTTCGTGATCCTGAAGCAGGACCGGCCCGAGGGAGTCACCTCGCCGGCGGAGGGCAAGTGATGAGCACCCACACTCGCAACGCACTGGCACTTAGCCTCGGCGTGCTGCTGACGGCCTCGGCCTCGACTGCGAGCGCCGGGCCGCACCGCCACTTCCAAGGGCCCTACCCCATATTCCACTCGGCCGCCGGCGTCGGCCAGATGAGCCTCCCCTTCGTCAACGCGGGTGACATCGACGGCGACGGCCGCGACGACTTCTTCACCGCGGCGCCCCACACGAGCGAGGACGCCCAGAACAGAGGCAGGGTGCTGCTCTTCCTCGGAGGCCGCACGGGCATCGTCGACGGCGCCACCAGGGCGTGGACCGGCACGACCGACGGGGAGCTCTTCGGTGCCTCCCTGGCCTACGGGGACCTCAACAACGACACCTACAAGGATCTTGTCGTCGGGGCTCCCGGCTACGTAGATCCCACTGCCGTGCCGGCAGGTCCCGTCCCGTGGGTCGCCCCCGGCCGGGTCTACGTCTACTTCGGCACGGACACCGGGCTGCCCGACGACCCCTCGTTGATCCTCACCGGAGAGAAGAACAGCGACAGGCTCGGCACCTCGGTGGCCATAGCCGAGGGCAGCGTCGACGACGACGACTTCGGCGACCTCGTGGTCGGCTTGGGCGAGCACGTAGACGACGAGGGAGCCGTCATCGTCTTCTACGGCTCGGCGGACTGGTCGGACACCTCGCGCCAGACCCGGATCGACGGAGAGGAGGCCAGCAGGACCTTCGGAGCCGCTTTGTCCGCCACGGACGTGAACGACGACGGCTTCGACGACCTCTTCGTCAGCGCGCCGGGCGACAGCCGGAGCGACTCCGGCATGCTCTTCTTGTACTTCGGCGCGGCCGGCGGGCTCGACTCGGGCACCTCCTGGCTCGCCGGCTACTATCGCGCCGACTACGCGGACACCGGTCACGACGACATCGACGTCCGGCTCAACTTCGCCTACGGCTTCGACGTCAACGGGGACGGTCACGAGGACCTGGCAATCGGCGAGCCAAAGCCGCTCTCGGCCCCGAGCAAGGGCAAGGTCCACGTCTACCACGGGCCGCTGCAGCCGGGCCCGGCGGGCGATCCCGACGCCACCATCGAGGGATCCGAGGACGGGGACCGCTTCGGAGGCTCCGTCGCGGGAGCCGGAGACCTGGACAACGACGGCTACGACGAGCTCCTGGTTGGAGCCTACGGCGCCGGTCACGCGGCCAACGTCGGCCTCGGCTTCATCTACTACGGCTCGGCCGACGGGCTCCTCTCCGGCGGCAATACCCGCTCGCAGGCCCTGCCCTACCGGGGGACCTCGGACGTCGGCACCTCCGCCGCCGCCATGGACTACGACGGCGACGGCAAGACAGACCTCCTCTTCGGCTCCACCCTGGCGAGCAAGCCGACGAGGGTGGGCGCGCTCTACCTCTACCTCGGCACCGACCTGCTCATCGACGGCGAGGCGTGCACGGAGAGCACCGAGTGCGCCCGCAAGTGCGTCGCCGGCGCCTGCGGCACCTTCGCCAAGGTCGGCGCAGACTGCGCTACCGTGGACGAGTGTGAGGCCGGCCTCAAGTGCGAGGGCGGCAAGTGCGCCTGGAACGAAACCCTGCCGAGCTACGACTTCCCCTGGAAGCAGAGCGGCCATCAGCTCGCCCCCAACGACCACTCCACGGGCTTCGGCTACTCCGTCGCCGGCGCCGGGGACGTGAACAACGACGGCTACGACGACATGATCGTCGGCGCGCCGGGCAGGGGCGGCTCGGGAGGCTTCTACGCCATGGTCTTCCACGGCCGCGACGGCGCCATGTCCTGGAGGCCCGACACCTACCTGCAACCCGCATCCGGGAAAGCAGGAGACTTCGCCATGGGCTTCGGCGACACCGTGGCCGGCGTGGGCGACGTCAACCTCGACGGCTTCGACGACGTGATCGTCGCTGCTCCAAGCTCGGCGGCAGGTTGGGTCTACCTCTTCTTGGGCTCGGCCAACGGCGTGAGCACGACCCACCAGCTCATCTGGGATCGGACTGAAGGGAACACCGGCTTTGGCGCGTCGGCGGCATCGGCGGGCAACGTCAACAACGACGAGTACCCCGACGTGATCATCGGTGCCCCCGGCGAGAACGACGGGCAGGGCAAGGCCTACGTCTACCTGGGCAACCAGAACATCTTCCCCCTCGGCGCCAACTCCATCTTGGAGGTGGCGGGCACGACGGACTTCGGCCGCTCGGTAGCGGGCGCCGGAGACGTGAACGGCGACGGCTACGACGACGTGATCGTCGGCGCACCCCTGACCGGCTTCCCGGGCTTTGGGGACAACGGAGCGGCCTATGTCTTCTTCGGCAGGGACGGCCGCATCGAGAACGAGCCGCGGGCGATCCTGATGCCGGAGACCCCGCACGGCAAGTTCGGGAACGCGGTAGCGCCGGCGGGCGACGTGAACAAGGACGGCTACGACGACGTCGTGGTCGGAGCCTACGAGGAGAGGGACCTCGAGACGAACGGCCAGACCGGAGTCGGCCGAATCTACCTCTTCTTCGGCTCGGCCGACGGCCCCGACCCGGTGCCGGCGAGCATCATCGCCAGCCCCTACCACGTCACCGACCCACACCACTTCGGGACGTCCTTCTCGGGGGGCGTGGACCTGAACGGCGACACCTACCCCGACCTCCTCGTGGGAGCTCCCGACGCCAGAGGCGGAGCCGGCTACACCTACCTCTTCTGGGGCTCGGAGAGCGGGCTGCACCGGGAGAAGGCGGCCGAGATGGAGGTCCTCACCGGTGGCACCCACATCGGCCACTCCGTCGCCTTCCTCGGAGACGTGGACGGGGACGACGAGCCGGACTTCGCGTTCACGACGCCGGGCTACTCGAACAGCGGCAACGTCTTCGTTACCACCGAGATCCCGCCCGAGCCCACCAACCTCGTGGCCGTCGACGACACGGCCAGCACGCACCCGGGCATGCTGCTCGAGGTGCCGATGGAGAACGGCCTGCCGAGGAACGACGAGAACCCGGACCATGTGCCAGCGGTGCCCAGGCTCGTGGACCAGGCTCAGTACGGCGAGGTCTTGAGGATAGAGATGGAGGGCGGCTACACCTACCAGGCCCACGCCAGCTACGTCGGGGACGACACCTTTACCTACCGCCTCGAGACCCAGGACGGCAGGCAGCGCTCGAACAAGGCGACGGTGACAATCACCATCACTGCCTGCGCGGCCGACGCCGACTGCGATGACGGCACGGACTGCACCACGACCGACGCCTGTAGCGCCGGCGCCTGCACCTACGTGGAGAAGGACTGCGAGGACAACAACCCCTGCACGACCGACTCCTGCAATCGCCGCACCGGGGACTGCAACAACAACGAGAACCCGCACTTCTACAAGCCCTGCGACGACGGCGACCCCTGCACCAAGGGCACCATCTGCACCCCCACCCCCGCCCCGGTGGGCCCGCTGAGCTGCACCGGCGGCACGACGCTCACGGGCGCGTGCGACGACGGCGACCCCTGCACCGAAGGCGAGACCTGCGCCAGCGGCAGCTGCGAGGGGAGCACGCCCAACACCGGCGCCCCCTGCGACGACGGAGACCCCTGCAGCACCGGCGACGCCTGCGACAACGGCGTCTGCACGGGCACGGGAGGCTGCGACGACGGCAACGACTGCACCGACGACGGGTGCGACCCGGACATGGGCTGCCAGTACACCAACAACACCGCCGCTTGCGACGACGGCGACGCATGCACCGTGGGCGACGCCTGCGCCGAAGGCACCTGCG
>CAZQPP010000690.1:3406-3999 GCA_964594295.1 uncultured Myxococcales bacterium | reverse complement strand
GCGGCTCGGTCTGCTGCGATGCAAACGCCACCTGCACAAACTACTTCGGCTCCTAGACCTGCGTCTGCAACGTCGGCTACAGCGGCGACGGCCGAAGCTGCACAGACATCGACGAGTGCACCACGGGCACGGACAACTGTGACCGAAACGCGACCTGCGCGAACACGGTCGGCTCGTTCACGTGCACCTGCAACGCCGGCTACGAAGGCAACGGGGTGAGCTGTGTGGGCCTGCAGGGCACGGCCTGCGGGGCCAACTCGGAGTGCGCGGACACCTGCAGCGGCGGCTTCTGTGGGGCGCAGCAGGCCAGGAACGGCGCGTGCGATCTCGGCGACTCCGAGGACTGCACGGCGGACCTCGTCTGCAGCGCCGGACAGGTGCTCGTGGGGCCGGGTATGAGCGCTGCGGATAGCGCCACCTATGACGAATTCGGCTACTCGGTTTCACTGTCGGGCGGCGCCGCCCTCGTTGGGGCGAGACA
Source organism: uncultured Myxococcales bacterium (assembly GCA_964594295.1). Classification (GTDB taxonomy): domain Bacteria; phylum Myxococcota_A; class UBA9042; order UBA3505; family UBA3505; genus CAZQPP01. Next base: position 3,518 of record CAZQPP010000690.1, on the reverse strand, counting down.
GGCCGATGTGGCCATGTCGAATGACGGTGCGGCCTACGTGCTCGTCAGAGGCCAGGACGGGGCCTGGGCCGAGTCCGCGAAGCTCGTGGCCTCGGACGCCAGCAGCAACGCC
>CAZQPP010000690.1:557-3396 GCA_964594295.1 uncultured Myxococcales bacterium | reverse complement strand
CTTCGGTTGGGCGGTCTCCCTGTCCGGCGACACGGCCCTCGTCGGGGCGCAGAGGGACAACGACCAGGGCCTCTACTCCGGCGCGGGGTACGTGTTCGTGAAGGGCCAGGACGGCGCCTGGACGCAGCAGGCGAAGCTGGTCGCAGGCGACGAGACGAAGAGCGACTACCTGGCCGAATCCGTCTCGTTGTCGGGCGACACCGCGCTCCTCGGTGCCCCCAGAGAGGAGGGAGGCGGCGCCGCCTACGTCTTCGAGCGAGCCCCCGACGGTACATGGGCCCAGGCACAACGGCTGGTGGCATCCGACGCGCGCGCGGACGACTACTTCGGCAAGTCGGTGGCGGTCTCCGGGGACACCCTTGTCGTGGCGGCATACCTGGACGACGATCAGGGAAACAACTCCGGCTCGGCTTACGTCTTCGAGCGGGTCGGCGGTGGAGACTGGACTCAGAAGGCCAAGCTGGTCGCATCCGACGGAGCAGCGGACGACCACTTCGGCCACTCCGTGGCGCTTGGCGGGGACACGGTCGTCGTGGGAGTGCCCTACGCGGACGTCGGGGGGAACAGCGGATCGGGCGCAGCCTACGTCTTCACGCGGGGCCAGGACGGCGCCTGGGCGCAGCAGGCGAAGCTGGCCGCATCGGACGGTGCACCGGATGACGTCTTCGGCCAACGCCTCGCGGTGGCCGGCGACCTCGTGCTCGTGGGCGCCGAGAAGGCTGACTACCTCGACGCCGAAGCCAATCACCTGAGCCATGACACGGGCTCGGCCTACGTGTTCGCGCGGGCACGGGACGGAACCTGGAGCCAGCGCTCGAAGCTCCTTGCTTCGGACGCAGCCGTTCAGAGCTGGCTCGGCGGGGCGGTCGCGTTGTCTGAGGACTCCGCGATCGTTGGCGCCCGCAGGGCCTCCCACGGGGGCAATCGAGTCGGCGCCGTGTACTTCTTCGATCCCCGCCAGGAGGCGTGCATGCTCGCCGACGGCAAGGCGTGCATCGCCGACGAGTATTGCGCCGGCGGGTGCTTCGAGGGCTCCTGCGCTCCACGCTCGGAGTGGGGAGGCTCCTGCGACAGCGACGCGGACTGCCTCGACGGCAACCTCTGCGCGAGCGGCCAATGCCTGTGGCCCGACGGCCACGCGTGCACCGAGAACGAGCAGTGCGCGCACACCTGCATCGGGCAGCTCTGCGCTCCGTACTCCAGCGTTTTTCAGACCTGCGACGCGGACGACTCCGAGGATTGCGAGCCCTCTCACACCTGTGTCGGCAGCCAGTGCATCAGGAACGACGGCCAGGCCTGTGCGGAGGACTCGCAGTGCTTGAACCGCTGCATCGGCGGTGTGTGCCGCTCGCCCGCGGGCACGAAGGGCGTCTGTGACGCCGGCGACGACGCGGACTGCCTGCCGGATCACGTCTGCGCCGGGAACACGGTCATCAACCTGGTGGCGGACGACCCGGAGCCTTCCGACAAGTTCGGGTACGCCGTGTCCCTGTCGGGGCACACCGCGCTCGTGGGCTCTTATCGAGACGACGATCTGGGATCGAGCTCCGGCTCTGCCTATGTCTTCACCCGCGGCAATGACGGCACATGGGCGCAGCAGGCGAAGCTCCTGGCGTCCGACGGTGCGGCATCCGACGAATTCGGCGGCTCGGTCTCGGTGTTCGGAGACACCGCCCTCGTAGGCGCCCACAAGCACGATCAACAGAGCTCCGACGCGGGAGCGGCCTATGTGTTCGTGCGTGCTCCGGATGGCACCTGGTCAGAGCAACAGAAGCTCAGCGCCGGGGATCCGGGCTACAACAACCGCGTCGGCACCTCGGTGTCGCTGCAGGAGGACATGGCCCTCGTCGGAGCCATCTTCGGGAGGGGCGAGACCTCAAATACGGGCTGCGCCTACGTCTTCGTGCGATCCGGTGGCACCAGCTGGGCCCAGGAAGCCAAGCTCACGGCCTCCGACGGTGAGCCCTACGACGCCTTGGGAAGCTCGGTCTCCTTGTCCGGGGACACGGCCCTCCTCGGAGCCTACGGAGACGATGACCGCGGGGAGTTCTCGGGCGCGGCCTACGTCTTCGTGAGGCAAGGGGACGGTACATGGGAGCAGCAGGCCAGGCTGACGGCCTCGGATGGAAGGTACAGGGACTTCTTCGGCGTCTCGGTCGCCGTGTCGGGTGACCTCGCGCTCGTTGCCGCGTACAACGACGACGACCGCGGCAGCGAGTCCGGCTCCGTGTACGTCTTCAAGCGCGCGGGCGACGGCACCTGGCCCGAGCAGACCAAGCTCACCGCCAGCGACGGGGCACCGTGGGATGAGCTCGGGAAAGCCGTGTCGGTGTCGGGCGACTACGCGCTCGTGGGAGCCTACTACGATGACGATCAGGGCGACGCCTCCGGCTCGGCCTACCTCTTCCACCGCGAGCCGGACGCGAGCTGGACCCTGACGCGGAAGCTCGCGCCGGACTACCTCGAGTCGTGGAACCGATTCGGCTCCTCCGTTGCGGTCGCGGGCGAGATCGCCGTCGTCGGCATCCCCGAGGACGACGACGGTGGGACCGACAGCGGCTCGGTCCACGTCTACGACCCGAGCCTCTCGCCGACCTGCCTCCTCGTCGACGGCCGGCCCTGCTCGAGCAACGGCGAGTGCGCCGAGGCCTGCGTCAGCAGCACCTGCCAGCCCTGCCCTGCCGGCCACGTCCCCGCGGCCGACGTGGGCTGCACCGACGTCGACGAGTGCACCGAGGGCACCCACGGCTGTCACGCGAACGCGAGCTGCACCAACACCGCCGGCTCCTTCACCTGCACCTGCAACGCGGGCTACTCCGGCGACGGCGTCACCTGTACC
>CAZQPP010000690.1:0-457 GCA_964594295.1 uncultured Myxococcales bacterium | reverse complement strand
GATGACGACGAGTGCACGCTCGGCACGGACAACTGCCACGCGAACGCGAGCTGCAGCAACACCGTGGGCGCCTTCACCTGCGCCTGCAACGCCGGCTACAGCGGCAACGGAGTCACCTGTACCGATGACGACGAGTGCACGCTCGGCACGGACAACTGCCACGCGAACGCGAGCTGCACCAACACCGCCGGCTCCTTCACCTGCGCCTGCAACGCGGGCTACACCGGCGACGGCGTCAGCTGTCTGGGCGCGGCGGGCACCGCGTGCACCGACAACTCGCAGTGCGCCGAGGCCTGCGTGGACAGCACCTGCCAGCCCTGCCCTGCCGGCCACGTCCCCGCTGCCGACGTGGGCTGCGCCGACGTCGACGAGTGCGCGGACGGCACCGATAACTGCCACGCCAACGCGAGCTGCACCAACACCACCGGCTCCTTCACCTGTGCCTGCAACGTGGGCT
>CAZQPP010000689.1:0-4007 GCA_964594295.1 uncultured Myxococcales bacterium | reverse complement strand
GCTGCGCCACGACGTCTCCTTCCCGGCTCCCGAGGACAAGGACCCTCCGGTGCTCAAGCTCTACTCGCTGTACATGCACCTCCAGCCCTTCGACATAGACTCCGAGGGCGCCCCCGACTGGGTGAGGCGCGCCCTGGGCGAAGGCGACTCCGAGGCCGCGCCGCGTCGTGAGGAGGCCGAGGAGGAGAAGGGCTTCCGTTACACCCCGGAGGACGCTGACCACACCCACGTGGCGCGCTCTTTCCTGCGCCTCGGCTTCGGCATGGAGGCGCTCCGCCGGCGGCGCGTGGCGGCCTTCCCGCTCGACGAGGACAAGGCGGTCCGCGTTCGCTCGGGCGAGCCCGTCGGCCTGTCGGCGAGCTACGGGCCGGAGGAGAACCGCCGGGAGCTGGTGCACGTGGAGGTCTTCACCGACGACACCTGGCGCCACGTCGTCGACATGTCGGTGCACCGCCGCTACTTCACGGTCTTCAGCGAGGCCGTCGAGCGCTCACTCATCGTGCGCTCCCAGGACGTCCTGGGCATGCTCACCCAGCATCGCGGGTCGTCCGCCCGGAGCCGCCTGAGGCCGGGCTTCATCTCACCCGAGGAGGTCGACTCCTTCTTCGCGGGGGAAGAGGGCGAGACCGAGCGTTGGGTCTTCAGGCGGGCCATCACCCGGCACGTGTCGGAGTGGTCGGACCAGGTCGACTGGTTCCAGGCCCTCGTCATCGACCCCGAGACCGGGGAGCCTCCCGAGCGCCCCGACCAGATGGCGCCGCGCCTCGCCTCGCTCTTCCGGGGGCGCCGCGCGGCCGTGCGCGAAGGGAGCGCCTTCGCCGAGGTGATCAGGAGCGTGCTGCCCTTCATCTGGCTGAGCGGGGAGCTCGCCGAGCACATCGGCATAGAGCAGGAGCCCTGGAAGGGCGTGCTCTACCACTTCCACCCGCTCTACTTCCTCGACTGGCTCACCTTCCGGGCCGGCCAGCGGGGCCGGGTCATCTGCAAGGGAGTCAGCAAGGCCGAGCTCCGCCGCCGCGTGGGAGCCGAGTCCGAGCGCTACGCGGCCGAGCAGGGCGGGCTCTCGCCCGAGGAGAGGGCGCTCTTCGCCGAGCACGCGACCATCGAGCCCGACGCCTTCGAGCCGGCCGACATGCTAACCGACGAGCTCGACGAGCTTCGGCGCCTTCAGGTGCCCGGGGCGTGGGAGGAGATCGAGGAGGAGTGAGCTCCGGCCTCCCCGAGCACCGCGAGCAGGGACTACCGTAGAAGCGTCAGCTCGACACGAACACCAGCGCGCCTCGGGCCGGTAGGTTGACCGAGATGCGGCCTTCTCCATCGGTCGAGAAGCTCCGTCCCCCGTTTCCAGCGCCCTCCCAGCCGCCGAACTCGGGGTCCTGGCTGCACAACACCTCCTTGAAGGTGGGGCCGGCGCCGCGGGTGCGCGTCTTGTACTCGCCGCGCTCGAAGGAATTCGTCCCGACGTGGAGCACGACCAGGATCCTCCGACCGCGGCGCCAGCGCTCGAAGGCCAACACACCGTTTTCGTGGTCGGTGTGGGTGATCTCCAGCGTGTCGCCGCGCAGCGCGCGCTCGGACTCTCGCAGCGCGTTGGCGGCCGCCACGAAGCGGCGCATGGGCATGGCCACGTCGTCGGAGGCGACGGCCCAGTCGAAGCGGTGGTCTCCGTGCGCATCGGCGCCGTCGTGCCAGTAGCCCCAGGCCACACTCGGAGCGCCCATGTGGCACTCGCTCCCCATGAACATCATGGGTGTGCCGGGCATGGTCACATTGAGCGCCCAGGCCAGGCGGCAGATCGCGCGGGCGTCCGCGGAGTGGCGGCCCCCGAAGAGGTCGACGAGGTAACGGTGCCTGCGGTCCCAATTGTCGAGCCCGTTCTCGGCGTCGCCAGCCTCCATGTCGCCGCAGTCGTCGTGACAACCGAGGATGTAGTGGATGCGGTTGTGCGCGTGCTCGAAGCCGTCCCAGCCCAGGAGCCCGCACAGCCGGTCGACCGGCCGGTCCCCCGCGAAGGCGCGTTGGCTCTCGTGGTGCGAGCGGGCCACCCAGGTGGCGTCGAAGCCGCACTCGCGGGTGACCCAGGGATGCGCCGGCAGGTGCTCGGCAACGAAGTAGCGATCGGGGTAGCGCCGCTTCAGCCGATGAACCACCGGGGCCAGGTGGATCCCGTCGATCTGCGTCGTAGCGTCGAAGCGCAGCCCGTCGGCACGGTAGTCGTCCAGGTACATGCGCGCGTTCTGGTAGAAGAAGTGCTGGACCTCGCGCTTCCACCAGGCCGGCCCGGGCCCCCAGTGGGTCATGGGCCCGCCCTCGAAGTAGATCCCGCCCTCGACCTCCCCGTCGAAACCCCAGAGCACGTTGTCGCCCGGGCCCGCGTGGTTGTAGACCACGTCGAAGATGACCGCCAGGCCCATCCGGTGCGCCTCGCTCACGAGCCCGCGGAGCGCCCCGGGCGTGCCGTAGGCGGACTCCGGCGAGTAGAACGCAGCCGGGTTGTAGCCCCACGAGCGATCGGCGGCGAACTCGTGCACCGGCAGCAGCGCGATGGCGTTGAAGCCGAGATCTGCAACGTGAGGCAGGCGCCTCCGGGCGTCGTCGAAGCCGGCGACCTCGCGGACGTTGGAGCCGTCGTTGCGGCCGACCCAGCTCCCGACGTGCAGCTGGTAGATTCGGTAGTCCTCAGCGGCGGGGCGCGTGAATGTGATCCACTGCGTGCGATCCGGTCCCGGCAAGATGCCGGCGTTTTCGCTGTCGGGCCGGAAGCGGGGCAGCTCGGAGTGCACGACGTGCCGGGCGGCGGGATCGAGCCGCCAGCAGACACGACCCCCCCAGCGCACCTGGTATCGGTACAGGTCGCCGGGTGCGGCGCGCTCCGAGCGGACGCGCCAGTATCCGTCGTCGCGGCGGGACATGGGCTCGGACCAGCTCGCAGCGCCGGAAGTCCAGCGGCGCACGCCACGCTGCAGCACCACGTCCACCGCGTCCGCGTGGGGGGCCCAGACTCGAAACTCGACGGCGCGACCGTCGAGCCAGGCGCCGATGGGCACGTCCATGGCGTCCCGGGCTCCGAGGAGCTCCCGGACCCCTCTGGCAACGCGCCGGAATGGGACGGGGAGTTGCATTGGCCGTGATCCGTCGCTCCACGCCTCTGCCGCCGGTGTGGCTCACAGGCAACGACATGGCGACGGTCTGGTCACTGTCTCGCGCGCCTCAACCAGGTGTCAAATGGGGACACCCGCACGAAACGCGGCTCCGCTTGGCGGCCGGCGCCCCTTCAGTGTGGCTCAGCGCACGAAGAGCATCCAGTCCCCGACGCCCCGGTTTCCGCTGTAGCAGATGCCGTTGTACTTGCCGTGCTTGTTGCCCGTGCACCAGGTGCGGCCGCAGTCCGTGTCGTTGTAGGTCCCGCCGCTGCCGCCGCCGCTCTCGCCGATCATGAAGCCGCTGAAGGCGCTGTCGGCCGGGTCGTCGAGCCGGACGTGGAGGAACTTGTAGTTGCCGCAGTTGATGCCGACGCAGGTGCTCGGGACGTCGTCGAGCTTGCGGCACTTGGGGTCGCCGCCGCCGCCGTAGAGCCAGCCCGGCCAGGAGGCGAAGGTGTCGGTCAGCTTGACGTACATGCTGCCCGAGCTCTTGAAGAGCATGTCGGTGTGGCTGAAGAAGTCCTTGATGGAGCCGTTGGTGCTCGAGCCGTAGGTCTCGTTCAAGATTGCGGCGTTGCCCTTCAAGGAGGCGTTGTGCTTCAGCGTGACCGTCGCGAAGCTCGACTGCTTCCACACCAGGGTCCAGCCGCCGCCCTCGGTGCTCATGTCGCAGTAGACCTGGAAGGCCGACTCGGCCCCTGGAGCCACCCAGTACACCCCGCTGGTCGAGGAGGGGTAGTCCGTCTTGATCTGCTTGCAGGAGTCGCCCGCGTTCTCCTCCGAGAGGCCGTCGGGGTCGCAGACGCCGCCCTCGTCGGTCGAGCTGTCGCAGTCGTCGTCCACCGAGTTGCAGACCTCGGTGGC
>CAZQPP010000688.1:0-4014 GCA_964594295.1 uncultured Myxococcales bacterium | reverse complement strand
TCCTCTTCATGAACAGCTGCTGGTCCTACGAGTACTACACGAAGCAGGTGTTCGTTAACAAAGCCACTGACGAGGACCCAACCGGCTGGATGGACGCCGACGTGGTGAACAACACCACGACCGCATGGTTCGCCCAGATGGGCGTGTCCACGCGCAAGGTCTTGAACAACCTGCTGGCCGGCGCCGTCAGCGGCGGTCAGGACGACCAGGGCCGCCGCTACAGCTGGCAGAACATCATCGGCATCGTGAACGACGAGGCAATGGGCATCTGCCCCGAAGACGCCGATCGCGAGGACTGCCGCCACTACAGGCCCCGCGCCAGGTACGAGATCTACGGCGTCTCGGGCGTGCGCACCAACGTCTTCCAGCCAGCGCCCTAGCTGCGCGACGCGCCGGCGGAACGCCGCCGACAATCCACCGGCCAACGCCGGCGGATTGCTGTCGTTGGCCATTAGCCATTAGCCGTTTGCTGCTTTCCCTCCTCGTGGAAGGTGCACCCGATGGGTGACGGGACTGCCTTCGCCAACAGCTGAGGGCTAACCGCTCGATCCGACGCCGCCAGGCGGCGGATCCTGGCCGCGAGCGCAAGTTGCCCGTACCCGTGGGGATGGGTACCATACCCGTGGACCGTCATCGGAGGAGAGCTGATGCTCGAGTCGCGCGTTCTGTTGTCGTTGCGTCGTCTGTTCTTGCTGGGAGGCCTCGTGACCGCGGTCTTTGGGCTGATCGCCGGCGCGTGCACCACCGAGGGGGGGAAGACCGGCGACGGGGCGGAGGACAAGGACGTGCCGGCCGAAGACGCGGCCGACGGCGGGGCTGTCGGGCCGAAGGACGTGGAGGAAGGAGACGTCGCGGGTCTCACGGACGGCGAGGAGCCCGTCCTAGACGTGCAGCTCGACGCGACGCCGGTCGTAGACAAGCTCAAGGCCGCCTGCGAGACCAGGGAGGACTGCGCTGGGGCTCCGTGCCTGCCCCACGGCGGAGAGCTGGTCTGCACCCGCTCCTGCGTCGAGCAGCCCTGCCCGGCCGGGTGGGAGTGCCTCGACATCGGTGGAGAGGACGGGGAGGTCTGCGTGTCCCTGCTGGCATCTCTGTGCCGGCCCTGCGCCACGGCGAGTGACTGCGAAGGGCCCGGCGGGTTGAAGGTGCAGTGCGTGCGCTACGGAGGCGAAGGCAGCTTCTGCGGCGGCGACTGCGCCGACACGGGTTGCCCCGAGGGCTACTCGTGCCTGGAGATCGAGACCGCGGGCGGAGCGGTGGGCTTCCACTGCGTCCAGGACGAGGGCATCTGCCCGTGCAGGCCGGACGACATCGAGAGAGGCGTGCTTGTCCCCTGCGCGATCTCGAATGACTTCGGCACCTGCGAGGGCACGAAGATGTGCAACGCGACGGGAATCCTGTCCGCGTGCAGCGCGCAGATACCGGCCGAGGAGCGCCTCGACGATGACATCGACAACGACTGCGACGGGGAGACCGACGAGGTCCCCTGCGAGTGCGGGGACGGCCTGTGCATGGCGGACTGCCCCGAGCCGGAGACCTCGAAGAGCTGCGCCGAGGATTGCTGCGTCTGCGGAGACGACGTGTGCGACGGCCTGTGCGGCGAGGACCTGGACACCTGCGCCTGCGACTGCGCGGTGTGCGGGGACGAGCAATGCTCACCATGCGGGGAGAACCCGAGCACCTGCCGGGAGGACTGCTGCCGCTCTCCCGCAGGCACCTTCGGCTGCGGAGACGGCTTCTGCCTCGGCTTCGGCTGTGGAGAGAACACCGAGACCTGCCCGGCGGACTGTGGGTCGGCCTGCGGCAACGGCACCTGCGACCGCGGTGAGGACCCGACCACCTGTGTCGAGGACTGCGCGATCAAGGCCTGCGGAAACCGCGTCTGCGAAGGCGGGGAGGGACCCGAGATCTGCCCCGAGGACTGTGCCTCTACCTGCGGCAACTGCGAATGTGAGGCCGACAAGGGCGAGAGCCTGTTCACTTGCCCGCTGGACTGCGGGTCATGCGGCGACGGTGTGTGCAGCCAGTGCCCCAGCCTCCAGGAGGACGCGAGCACCTGCCCGGCGGACTGCTGCGTGCCGGAGACCGAGCGCTGCAACGCAATAGACGACGACTGCGACGGAGTGGTCGACGAGGAGAACGCCGACGACTGCGTGCTCTTCTACCGGGACGGGGACGGCGACGGGGCCGGCGTCTCGGGCGACAGCCGCTGCCTCTGCGCCCCCGAGGGCAAGCACAACGCCAGAGACGGCGGGGACTGCGACGACGCGAACGAAGGCGTGCGCTTCGGCGGGCCCGAGATCTGCGACGGCCAGGACAACAACTGCGACGGCAAGGTCGACGAGGGCTTCCCCGACACCGACCGCGACCGCGACGCCGACTGCGTCGACGGCGACGACGACGACGACGGCGACCCGGACGAGGAGGACTGCGACCGCCTCGACGCCGCGGTCCACCACGGAGCCCAGGAGCTCTGCGACGGGATCGACAACAACTGCGACGGGCGGATCGACGAGCCGGGCGCCGCATGCGTCATCTACTACCTCGACGCGGACCGGGACGGCTTCGGCGTCACGACCGAGGCGGTCTGCACCTGCGGGCCCCACGGGGAGCACACCGCGACCGAGCCCGGCGACTGCGAGGACGGCGACCCGGGGATCAGGCCCGACGCCCGCGAGCTCTGCAACGGCTTGGACGACGACTGCGACGGCGGCGTCGACGAGGACTTCGACATCGGCGTCGAGTGCGAGCCCGCACCGAGCGGGCCGTGCTGGAGAGGGCGCATCGAGTGCTCCGAGTCCGGGGCCGGCCCAGTCGAGTGCGTGGACTGGAAGCCCCACGGCTCCAGCACCGTCTGCAGCGGCTTCTCATGCGCCGGCGGCCTGCTGCGCTTCCCGAAGCTCTGCGACGGCCGGGGCACCTGCGTCGACTACGGCGGCACGACCTGCGGCGCCTACGCCTGCCTGGACGAGGAGAGCTGCCGCAGCTCCTGCACGGAGCTGGCCCACTGCCGGCCGGGCTTCGCGTGCATCGGCGGGCGCTGCGCCCCGATCACGCCGGCCTGCGGCGGGCCCGACGACTGCTCGGACGGGGATCCCTGCACCGCCGACGTGTGCACCCTCGAGCGTGTCTGCGTGAACCTGCCGATGCCGGGCTGCGGTGAGACGAGCGACAGCGACGGCGACGGCGTGCACAACGCCGAGGACAACTGCCCCGAGGTGGAGAACAAGGAGCAGGACGACAGCGACGGCGACGGCGTCGGCGATGTCTGCGACAAGGACAAAGACGGCGACGGCGTGTTGGAGGACGGCGACGAGAGCGGTGAGCCGGGCGACGCGCCCTGCGCCTCGCGGCAGACGCACCGCTGCGACGACAGCTGCCCCGCCCACGAGAACCCGGGCCAGGAGGACACCGACGGCGACGGCGCGGGCGACGCCTGTGACGACGACGACGACGGAGACCTCGTCGCCGACGGGCTCGACAACTGCCCCCTCACGCCCAACGACGGGCAGAAGGACTCGGACAACGACGGCGTCGGCAACCTCTGCGACGAGGACGTGGACGGCGACGCGGTGAAGGACGAAGACGACAACTGCGCCGACGAGCCCAACGCTGACCAGGGCGACGCGGACGGGGACGGCATCGGAGACGTCTGCGACCGGGACAGGGACGGCGACGGGATCCCCAACAAGACTGACAACTGCCCGAACGCGACGAACCCGAACCAGGCGGACCTCGACGGAGACTCCATCGGTGACGCCTGCGACGAGGACACGGACGGCGACGCCGAGGCGGACGGAGTCGACAACTGCCCGCGGGTGCACAACACCGACCAGGCCGACAACGACGGCGACGGCGTGGGCGACCCCTGCGACCCCGACGACGACAACGACGGGCTGCCGGACACGGCTGACAACTGCCCGCGCAAGGCCAACCACGACCAGCCGGACAACGACCGCGACCGCCACGGCGACACATCGGAAGAGGACGACGACGAAGACCGGTAGGCAGCGG
>CAZQPP010000687.1:0-4017 GCA_964594295.1 uncultured Myxococcales bacterium | reverse complement strand
CCGCAGAGGTCGTAGGTGTAGAGCTGGGCGGTGCGCACGTAGCGGACGGTCTGGCGGTAGACCACCGCGCAACGGCCGCGGGGGACCTTGCTCGAGTTGGAGAAGCTCTTGGTCACGGACTCGGAGTTGACGAAGGTCTCCTGCCAGGACTTCTGGTTGCCGACGGTGTAGTTCTCGGAGAGGCCCTCGCCGCCGCCCATCACGTAGGTGGTGCTGTCGCTCTTGGCCTGGGTCTCCGAGGTGCTGGAGTTGATGGTGCTCTGGTTGGTCAGGCCGAAGGTGCCCGACACGCTCTCGGAGCGGCCGTCGGTGGTGGCGCTGCCGAAGGCCTGGGTCTCGGACTCGGACTCGTACATGTGGGAGCCGCTCGTCTCCTGGCTGCCGCGGCGGTCGCCGACGGTGTCGCCGGTCTTGGCGCCGCCGCGCGCGCCGACCTTGGTGCCGACGGTGCCGCTGACCTTCGCGATGCCGGGCACGGAGCCTTCGCCGGTGACGCTGGAGCTGACCTCGGCGGAGACCTCGCCGTAGATCTCGCCCATGTGGGACTTGAACTCCTCCTTGGAGTTGCTCTCGGACTTGTTCCAGCCCCAGTCGGTGCCGGTGCTCGAGGAGAAGTCGACCTTGTTGGTCTCGCTGCTCGAGTAGCTGCTGCCGTAGGTCTCCTGGGCGCTCTCGGCCTCGGAGTGGGACTCGCCGCGCGCGTTGGTGGCGCTGAGCGAGGTGGTCTCGCTGATGCCCTCGGACCAGTTGGTGTTCTGGGTCTTGGCCTGGCCCTTGGTCCAGTTGTCGCTCATGCCGACGCTCACACCGCGCTGGCGGGTCTCGGCGGTGGACTCCGCGTAGGTCACAACCGTCCCGATGGCGCCGGGCACGGGGCCGTGCACGACCTCCGGCTCGTAGTACTCGGCGAGGCGGCGCTTGCCGTCGTGGTAGAAGTGCATCGGCCGGACGACGCTCAGCGGTAGGGCCGTGTGGTACTCGTTGTTGCTGGCGTCGACGACGGTCACGCGGATGCCGGCGATGCTGTACTCCTCGTCGTCGGAGACGGGGTTGAAGACCACGATCTCGCGCTCCTTCCAGGCGGGCCAGCCCGGGTCGCCGAGCCGGTCGCGGCCGGGAGCCTCGGGGTGGTGCACGGCCGCGTGCACGAACTCGACGAAGCCGTCCTGGTTGTTCACGCCGCTGAGGCGGTAGTGGAAGAAGGCCGGCTCGAATCCGACGGCCTCCACCTCGAGGATGTAGGGCATGCCGCCGTGCGCGCGCAGCGCGGGGCCGGCGCAGCCAGCCGTGCGGATCTCCTTCTTGGAGTTGAGACCCACGACAGGCTCGAGCCTGGTGATCAGCACCGACGGCTGGACCTCGATGGCGACGTCGCTCGGGCTCTCGTCGGCCTCGACCCGCCCGTCGTTGTGGTAGTTGGTAGCGCTCACCGTGCCCTTGAAGGTGCCGGTCTTGTTGCCCTCGTGCGTGAAGGGCACGTCGTACGGACCGAAGCGGTTCCAGCGCAGCACCCTCGTCCCCGTGGCGACCGGCTCTTCGACCTCGTCGCCGTCCTCCTCGACCTTCACGAAGCCGTCCTCCTCGAACTCACCGTCGTAGAGCGGCGCGACGACGAGGCCGGGCACGTTCTCCACCACCTCCTTGCCGTCCGCGTCCTCCCAGACGTAGACGCCCTCGAAGACGAGCTTGGTCTTGCCTTCCTCGGGATCCAGGAAGTTGTGACCGTAGAAGTTGAGCGGCTCGCCGACCACGAGGCTCGACTGCTGCATCTTCGTGATGGTCGGTCCGCCTTCCCCGATCCCGGAGAGCTCAGGTCCCCCTTCTTCACCGCAAGCGACGAGCACGGTGGAGAGGAGGAAGAGGACGGAGAGGATAAGGGTCAGTCGATGCACGGCACGCTCTCCCAGCTTGTTCCCTTCGATATCGAAGACCGGCTTCCTAGGCGCCTGCTGGCGCGCTGTCAAGGGTAGCAGGCCCAGGACACGTGGTCACGGGGGATAAGGATGTTGTCGCGAGGGGCGCCTTCCCGGCTCCAGCGCTTCGGGCTATCGTGCGCCCCATGCCGCGCACCTATGTCGACCGCGGGGGCACCTTCACCGACGTCGTCGTGGTCTCGGACGACGGCCGCAGCTCCGTGCGGAAGGTGCGCTCGGACGAGGCCGTGGTCGGCGAGCTCGCCGAGGGAGCGCTCACCTTCGGAACCACCGTCGCCACGAACGCGCTGCTCGAGGGCAAGGCCGTGCCAACCCTCCTGATCACCAACCGCGGCCTCGGAGACCTGGTGCACCTCGGCGACATGGCGCGCCCCGCGATCTTCGACCCGGACAGAGGGTGGCCGCCCCCCCCCTTCTCCGAGGTCGTCGAGGTGGCGGGGCGTCTGGACGCCGAGGGCGCCGAGGTGGAGCCGCTCGAGCTGGGCGATCTCCCCCTCGACGGCATGGAGGCGATCGCGATCGCCCTGCTCCACAGCAACCGGAACCCGGCCCACGAGCTTCGCGTGGCCGAGCACGTGGGGCAGCTCTGCCGCGAGCGAGGCCTCCCGGTGCCCCTGCTCTCCCTCGGCCACCGCGCCTCCCCGGAGATCGGCCTGCTCGCGCGCGTGGAGACGAGCCTCGTGGACGCCGGAGTCACGCCGGTGCTGCGTGCAGCCCTCACCAGGGACCGCATCCGGGACGGCGCCCTCGCCATGCGCAGCGACGGAGGGCTGAGCCCGGCCCTCGAGCTGCGCGCCCCCGACGCCGTCCTCTCGGGCCCGGCCGGCGGGGTGCTCGCCGTGGCCGCCGTCGCCGAGCAGGCCGGCTTCGCGCGGGCGGTCGGTCTCGACATGGGCGGGACCTCGACGGACCTCTGCCGCGTAGACGCCGGGCGCCTCCCTCGCCGCGAGGGGGAGGTGCGAGCGGCCGGTGTGCGCCTCCGCCGGCCCATGCTCGAGGTGGAGACCATCGCCGCGGGCGGCGGCTCCATCCTGAGCTCCGACGGCCTGCGGCTCAAGGTCGGGCCCGAGTCCGCGGGCGCTGACCCGGGGCCGCAGTGCTACGGGCGCGGCGGCCCGCCCACCCTCACCGACGCCGCCCTGGCCGCGGGCCTCGTCGACCCCACGGGCTTCGATCCGCCCCTCGACCCCTCCCGGGTGCGCCTCCCCGGCCCCGCCGAGCAATTCCTCTCAATCGCAAGGGAGTCCATGGCCCAGGCGGTCTCTCGCCTGGCCACCGCGCGCGGCATCGACCTCCGCGACCACGCCCTGGTCTCCTACGGCGGCGCCGCGGGCCAGCACGCGGCCGAGGTCGCGGCACGGCTCGGCATCCGCGCGGTGCTGGTGCACCCGTGCGCGTCGGTCCTGTCGGCCTTCGGGCAGGCCCTCGCGCGGCGCGAGGAGAGCGCGGTCTCCCCGCTCTGGCGGAGAATGCCGGAGGCCTGGACCGAGGCGCGCTCCACCCTCGAGAGGCTGCTCGGCGACCTGCCCGAGCTCGGCGACGCCGTCTTGAGCGTCGATCTCAGGCACGAGGGAACCGACCACGCCATCGAGATCACCTGCGCCGGAGGTGGAGCCGATCTCGCGGAGGAGCCGAACGCGCTCCTCGCCGCCTTCGCCGTCGAGCACCGGAGGCGTTACGGCTTCGACCGGCCGGAGCTCCCGGTGGAGATCGTCAACGTACGCGCCCGGGTCCGCGGGCCCCGCCCCACAGCGCCGCCCACCGCCGAAGACCCATGGGGCATCGGCTCGGCGACGGCGCGCGGGCCCGAATTGCTGGTCGAGCCCTCGACCTCCATCTGGGTGCCGCCAGGATGGCAGGCCCGTCGCGCGGACGGCCTGCTGCACCTCGAGCCCACCGCGCCAGCGCCGCCATCGAGGCCCACCGAACGAACACCCTACGCCGTCGAGCTGTGGGGACGCCGCTTCGCCGCCGTCGCCGAGGAGGCGGGCGCGCTGCTGAGGCGCCTGGCGCGCTCGGTGAACATCCGCGAGCGCCTGGACTTCAGCTGCGCGGTCTTCGACGGCCGCGGGCGCCTGGTCGC
>CAZQPP010000686.1:0-4021 GCA_964594295.1 uncultured Myxococcales bacterium | reverse complement strand
GAGCACGCCTCCGACCTCGCGGACCTCGTCTTTGAAGAGCTCACGCAGGGGCTCTATGAGCTCGAGCTTCATCCTCTCGGGCAGCCCGCCGACGTTGTGGTGGCTCTTGATGGTGTGGGAGGGGCCGCGGTGGCTCACCGACTCGATGACGTCGGGGTAGAGGGTGCCCTGGGCGAGGAAGCTCACCTCGCCCATCTTCCTGGCCTGCTCCTCGAAGACGTCGATGAAGAGGCGGCCGATGATCTTGCGCTTCTCCTCGGGGTCGGTGACGCCCTCGAGGGCAGTGAGGAAGCGCGACGAGGCGTCCACCGTGACGAGGTCGAGGCCCACGTCGGCGAAGGTCTCCTCGACGTGGCGGGCCTCCTCGTAGCGGAGCAGGCCGTGGTCGACGAAGATGCAGCGCAGGCGATCGCCCACCGCGCGGTGTACGAGCAGGGCGCAGACGGAGCTGTCCACACCGCCGCTGAGCCCGCACACGACGCGGCCCTGCTCGCCCACCTGCTCCCGGATGGCCGTGACTGCCTCCTCGGCGAAGGCGAGCATGCTCCAGTCGCCGCGCAGGCCGGCGATGTCGAAGAGGAAGCTCCTCAAGAGCTTCACGCCGTCGCGGGTGTGCGCCACCTCGGGGTGGAACTGCACGCCGTAGAGGCGGCGGCCGGCGTCGCCGACGGCCGCGACCACGTCGTCCTCGCTGCGCGCGAGCACCTCGAAGCCCGGCGGCACCGCCTTGACGTGATCGCCGTGGCTCATCCAGACCGGGTTCCCGGCCGAGGCCTCGAAGCCCTTGAAGAGCCCGTCGGCGCTGCCGACGTGGATGGAGGCGCGGCCGTACTCGCGCTTGCCCGCGGGCTCGACCACGCCGCCGAGGTGGTGCGCCAGCCAGTGCAGGCCGTAGCAGATGCCGAGCACCGGCACGCCGAGCTCGCTGACGCACGGGTCGGGGTGCGGGGCGCCCTCTTCGGTCACGGTGCCGGGGCCTCCCGACAGCACGACGGCGCGCGCGCCGAATGCCTTGATGCGCTCCGGCGCCCAGTCGAAGGGGTGGACCTCGCAGTAGACCTTCTGCTCCCTGATGCGTCTGGCGATGAGCTGGGTGTACTGGCTGCCGAAGTCCAAGACGAGGACCCGGTCGTGTGAGCGGCGCTGGGTCTTTTTATGAGCCATTAGCCATCAGCCGTTGGCGGTCAGCCGTTAGCGGCCAGTCGTTAGCGCCTCGAAGCTAACAGCTAACAGCTAACAGCTAACAGCTACCTGTTGTAGTTCGGGGCGGCCTTGGTGATCTCCACGTCGTGCACGTGGCTCTCGCGCAGCCCCGCTCCGGTGATCTTCACGAAGCGAGCGTTCTCGCGCAGCGCCTCGAGGTCCTGGGCGCCGAGGTAGCCCATGCCCGCGCGGATGCCGCCGAGGATCTGGTGCAGCACCGCCTCGGCGGGGCCCTTGTAGGGCACGCGGCCCTCGATGCCCTCCGGGACGAGCTTGCCGACCTCCTTGGTGTCCTCCTGGAAGTAGCGGTCCTTGCTGCCGCCGGCCATGGCGCTCAGGCTCCCCATCCCGCGGTACACCTTGTAGGCGCGGCCCTGGTAGATGATGCGGTCTCCTGGGGCCTCCTCGGTGCCGGCGAGCACCGAGCCGACCATCACGGTGGCTCCTCCGGCGGCGAGGGCCTTGACCGCGTCGCCCGAGTACTTGATGCCGCCGTCCGCGATCACCGGGACGCCGCCCCGGGCCGCGGTCTCGGAGCACTCCATCACGGCTGTCAGCTGCGGCACGCCGACACCAGCCACGATCCGCGTGGTGCAGATGGAGCCCGGGCCGATGCCGACCTTCACGGCGCTCGCTCCCTCGGAGACGAGCGCTGACGTGGCCTCGGCAGTGGCGACGTTGCCCGCGATGAGCTGCGCGTCGGGGTAACGCCCGCGAAGGCGGCCGAGGGTGGCGATGACGTTCTTGCTGTGCCCGTGCGCGGTGTCGATGACGATGGCGTCGGCGCCGGCTTCGAGGAGCGCCGCGGCCCGCTCGTCCGCCTCAGGGCTCGCGCCGACGGCGGCGGCGACGCGGAGCCTCCCCTTGGCGTCCTTGGTGGCGTCGGGGTAGGCGGCGCGGCTCAGGATGTCGCGGATGGTGATGAGGCCCACGAGGCTGCCCCGCTCGTCGACGAGCGGGAGCTTCTCCACCTTGGCCTTGTGGAGCATGGTCCGCGCTTCCCTCAAGGTCGTGTCTTCCCGCGCGGTGACGAGCTCGGTGGTCATGACGTCGCCGACGCGCTGCTCGAAGTTCTCCTCGAAGCGAAGGTCGCGCGAGGTGAGGATGCCGACGAGGCGGCCCTCCTCGACCACCGGCACCCCGCTGATGTTGAACTCCTCCATCAGCGCCCGCGCCTCACGCAGGGGGCGCACCGGGTCGATGGTGATTGGGTCGCCGATGATGTGGGTCTCGTACTTCTTGACCCTCGCGACCTGGGCGGCCTGCTGATCGACGTCCAGGTTCTTGTGGATGACGCCGATGCCGCCGGCCCGCGCCAGCACGATGGCCATGCTCGAGCCGGTCACGGTGTCCATGGCGGCCGAGACGAGGGGGATCGCCAGCTTGATTCGGCCGGTCAGGGAGGAGCCCAGGCACACGTCCTTCGGCATGACCTCGCTATAGGCAGGGCGCAGGAGGACGTCGTCGTAGGTGAGGGCTTCGGTTATTGTGGGGGAGGTGGGTGGAGCAGAGGTCGGCATGGGCGGGACTATAGCCTGTGCGCGGCGAGGTCGCACCAGGGCGGTGTCCCTGGAGAAGGGGGTGGCCGTCTCGTATCCTCGCGTGTATCGTGCTGGTGCTTCAGCCTGGGAGGAGTGTGACAGTGATGAGCCGTAGCCGGTGTGCAATGGGGATCGGGATCTTCGTGCTGCTCTGCGGGGCCTGCTCGACGGGGGGCGGCGCGGGCGGGTACGAGCCGCCGCCGGGCTTGCCTGGTGGGGGAGGGCCGGCAGGTGCCGGTGAAGGTGCGGGGGTCGTGCTCACCTTCCCGCCGGGCGCCGTCGGCGGACCCGGCGAGAGCGTCAGGTTCGACAGGATCCAGGTGCTCAGCGCCTTCTCCGCCGAGGCGCTCGGTACCGGCTACAGGCGCGTGTGCTCGGGGCCGGCCTCCGTGATCGAGCTCAACCTCAACCTCCTCTCCTACGAGCTGAAAAGCAGCGACGAGGCCGAGACGCCGGAGCTCGACCGCGCCATCAGGCCCGGAGACAAGGTCGGGATCGAGACCCTCTCCGACCGCGCCGGCGCATTCGGCATAAGCGCCGAGATCCTCGATGTCTCCGTCGACTGCGTCGAGCCCTATCCCGACGACGATCTGCTGAGCGGGCAGCGCTGTCAGGGGAGCCGGAGCCCCTCGTCTCGCGTCGAGTCCTTGTCCTACGAGCCTTTCGCGGCCGGGCGCGGCGTGCCCGTGGCGGTGGCGCTGCTCATCGACCAGTCGGGATCGATGAACGGGCTCATCGACTCCGACGACAGGCGGGAAGACGAGCTCGACATGCTCACTCCCGCGGCGAACCGGCAGCCGTTCAGCTCGGACTACAGCAGCCAGAGGCTCGCACAGTCCGTGCGCTTCATCCGCAGCCTCAACGCGGGCGACAAGCTCGTGGTCTTCACCTTCAACGGCCACGAGGGCGTGGACGCGGCGTGCACGCTCGAGGCCGGCGACGAGCGTGAGCGCGCCGAGCAGTGCTTCGGCTCCAACACCTCCGTCTTCACGGACAAGCTCAACACCCTCGGGGGCTTCGCCAGGGGTCGCACCAACCTCTGGGAGGCGGTGTCGGTGGCCTGGGACTTCCTCAAGACGGAGGCGCCCAACCAACCCCGGCACATCGTGGTCCTCGGCGACGGCCCGGACACCTGCTCGTCGCCGAGCGAGGTTTACCGCACGGGGCGTCCCGTTTGTTCCCCGGTGGGCTTCGAGGACTTCAAGGCACGCGTGGCCGAGGATTGGGCGTCGGAGCAGATCCGCGTCTCGTTCATCCAGTTCCAGGCCCCCGGCTAC
>CAZQPP010000685.1:0-4037 GCA_964594295.1 uncultured Myxococcales bacterium | reverse complement strand
GGGCCAAGGCCCAAACGCTTGCGGATCTGGATTCCGCGGGTCAAGTGGGACACACTCAAAAAAAGGGCCCTACATTTCTTGCGCGCGCGGAGATTCAACCTACGCTGACGGCAGCCTCCGGAGGTACACCATGCTCCCAGCGCTCTCGGCCGTCGCTCGCTTCCGCGATCAGATTCGAGTTCACGCAAACGTGGTCTCCCTCGACCTGCGCGGCATCACGGTCCACCTCCTCGAGCCCGCCCCGGCGGCTACCCACTGCTGGATTCGCTTCGGCCTGCCCGACGGCACCCAGAGCTGCCTCGCCCTCGGTGAGGTCGTGGAGCAAGGCGACGAGCTGCTGCGCCTGCGCTTCAAGCACCTCTTCCCCGACGCCCGGCGGGCCCTCCAACGCGCCCTCGCCCAGGAAGCCGCACCGCTCCAGGCAAGAGCAGCCTGAGGCCCCAGCCGCGAGGAGAGCGGATTGTGGGGCACGCGCCCCGTTGCGCCCTCCATATCCCGATGGTATAGGGCTCCGCGCTTCGCCGGCCCGCCGCCCCAGGCGCCGCCGGCCCTGCGCCAGAGATCTTTCATTCCTTCCCGGGGCCGTAGCTCAGTCGGGAGAGCGCTTGAATGGCATTCAAGAGGTCGTGGGTTCGATTCCCATCGGCTCCACCCAGTCACATCAACACAAAGCCCGCTTCGAAAGAGGCGGGCTTTGTTGTTTGAGTGACCTGGCCGCAGGTTGTCAGGCGCCTACGGGAAGATCCCCAGCTCGAGGTAGCACTGGGCGATCTTGTTGATCGAGACCGTCATCGCGGCGGTGCGCAGGTCCTGTATCGCCTTGTTCTGCAGGGTCACCTCGCGGATCTCGGCGTAGCCGTTGGTCATTGTGTCGTCGAGGCCCGAGTTCACCAGGTCGAACTCGTCGGCGCCCTGCACCAGGGCGTCGCGCTGCCTGACGTTGAGGCGGGCGCCGGAGGTCTGCTCGTAGGCGTCGATGAGCCCGCGCAGCATCATCTCCTCGTGCTTCTTGGTCATGCGGCCGAAGCGCACGTGGGAGAGGTTCTTGAGCCACTCGAAGTAGGAGACCGTGACGCCGCCGGAGTTGGCGTAGATGTCCGGAACCACGAGCACGTTTCGCTCGGCGAGGATCTCGTCGGCGGCGTGGGTGAGCGGACCGTTGGCGCCCTCGACCACGACCTTGGCCTTGATGTTGGCCGCGTTGCCCCGGTGCACCACCTGCTCGATGGCCGCCGGCACGAGGATGTCGCACTCCATCTCCAGCGGCCTCGCGTCCTCCGGCAGGGCGGTGCTGCCGGGTGCGCCGATGATGCTGCCGGTCTCGGCGCGGTGCTCGTTGACCTTGACCGGGTCCAGGCCCATCTCGTTGTAGATGGTGCCCTCCACCTCGGAGATGGCGATGACCTTGGCGTCCGACTCGTGGAAGAGCCGCGCGGCGTGGAAGCCCACGTTGCCGAAGCCCTGGATGAGCACCCTCTTGCCGGCCAGGCCGGTGTCGAGGCCGCGGGCCTTCATGTCCTCTGCGACGTTGCAGGCCTCTCGGGCGGCGAAGACCACGCCCTGGCCCGTGGCCTCGGTGCGACCGCGGATTCCGCCGGAGGCCACCGGCTTGCCGGTGACGCAGGCCGCCGCGTCGATGGTGCCGGGGTTCACGGTGCGGTAGGTGTCGAACATCCAGCCCATCTCGCGCGGGCCGGTGCTGACATCGGGCGCCGGCACGTCGGTGGCCGGACCGATGAAGTTGGCGCGGCACAGCTCGAGGGTGAAGCGGCGCGTGATGCGCTCGAGATCTTCGGTCGAGTACTTCTTCGGATCGATCATGATCCCGCCCTTGGCGCCGCCAAAGGGCACATCCACGATGGCGCACTTGAAGGTCATCAGGCTGGCCAGGGCGACGACCTCGTCCTCGTTGACCAGCGGGCTGTAGCGGATGCCGCCCTTGACCGGCGTCTTGTGGTGGCTGTGCTCGGCTCGCCAGGCGTGGATGACCTCGTAGCCGTCGCCGCGGGCGAGCGGGAAGGAGACGTGCAAGACCGAGTTGCAGTTCCAGATCTGCTCGAGCAGACCCGCCGGGTGCGACGTGTGCTTGGCCGCACGGTCAAAGGTCTGTCTCACGTCCGCCAGGAAGCTCTGGCACGGACCCTTATCGTTGCTCATGGACGACTCCTCAGGGCGGTAGAACCGGGTGCTCGGGTGGACTCGCCAGCGCATGGGCGGAGGCTCTGGGCGAGCTGACGGGGATTGACGGGGATGATGCTCCAGGAGACGGTCTTAGTCCACCGGCTCCGGTGGCGCCATTGCCATTCGGCTTCGCGAGCTTGGGGAGGCAGCCCGGGAAGGCCATCGAGATGTACCAGAAGGCAATCGCGCTCGACGCTGAGTACGGGGAGGCGCACTGCGCGCTCGCCTTCATGTACGGGATGAAGGACCCGGCAAAGGGGAAGCTCCACTTCCGAAAAGCCATGGAGTTGGGCGTGCCGGACGGGCGGGGCATCGGGCACCGCTTCTACCCCGACGAGTCCGCCCCGGCAGGGGGAACGCAGTCGCGGCCTTGAAGGCGCGGCGAAGCGACCTATACTGCCGCGCCCCACGCTCACGAAGACAGGCAGAGAATGACCAGCCCAAACGACGCGTCAGGGCAGCAGCGCGGCGACGAGCCCAAGCCCAAGGGAGCGGGCGAGCCGGAAGGCTCTGGCTTCAGGGTCATCGACAAACGCAGCGGGCGCGATGAAGCCGCGGCCGACCTGCCCGAAGGTGATCCGGGAGACCCGACCCTCCGTGCTCTCGTCGAGGAGAACGAGATCCTGCGCGAGGAGCTGGAGTCTCGCCGAGCCCGGGTGAACGAGCTGGCGAGGGGGATCCAGGCCCTCCAGGAGGAGTCCGAGGCGACGCGCGCGCGCATCGAGCGCGACAAGGAGCGCGCCGTGGAGCACCAGAAGGGCGAGCTCCTCGCGAGGCTGGTCCCCATCCTCGACCAGTTCCAGCACTCCCTCGACGCCGTCGAGGTCAACGAGCAGACGCGCGGGATCGTCGACGGCGTGCAGCTCATCTACCGCCAGTTCCTCGCCCAGCTCGACGAGCTCGGCCTCCAGCAGTACGACCCGGCCGGCGCGGCCTTCGACCCTGCCGAGCACGAGGCCATGGCCATCGAGCCCGTGCAGGACCAGGCCAAGGACGGTCGGGTCCTGCGCGTGCTGCGCCTCGGCTACCGCCACCACGAGCGCATCCTGCGCCCCGCTCAGGTCGTCGTGGGCCGCGGGACGGAGCCAGCCAAAGAGGCCGAAGAGGTGCCCGAGGCGTAAGCTCCGAGGCCGGAGGGCGGAGGCTCCTCAGGCGTCCAGGTAGCGCTCCAACACGTCCCGCGCGCGCGGCGTCGTGGCTATCTTGCGCAGCGCCGCGACCTCGATCTGGCGGATGCGCTCACGGGTGAGGTCGAAGCAGGTGCCGACCTCCTCGAGCGTGTAGGTCCGCGGCTCACCGATGCCGTAACGCATCCTCAAGATCTTCGCCTCGCGCTCGCTCAGGCCCGCGAGGGCGCGGCAGAGGCTGCGGTGCAGGTCGAGGTGGAGCACCGGCTCCTCGGGGCTCTCCGCCTCCGCGTCCGAGAGGAAGGACATCGTGGTCGCGTCGTCGTCGTCGCCGACGGGAGCGTCGAGGCTCAGGATCGACTGGGTGAGCTTCTGCACCCTCTCGACCAGCGCCACGTCGAGGCCGGCAGCCTTCGCGAGCTGCTTCTTCGAGGGCTTCGAGCCGTCGGTCGCCTCGATGGCGGCGGCGGCGCGGCGGATGCGGTGCCAGGCGTCGAGGAGGTGGACCGGGACCCGGATCGTGCGGCCGTCGTCAGCGATCGAGCGCGTGATGGACTGGCGGATCCACCATGTGGCGTAGGTGCTGAACTTGTGCCCGCGGCGGTGGTCGAACTTCTCGGCGGCCTTGATGAGCCCGAGGTTGCCCTCCTGGACCAGGTCCAGCAGGGCGCTGCCGCGGCGCGCGTAGCGCTTGGCCACCGACACGACCAGGCGGAGGTTGGCCGCGAC
>CAZQPP010000684.1:0-4041 GCA_964594295.1 uncultured Myxococcales bacterium | reverse complement strand
TGTGGGGGCCCGGGGTTGGTAACACCCCGGGCTACCCGACATCGCTTGTTCTGGGCCTAGTTGGGTGTCGCCCCCGAGATCACGTCCGTCTCGACGTCCTCCGAGGCGTCCTCGGACCACACGTCCTCCCCGTCGGGAGGCGGAACGTCCGAGTCGTCGCCGCCCTGATCGGGGAGGAGTGTGTCTTCCACGGTATCGGCGAGCGCGTCCGCGCTCGTGTCCTCCGCCGTGTCTTCCGTGGTGTCCTCGGTCGTGTCTTCGGTGACCGTGTCGGCGCCGTCGGTGGGGAGGCCCGGGTCGCCCGTGTCGCCGCTGATCCCGTCGGCGGTGTCTTCGGCGCTGGGCTCGCCCTCGTCGGCGACCGCTGCGCCGGCGTCTTCGGCCGGTCCGTGCCCGGCGCCGTCAGCCCACTTGTTCCCCTCGCTCTGGTCGCTGCGCTGGGCGGTGCTCCCGTAGTCGCCGAAGGCGGCCGTGCCGGTGTCGCTCAAGCCCACGCTCACGGGGCCTGCCCCTCCCGGGTCGCCTATGGCGCAGCCCGAGGCGGCGAGCAGCGAGAGCGTCGCGATGGCTATCAGGAGGCGGCTTGGCGGAGACTGCACCGGTGAAACCCGCTGGCGGTACCTCTTCAGGCTAGGGGAACGGTGGAAGCGCCGCAAGCGGGAGGCGCGAGAGCGGTCGCTCAGCCGGCGTCGACCGGCTGGTCCTGCCCGGCGTCGTCTTCTCCGGCGTCGTCGGGCTCCTCGGTGTCGCCCGATCCTTCGTCGTCGTCGTTGTCTTCGATGTCGTCGGGCTCTTCAGCGTCATCGGGCTCTCCGGCGTCATCGGGCTCTCCGGCGTCATCGGCGTCGCCGCCGCCGTCCCGCTCCTCGCCGGTGTCTGCGTCGGGGAAGCTCTCGCCGTCCATCAAGCCTCCGCCGTCCATGTCGGCCGGGAAGGCGTCGGGCTCGGCCTCCTGGCCCGCGTCCCCGACCGCGCCCGCGGCCGCGTCATGCCCCGGCGCGGGGGGGCTGCCGGAGTCCTTGAGGGTGCTCGGGCCCGGCCACGACGTGCCGGAATCGGTCGAGGGAAGCGGGGCAGTGGGCTCCTTGCCGTCCCTGTTGCCGTCCTCATCCATGCCGGGCGCCTGGTACTCGCCCCCGCCGCCGGGCGGGTCTAGGGCTCCGCCGGGGTCGCCGATGGCGCCGGTCTCGCACGCGGGCAGCAACAACAATGCACCGGCCACAAGGACCGGAAGGAGCAGCAGGTCGGCGCGTCGCACGGTCCTTCCCCGTTGATCAATTCCCCGCGCGGGCACGATAGGGGAACGAGGGGCTCAACTCAAGAGCCGGAGCTCGGCTCGTCCTCGATGCACACGCCGAGGGCCTCGGCGAGATCGAGGGTCTGCCGGATGTCGGGCACGTGGGAGACGAAGCTCTCTCGGAAGCCGGTGTCGCTGATGCGGTCGGCGCGCTCGAGGGCTCGGCGGCAGGCGGCTTCTGCGGCGGCCCGGGCGTTCTCCCTCTCGCCGGCGGCGGCGAGCGCCCTGGCGTAGAGCAGCCGTGCCCGCGCCTCTCCGGCCTCCACGCGCTCGCTCGTGTCGAGGGGAGCGACCGCCTCGATCGCGCTCTGCAGGGCCTCGCCGGTGCGCCCGCGCTCCATCTGCACGAGGGCGAGGGTGGCCAGGGCCAGGGGCCTCAGCGGCGGGAAGGGTGCGAGCAGCTCGACGGCCTTCAGGGCCTCCAGCTCTGCGGTGTCGTGCCGGCCGGCCAGGGCCAGGATCTCGGCGAAGTAGGCGCGGGAGGCGCCCTCGAAGCGCGCGTTCTCCTGCTGGGCGAAGAATGAGACCGCCCTCTCCTCGACCTCGAGGCCCTCGCTCACGTTGCCCTGGCGCGCGAGGGCGAGGCCCAGGTTGTGCTCGGCCACCGCCGCGGTCTCGGCGGCGCCGAGGCGGGAGGCGTCGACCAGCGCCGCGCGGAGCTCCTCCTCGGCGCGGGCGTACTGGCCGAGCTCCAGGAAGCCGTAGCCGACGTTGACCCGCTGCAGGCAGGCGTTGCGCAGGTCCCCGCCCTCGGTGAAGCCGTCGCGCGCGGAGTCGCCGAGGAGCACGAAGGCGCCGAGGTCTCCGCCGTGGAGCGCCCGGAAGGCGCGCACGCGGCCGAAGCGCGCGCGGATCTCCGGGGGCAGGGCCTCGAGGCTGGCCGCCGCCTCGGTGCCGATGCGGACGAGCTCGTCGACGAGGTCGTGGCGGCCCACCTTGAGCAGGTGCCCGGCCGCCTGGCAGATGGCGATGATGCGTCGCGGGTGGGCGCTCTCCTCGGGGGGCGTCTGTCGGAGCTCGTCGAGCCAGCGCGTGACCTGCTCGTTGTCGCCGAAGCGCCCGGCGGCCAGGATTCCGACCCCGAGGGCCTTGAACCACTCGCCGGAGCCCGGGGTGAGGAGGCCCGCCGCCTCCCGGGCACGTTCGTCGGAGAGCGCCGGCTCCCCCTTCCAGGCGTGGGCCTCGGCCTGCACGAGGCGGAGCTGGCCGAGGGTCTCGCCGGCGGCGCCGCAGGCGGCCCCGCGGTCGGCGTAGGCGGTGCAGGCCTCGAGGTCGTGGCCGCCGAGGGCGTCCTCGGCCGCGCGGAGGTACCAGCGCATGGCGTGCCCTGGCTCGGAGCCGCGCTCGAAGTGCTCCGCCAACGCGGCGGCGTCGCGGGCTCCCATCTCCTCGAGCCAGGTGCCGGCCAGGCGGTGTGCCAGGGTGCGATCGCGCTCGGTCAGGGTCTCGTAGAGGGTGTCGCGCACGATGGCGTGGCGGAAGCCGTACTCCACCTCGCCCGGGAACATGGCGTCGGTGTGCCGGTCGACCACCTCGTGCGCAACGGCCGCCTTCAGGCGCGTCGTCACCGACTCGGACTCGGCGCCCACACCGAGCAGGGGCGACACGCCGCCCGCCCAGAAGACCTGCCCGTAGACGCTCCCCGCGCGCAGCACCCGGCGGGTCTCGGAGTCGAGGGCGTCGAGGCGGGCCTGGACCATGCCGGCGACGGTGGCCGGGAGCTCGTGGGTGTCGCGGTCCGCCACGGCGCGCACGAGCTCCTCCAAGAAGAAGGCGTTGCCGGCCGAGCGCTGGACCACCCGGGAGATCGCGTCTTCCGACACGTCCTCGCCGAGGACCTCTCGGACGAGCTTCTCGCAGGCGCGCCGCGAGAGGCCGCCGAGCTTGAGCTCGGTAAGCTCGCGCTGGGCCCAGAGATCGCTGAACCTCTCGTGCACCTCGGGGCGGGCGAGGGCGAGCACGACGAGGGGCTCGTCACGCAGGGCGCGCAGGGCGGCGTCGACGAGCTGGACCGAGGCCTGGTCTCCCCAGTGCAGGTCTTCGAGGATCAGGACCACGGGCTGGGCCCCGCACTCGGCCTTCAGGTAGGCCGTCCAGGCGTCGCGGACCCGGTCGGCCATCAGGCGCGGGTCCTCGCGGGCGGCCCTGAGCTTCGGGTTCTTCTGGTCGTCGAAGGGCACGCCAACGAGCTCGCCGAGGAAGCCGGTCACGTCTTCGGCCTCGGAGGCGGCGAGGTGGCGGGCGAGGCGCACGTGCAGGCGGTGGCGCTGCACCTCCACCGGCTCGCCGACGCGCAGCCCGGCGGCCCTCCTCAGGGCCTGGGCGAGCAGGCCGTAGGTCGTGCCCTGGCTCATGCTGTCGGCTTGCCCGAGGAGGATCTCGAAGGTCTCCGAGCGGGCCTGCAGGCGGCGCACGAACTCGTAGCGGAGCCTGGACTTTCCGACCCCCGCGGCGCCGGTAACGAGCACCGCGCGCGCGGCCGGCTCTTCGGCGCAGGTGCAGTAGAGCCCGTCGAGCAGGCCCAGCTCGGCGGCGCGCCCCACGCAGGAGGTCGGCTTTCCGAGCAGGGTGCGGGCGACCTGCACGCCCGGGCGCTCTCCTTCGAGGTAGCTGACCGCCTCGTCGGCGCCGACGGCGAAGCGGCGGTCGAGGAGGCCGGCGGTCAGGTCGTCGAGGCGGATGCGCCCCGGCGCGAGCGGGGTGACCAGGTTCGCGGCGCGGTCGATGACCTCGCCCACGGGGGT
>CAZQPP010000683.1:0-4054 GCA_964594295.1 uncultured Myxococcales bacterium | reverse complement strand
GCACCACGTGTCGCAGGTGCAGCCTCTACTGCCCCTTCCGCATCGACGTCGCCTACCTGATCATGACGGTGCGGCGCATCTGCAACCAGCTCGGCGTCGTGCCACAGCTCCTGCAGGACGCGGCCAACAGCCACGCGAGCACCTCGAACCTGCTCTGGGTGCAGCAGGACGACTGGCTCGACGCGTTGATGTGGCAGGAGGAGGACGCCCGGGACGAGCTCGAGGGCGTGCGCATCCCCATCGACCGGGAGGGCGCCGAGGTCATGTACACGGTCATGGCCATCGAGCCCAAGATCCTGGCGCACCTCCTCGCGAACATGGCCCAGATCATGGAGGCCGCCGGTGTCGACTGGACCATGCCGGGCAGCGACGGCTGGGACAACAGCAACATGGCCATGTACGCCGGAGACCTCGGGGTCATGGCGCGCGTGGTCCGCAACCACTGGGAGAACGCGCGCCGCCTGCGAGTCAAGCGCGTCGTGATCGGCGAGTGCGGGCACGCGATCAAGAGCGTAACCAGCGAAGGACCGAAGCTCCTCGGGTGGGCCGGCTCGCCGGTGCCACTGACCCACGCGGTCGAGTTCTACTGGGAGCTCTTCAGCAGCGGCCGCCTCAAGGTGAAAGAGAAGCTCACAGAGCCGGTGACCCTCCAGGATCCGTGCAACATCGTCCGCGGCCAGGGGCTGCACCACAAGCTCCGTTACGTGCTCGGCGAGATCTGCGAGGACTTCCGCGACATGGAGCCCCGCTTCGAGCACAACTACTGCTGCGGCGGCGGCGCCGGCGTCATCAACTGCGGCCCGCAGTGGAAGCTGTCGCGCATGAAGAGCACGAGGGTCAAGGCGGAGCAGCTCGCGGCCACCGGCGCCGAGATCTGCGTAACCCCTTGCCATGGCTGCCGCAGCGGCATCGACGACATCGCCGGCCACTACGGCATCAAGATGAAGGCGGCCTTCGTCTCGGACCTCATCGTCAAGGCCATCGAGCTCCCCGAGCACGCCCGGTGGCCCGAGCGACGAATCTGAGAGCGCCACGCCGGCGGTTGGTCAGCTTCTTGCAGCCGCGCGGCGAGGCTGATTGAGGATCCATGCACGGAGAGAGCCAACCTTCAAAGACGATGGACGCGACCCCGAGGTCGGCGTCTAAGGCGCCGCGCTTCACGCGTGTCGCCGGCGCGGTGCTGTGGGTGGCCGCCCTGGGCGCGGTCGCGGCCTGCGCCTGGCTGGCCGCGCAGGTCTACGAGGAGCTGCGCCGCGACCTGAGCGAGCGCTACCGGAGCCAACAGCAGGTCATCGCGGCCGAGGTGGCCGTGATGGTCCAGGGCCGCATCGCGGGCACCCGGCAGGAGCTCGACGAGATGGTCCACACCCTGTGCGACCACGGCGCGGCGAACGAGTCGTCGCTGCGTGCCGCGCTGCGCGAGGCCGAGCGCGAGGCCGAGCCCCGGGTCGGGGCCATCTTCATGCTCGACGCCAGGGGCCGCGTCCTGGCCGCGACCGGCACCTCCGAGGCCGCCGGCTGGCGGGATCTGGAGAGGGCACCCCTCGGCACGTCGTCGGGAGGGGCGCGGCTCTACGAGGCGCGCTCGATGCGGGAGGGCTCGCCGGCCTCGGGGACGGCCCTCCTGGTCACCCGGGGGCTGCCGTCCACCGGCTGTCTGCCTGCGGTCTCCGAGCTGGGCTCCCCGATCCTGCTCGACGCGCTGCTGGCCGCACCGCTGGCGAGCCTCGGTGCCGAGAGAGGGACGGTGGTCTGGATCCAGAGCCGCTCCGGGCGTGTGCTCTACCATTCGTCGGACCAGGCCCAGGTGGGAACCGACGCTTTCAGCACGGTGCCGCGCTGCGCCCGCTGCCACCAAGAGGACGGCGAGCTCCGCGAGGAGACCCGGAGCCGCCGGCCGGAGCCGGACGTGGCGATGGTCTCCGCCAACCTCGGCAGCTCGGAGTCGGGCTTGCGCGTGCTGGTCACCACGCCCAACGAGACCGTGTCCGAGCTGCTCGACCAGCGCCTCGGGGAGATGCTCGGCCTGATGCTCGTGGTCGTCGGGCTGCTGCTGACGGCCTTGCTGGCGACCGGGGCCGTCTTCCTGGTGGGCGCGAGGGCCCGCGGCCAGGCCCTGCGGACCCAGCGAGAGGAGCGTGAGCGCCTGGAGCGGATCCTGTCGGGCCTCGGCGTGGGTGTGTTCGTGATGGACTCCGGCCGCCGCATCACCTGGGCGAACAGGGTGGCCTCGGAGTGGTTCGCCGGCGCGCACGAGCTGAGGGGCAGGACCTGCTGCGAGGTGCTGCACGAGCCCCGCCAGCCCTGTACGTTTTGTCCCATCGAGCAGGAGCCGCGAGGCAGCAGACCGGTTCACGCGCGTCGCACCATCGAAGGCGTCGACGGCCGCCGGGTCTACGGCATCACCGCGACCCCGGTCAGGGATGCCCAGGGCAACGTGTCGGAGGTGCTGCACGTGCTCCAGGACCTCTCGGAGCAGGTCGAGCTCGAGGAGCAGGTGGCTCGAGCGGAGCGCCTCGCTTCCCTGGGCCAGCTTGCCGCGGGCGTGGCGCACGAGGTGGGAAACCCGCTGACCTCCATGTCCTCGTTCCTCCAGATCCTGCTCGAGCGGGACCAGGACGAGTTCACGAGTGAGAGCCTGAAGAAGGTCTACGGGCAGGTGCAGCGCATCGACCGCATCGTGAGGCGGCTCGGGAACCTGGCCCGCGGCCCCGACGCCACCATGGGGCCCGTTGCCGTCGATCGCTGCCTGATGAGCGCCGTCGAGGTGGTCGAGTACGACAAGCGGCTCTCCAACGTGGAGCTGCTCTACGCGCTCTCGAAGGAGCTGCCGCCGGTCAGGGCCAACGCCTCGCAGCTCCAGCAGGTCTTCATCAACCTGCTGCTCAACGCCATGGACGCGATGGAAGAGGGCGGGGAGCTCGAGCTCGGCGCCTCCGAGCGCCGCGGCACAGGGGACCGGAGCCGCCTCGACGGCGTCGTGGCCTGGGTGCAGGACACCGGCACGGGCATCCCAGAGGAGATCATCCACCGGGTGATGGACCCCTTCGTCACGACCAAGGACGTGGGCAAGGGGACGGGGCTCGGGCTGGCTATCTCCTACAACATCGTCCAGTCCTACGGGGGGACGATACACATCGACTCGAAGCCGGGGGAGGGCACCCGGGTCGAGGTCTGGCTGCCGCGAACGGGCGGCGTGGAGGCGGGATCGTGAGCCATGAACAGAGCATCTTGGTGATCGACGACGAGGCGGAGATCTGCGAGGCGCTCAAGATCGTCTTGGAGCAGGCGGGCTACGACGTGTCCACCGAGACCGACAGCGTGGCCGCCATCGAGCGAATCGCCGAGCGTGAGTTCGCGGTCGTGATAACGGATATCCGGATGAGCGGCGCGGACGGCTACAGGGTCATCGAGGAGACCCTGAGGCGGTGGCCCGACACGCAGGTGCTCGTGATCACCTCCTACGGGAGCGTGGAGAGCGCCGTCCGAGCGATGCAGCTCGGCGCCGCCAACTACATCAACAAGCCCTTCGTGCACGAGGAGCTGCGGCTGGCCGTGAGGCGGGTGCTCGAGAACCGTGCCCTGACCGTGGAGAACCGCCGCCTGCGGGAGGAGGTGGTCTCGGCGCGGGTGGACACCGGCAAGCTCGTGGGGAGCAGCGCCCCGATGCGCCGGGTGTTGGACCAGGTGCAGCGTATCGCTCCGTCGCGCGCCAACGTCTTCATCTCGGGGCCCTCAGGCGCCGGCAAGGGCCTGCTCGGCAGGGTGATCCACGCCAACAGCCCTCGCGCGGCGAAGCCCTTCGTGACCATCAACTGCGGCGCGATCCCCGAGGCCCTGCTCGAGAGCGAGCTCTTCGGCCACCGCAGGGGGGCCTTCACCAACGCCTACGAGCACAAAGACGGGCTCTTCAAGGTGGCCGACAGCGGCACCGTGATGCTCGACGAGATCGCCGAGATGGCCCCGCGGCTACAGGTGAAGCTGCTCCACGCCATCCAGGAGCGCGAGTTCACACCCATGGGGTGGACCAAGCCGGTCAAGGTCGACATTCGCG
>CAZQPP010000682.1:0-4072 GCA_964594295.1 uncultured Myxococcales bacterium | reverse complement strand
TGCCCGTGCCCATGCCCGTGCCCGTGCCCCCAAACCCCCGTTCCCGTTGTGGTCACCGTTGGCGCTACCGAAGCCAAGTGTTCGTGATTCCAAGCAGGTCGGCACTGGTGATGTGCACCGGGAGGGAATCGGGCACGGGCACCGGCCTTCGGCCTGGGCACGGGCACGGGCACGGGAGGAGGCTGTTTGCGCTAGGCGCAACAGCCTCCTGGCGGGATGGGACTTGCCAACCCACTCCCCCCGTGCTAGGTCCGCCGCCCTTCCAAAGCCCACTGCCGGGCCCTGAGGAGGTGAGACCAGTTGGCATTTAAGGCATTCGAATTCCGGCCCCTCGAGGTCTACGTACAGGATGGAAACGTGGACCGGGCCATCTCCGCGCTCAAGCGCAAGATGGCGAATGAAGGGATCTACAAGGAGCTGAAGAAGCGCCGCTTCCACGAGAAGCCGTCAGAGGCACGCAAGCGCAAGCAGCGTGACGCCGAGCGCAGGCGCAAGAAGGCTCTTCGCTACCGGATGCGCTAGCTGGGTCGGGGTCAGCCCGACTCGAGGTCTCCCTCAAAGCCCGAGTCCCTCAGCGCGGTCACCACGGCCGCGCGGAGGTCCTCGAGCGTGCCGTCGTTGACGACGGTGCGGTCGGCGAGGCTCGCGGTGCCGTCGAGGTTCTGACCGCTCTCGTCCCTGGCCGTCGCCTCAGCCTCCTCGAGCGCCACGAAGGCCTCGAGGTTCTGCGGGTCGGACTCCCTGCCCCGCGCGGAGATTCGACGGAAGCGGAGGTCTGCCGGGGCGTCGACGATCCAGAGATCGAAGCGCGGCAGGTTCGCCCTGAGGAAACGCACCTCTCCCGGGTTGCGGACGGAGTCGATGACGGTGTTCGCCTCCGGGGCGAGAGAGGCGACCGTCATGCGGGCGAGCACGTCCGCGCCGTCGCGCGCCCTCAGCTCTCTGCCGATGGCGATGAGGCGATCCCTGGTCACGTCGAGGCCCCGCCGGCCGAGCTCCTCCCGGAGGGCGTCCGAGAGCGAACGATAGGCGAAGCCCAGACCCTTGAGGAGCTCCGCCACCTCCCCTTTGCCGGCGCCGTTGCGCCCGGTCAGCCCGATGACCGCCATGCGATGCGCTCCCTTCTGTGGCGCCCGAAGATAGCACGCCCCGAGGGGGCTGTGGTACGAGCTAGTCGCGCAGTCGATCTCTGCCCCCTTGGAGGGCAAACCGAAGCCGCCCATGCCTCCTCCCCCAGCCGACACCATCTTCCGGCACCCGGCGATCCGCCCGCTGGCCTACGACATCTTCGCGGTCGAGGCCCTCGCGGTGAGGCAGGGGCACGTGGTGGCCATGGGCACCTTCGACGAGCTGCGCAGCCTCGTCGGCCCGGCGACCGAGGTCGTCTCTCTCCTCGGGGCCGTCGTGCAGCCCGCCTTCCACGACGCCCACGTGCACCTGCTGCGACCCTGGCCGGAGCCGGGGGAGGGCCTCGTCGACGTGCGCTCCGCTGTCGAGATGGTCAGCGCGCTCTCCTCGCAGGCGATGGCCGCGGCCGAGGAGCCGGCGTGGGTCGTGGTGCGCGGCCTCCACGGGGCCGTGGCGCGCGACGTGCTCGGCGGCGACCCCCTGCTCCTCGACCGAACCTTCCCGGGCGTGCCTTTCCTGCTCCGCACGAGCGACGGCCACGGCGCCTGGCTCTCGGGCGCCGCCTGCCGGCGCCTCAAGCCGGATCTCGCGGCGGCGGGCATGTCCGTCGGCGTCGCCGCCAGGTTCGGGGCGCTGCGCAAGAACACCGAGCGGGCCGCCCACGTGGTGGGACCCGCCCTCGAGGCCGTCCTGGACCTGGTGCCGGGCGGCAGGGCCGGCGTCGACGCTCGCCGCCTCGCCCGCCGGACCTCGGCCCTGCTCACCGCCGGCGTGACGACCGCCCACGAGGCCCAGATAGATGAGCGGCACCTCGACGCGGTGGAGAGCTTCTTCGCCGAGCACCCCATCGAGGTGACCGGCCGCATGCACGGCATGCTCCTGGCCAGGCAGGAGAGCTGGAACTGGCTCACGGGGCAGCGGCCGCGCTTCTCCATGCACGGCGGGCGCCTCTCCCTCGGCGCGGTCAAGGCCTTCGCCGACGGCTCCTTGGCCTCGGGGACGGCCTGGATGAGCCCGAGCCAGAGGCCCCCGGCCATGGAGCCGGCGGAGCTGAAGGAGCTGGCCCTCTTCTGCCTCGAGGAGGGCTTCCAGCTCGCCGTCCACGCCATCGGGAGGCAGGCGGTCGCCTCGACCCTGGACGTGATGCGGGAGGTCAGGCCCCGCGTCCCGGTGCCCTACCAGAGTCAGCTCCCGGCGTGGCGCATCGAGCACGCGATCATGATGAACGCGGCGGAGATCCAGCGCGCCGCGCACCTCGGGGTGGTGCTCTCGGTCCAGCCTATGCACCTGACCCAGTCCGCTCCTCTGCTCAGGAGCGAGCACCCCGAGCACCTCGGCTCGGCCTTCCCGTGGACCGACTTCACCGACGGCGGCGTGGCCCTCGCCCTCGGCAGCGACGCCCCGGTCGCCCCCGTCGCCCCCCTCACGAACCTCGCCATCGCCTGCGGCCGCGCGCGGCGCGAGATGCTTGGCATCGAGGAGGCCCCGCTGGTGCTGCACGCCCTCAGCCGGGACGTGGCCCTCCACGCGCACACCGTGGGCGGCGCCATGGCCTCCCTGAGCAAGCTCGGCAGCGGGACCCTGCTCTCGGGCGAGCCCGCCGACCTCGTGGTCCTGGACACCGACCCCCTCACCGTCTCCCTCGATGCCCTGCGCGAGGTCCGCGTGCTCGAGACCTGGGTAGGCGGGTGCCGCGTGGAGAGGCCCTAGGTTGGTCTCACTCTCCGGCCGCGTCCCGCGCCGGCAGGTGCGGAACGCCCTCGCCCAGGCGCTGCACAGCCGCTCCCCGGCGCGGCCCCTGCTGGACCTCACCGAGTCCAACCCGACCCGCGCCGGCCTCGGCCCGTCGCAGGAGCTGCTGCGCAGCGCCGTGTCGAGCCCGGAGATCACGGGCTACGAGCCGACCCCTTTCGGAGGCCTCCGCGCGCGCGAGGCCCTCGCCGAGGCCCTGTGGGAAGACCACGGCGTCGAAGTGAGCCCGGCGTCTGTCGCGCTCGTCGCCAGCACCAGCGAGGCCTACGGCGTCCTCTTCCGGGTCCTCGGGGACCCCGGGGACGCGGTCGCCGTGCCGACCCCCTCCTATCCCCTGTTCACTCAGCTCGCCCGCCTCGACGCCCTCCGCGTCGCGCGCTACCGCCTCAGGCCGGGCGCCGGGCACTGGCACCTGGATCTCTC
This sequence comes from uncultured Myxococcales bacterium, assembly GCA_964594295.1. Taxonomy (GTDB): domain Bacteria; phylum Myxococcota_A; class UBA9042; order UBA3505; family UBA3505; genus CAZQPP01. The sequence continues at coordinate 769 of CAZQPP010000682.1, read as the reverse complement.
GGGCCTTCGCAGACCCACACGCGGCCGGCTCGCGGCCGCCGTCGCCGTGCACCCGAACAACCCGACCGGCTCCTACCTCTCGGTCGCCGAGGCGCAGTCCCTGCGAGAGAAGGTCGAGCGGGCCGGGGCGACGCTCGTCGTCGACGAGGTCTTCTTCCCCTACGCCGTCTCGCCCCCGCCTGACGCGGCCCCTTCCTTCGTGGGCGTAGACGGCGCGCCCTGTGTAACCCTCGGCGGGCTCAGCAAGGCCCTCTGCCTGCCCCAGCTCAAGCTCGGCTGGATGATCATCTCTGGCGATCCGCGCGCGAGGAGGCCGCTGCTCTCGGCCCTCGACTACGCGTGCGACGCTTATCTCTCCGCCTCGGCTCCCGCCCAGGCCGCGCTGCCGGTGCTGCTCGAGGCGCGCCGCGAGGTGCAGCAGGCGGTTACGACCCGACTGCGCACCAACCTCCGTCGCCTCGACGAAGCCCTGGCCGGGAGCCTTCTGAGCCGCTTCCCGGTCGAGGGAGGCTGGTACGTCGTGCTGCGCGCCCCGACCGCGAGGAGCTCCACCGAGTGGGCCCTCACCCTGCTCGAGGAGGACGAGGTCTTCGTGCACCCGGGCGAGCTGCTCGACCTGCCCGGCCCTTCGGATCTCGTGTGCAGCTTGCTCTGCGAGCCGGATGTCTTCGCTGAAGGAGCTTCCCGGCTCGCGGCCCGCGTGTCGGTCGCCTGAGCGGGGTCAGGTGTCCCCATTTGACACTTAGCGCCGCGGCGCTAAGTGTCAAAT
>CAZQPP010000681.1:0-4074 GCA_964594295.1 uncultured Myxococcales bacterium | reverse complement strand
GCCTCCACGATCTGCTGGGCCACGAGCTGGGCCTCGACGGTCTTGGCGAGGGTGCCCTGGAGCCTCTCGAGGCGCGCGGCGAAGGCGAAACGCTCGGCGAAGAGGAAGTCACCTATCCACTGTTGCACGGAGTTTCGCAGGGGCTCGAACAAGATGATCACGACCAACGAGGCGATGAGCGCGTTGAAGACGAAGAGGTCGGCCCGGTCCCTCCAGAAGGCGGTCAGGAACAGGAAGATGGCCGCGATGACGAGGGCGAAGGCCAGGGTGACGACCGAGCGCCCCAAGAACTCGTAGAGGTCGAGCAGCCTCAGCTTCGTGATGATCTGGAAGAGGAAGTAGAGGAAGAGGGTGACGAAGATGTTGCCGAAGAAGAAGTAGCCGACGCCCGGGAGGTAATCGAGGAGGGTCAGGCACGCGGCGATCCCGGCCGCGACCAGGAGCGAGCGCAGGCGCCCCTGCTCGGTGGGAGACTGTGTGACCTGCAGGCGCTGGGCGATGAGGCGCAGGCTCAGCCCGACGCCGCCGAAGATGTAGAGGATCATGGCGGGCGTGGAGACGAAGTCCGGGACGCTGACGCCTATCGGTCGCAAGATTATCGCGACGCCCAGGAGGATCGCCACGATCACCAGTCCGCGCTCCAGCCGCCTCCCCGTGGCGCTCTCGTCCTCCAAGAAGGTCCGCATGAAGCGCGTGTGGGTGACCGGGATGCCGGTGGCGATGATCAGGCGCAGGGTGTTGAGCACGGCGCTGGTCATGCCGAAGAGCACGTGCAGCGCGTCGGCCAGGAACCACAGGGCCAGGTTGAGGGCCAGCACCGCGTAGTCCTGGTAGATGCGCCTGGCGGGCCGCCTCAGGAGCAGGTGCACGGCCAGGGCTGTGGTCATCACCGCGGCCAGGAGCGCGCTCTGGATCCGGATCCAGGGTATTTAGAGCTCCTCCTCCGGGCTCGGAAGCCGGTCCATGGCGACCCTGGCGACGCGGACGAGCTCGGCGTCGAGCTGGGCCTCGTTGCTCCGCCGCAGGAAGCGGATGAGCTGCTTGTTGGCGTTCTTGATGTCGCCGGTCCTGAGATAGGCGACGGCCAGGTTGAAGTGTGCCACCACGAGCTTCACGTCGAGGGAGAGCGCTTGACGAAGGTGCTCGATCCCCTGATCGGGCTTGCCCTGGCGCACCATCAGAACCCCGAGCCCGTTGTGGAGGTCGGCGCTCTGCGGGTTCAGGCGCAGCCCCTCCTGGTAGACCTTCGCCGCCACCTCGAGGTAGCCGCTGCGGGAGTAGATGTCGGCGAGGGCGTGGAAGGGGTAGGGGTTCCTGGGGTTCGCGATGATGACCTGGCGGTAGTAGCGGTCGCCCTCCATCAGGTCCCCGTCCTCCTCGGCGATGAGGCCGAGCTCGTAGAGGCTCGGTGAGTGGTAGGGATCGAGCTGCACCGCCCGGCTGAAGGAGCGGGAGGCGTCGCCGATCTTGCCGAGGGCGCGGAAGGTCTTGCCGAGCTGGTACCAGGCCTCCACGTGGCGCGGGTCGATGTGGGTCGCGAGCTCGAGGTGACGCCGGGCGCGCTCGTGGTTTCCTTCGCCGATGGCGGCGACGAGGCCGAGGTTGTAATGGGCGAGGGCGTAGCCGGGCTCGAGGCGGACGGCGCGCTCGAGGTGGGAGAGGGCGGCGTCGACCTGGCCCTGGCGGTAGAGGCGGACAGCCTGGTTGGTCAGGCGCACCGCGTCGGCGTGCCGCTTGCCGCAGCCTTCGAGGGAGGACGCGGCGAGCAGGACGCAGAGGAGCGTCCCGGCGAGCCCGAGCTTCACTTCACGACCTTGAACAGGAAGGGATAGCGCACGCGGGCGGTGGTGCCGGCGGTCCTCGGCGGCGGGAAGTGCCACATCGAGATCTTCTCTACGATGCAGGCCTCGAGGGTGGGCTCGTTGACCGTGCTGCGGTGAACCTTGGCACGCATGACCTTGCCGTTGGGGCCGATCCAGAACTCGACGACTATCTTGCCGCCCACCTCGGACTTGCGCTGGATCAAGCGCTGGTGGCACCACTTGAGCTGGCTGAGGCGGGTGCGGATGTACTGGCGGATGACGCCCTTGTCGTAGCCGCCGGTGATTTGCACGCCCGAGCTCAGCTTTACGAAGCTCGCCTTCGTCTTCTTGAACTTGACGTTGACCTTGTCCTTCTCGACCGCGTCTTTGCCGAGCCCGTAGCTGGCCGCACCGACCGCGAGGCCGCCACCGGACGAGCCGCCGCCGGGCAGGGTGCCGAGCATGCCGCCTCCGCCGGGCTGCCCGAGGGCGCCTCCGAAGGGGTCGAGCCCGCTGGCGACGTAGTCGTCACCCGCGCCGCCCTGGGCAGCGATGGCCTTCAGGGTCTCGTTTCCGGCGGTGATCACGTTAGCGTCGAGGACCTCGCTCAGGAGGTCGCGCTGGTCGTTCATCTCCTTGGCGAGACCGGTCTTGAGCACGAGCTCCTTGGTCTTCTTCTTCCGCTGCTCGGGAGTGAGGTGGCTGGTGATCTCGACCGTCTCTTTCTTCTTGGTCTTGATGCGCTCGTCGCCGGGCTTCTCCTCGTCGGTCTTGCGCTTGGCCTTGATCTTCTGGACCTCTTTCTCCTCCTCCTTCTCCTTCATCTTCTGGGCGATCTGGATGAACTCCACGACCTGCTTGCGCCGCTGGTAGCGGGCCTGCGAGAGCAGGAGCGGGTCCTCCGGCACGAGGGTGAGCCCGATCATGAAGGTCATGTGGCCGAGAAGGGAGATCGCGAGGAAGACCGCTACTGCGGCGTCGATGCGCTGTGACCACGCCGGCTTCGCGGGCACGCGGGCGCGCGTCGCTGAGACCAGGAAGGTGAATTGGCCGAGGTCCAAGCGCGCGCGGACCCCGGAGCCCAGCTCGATGATGCCCTTGGAGCGCTCGCGCACCTCCTCCACGGTCCTCTTGGCGCCCGACGAGGAGCGCACCTCGCCCTTGAAGCCGGCCATCGAGGCGTCGAGCACCGGCGGCCCACCGCGCACCTGGGAGATGAGCGCGTAGGACACCAGCTTCACGATGAGATCGCCCGGCAGCAGGAGGTCCGCGTTCTTGCCCGTACCAAGGTTGAACGTGGCCGGGATGTCGAGGTGGTCGACCTGCAGCAGGCGCTCGCGCCAGAGCACGTAGACCTCGACGACGGGTTTGCCCTTGGTGTCGGGGTCTCCCGAGGCGTCGACGTAGGTGTCCGGGTTGACTACCTCCCGCATCACGTGGGCTTCCACCACGTGCAGCTCGAAGGGGCCGACCGTGAGGACATCACCGGGGCGGACCTCGGCCTGCACGAGGCGCACGCCGTTGATCACGATGCCGCCGCGGTTGCTCGTGTCGCGAGCCACGACGATGTCGCTGGGCCCCTCGAGGATCTCGACCTGACCGGCGATGATCTCCGGATCCTCGAGGTGGACCTGGTCGTCTTCACCCGAGCCTATTCGGCAGGGGCTCTGGTGGGTCGAGATGGCGCCGACTAGCGCCCCCTCTCTGCGGACAGCGAACTGGAGAGCTAGGCCCATCTTCTAAAGCTCGTCGACGGTGCTCAGGATCTTGTCCAGGAAGGAGGTCTTGATCCGGACCAGGGAGAGGCCGGCCCGCTTCTTGACCGTCTCGACCAGGGCCGAGTTCGGCCGGAGGAACTCGGTCTCGATGATGTCCCCCTCGAAGTCGAAGATCTGCTCGCGAGAGCCCGGGGCCGCGAGACCTTCCCCTGATCCCGCGGGCATCGACCCGGCGGTGCCGGGTCCTGCGCGGGGCGCCATCTTCGCGGGCGGCTGGCCGGCGCCTGTCGCCGCCGGGTTCGGCGTGGTCGGAGCGCGCTCCGGCGGGGCGGCCAGAGCGGGCGCAGCCATGAGCAACGCGGGGACGATCAGTACGGCGAGGAGGCGCATCTTGTCTCCCGGATAGGGTTCGGCGAGTATAATCCACGCCGCGCGGGTAGGCCAATGGGGAGAGACTCCCCCCTCTGGACGAACGAGGCGCGGCGTGGATCTAGTTCCGGCCGGGCGCGTTGGCAAAAAGGGGGTCCCGCCGCTGGAGCGGTTAGCCGTTAGCT
>CAZQPP010000680.1:0-4079 GCA_964594295.1 uncultured Myxococcales bacterium | reverse complement strand
TGCACGTCCGGATCTGTGGGGGCCCGGGGTTGGTAACACCCCGGGCTACCCGACAGCGCTAACAGCTTCCTCTTTCTCGACGCGCTCGGCGACGCGGCGGCGACCGCGGACGGTGACCTCGACGCGGGTGAGGCCGGTGCCGCGGCGCAGCTCCGCCTCGGTGGAGACGAGCGGCCGGCCGTCCTTCTTCACGCGTGCGCGGGAGCGACCACGCACGATCAAGGCCGCGCGGCTCTGCTCGGCGCTGTAGTCCATCACGACTCCGCCCCGTCCCATGAAGGGCAAGACGAAGTCCAGCAGGGGGCGCATCAGCCAGGGCGCCATGCTCCGGACGGGGAGGTGGTCGGTCCAGCGCAGCTCCGGGGCCGCGTCGAAGGGCACCCGGGAGAGCGCGGCGCCGACGAGGTGCAGGATGGAGCGGCGGGGAGCCAGGACGTCGTAGACCGTGAACAGGTCGTCGCGGCGCTCGTAGAAGAGCGTCGCCTCGCCCTCGGGGGCGCGGAGGAGCAGGCGGCCGTAGACGTCGATGTCCGGCACGAAGGTCTCCTCGAAGCCCTCCCTGCCCGGATCCCGGAAGGTCATGGGGCGCCCGTAGTCGAAGGCGAACAGGCGCGCGAGGTCGGGCTGGGGCTCGAGGTTTCGGATGACCTGGTCCTTGGCGGGGACCAGGGTGCCGCGGAGGCTCTCCGCTCCCTCCTCCACGGCGACGACGTCGTGGATCTCGCCCTCCATGGTCGGCGCGCCGACACGGGCGGTCGCCTGGAGGTGCATGTGGATGTGGGGCCTCGGCGCGCGACCCGAGCTTCCGCAGAGCCCAAGGACGTCCCCGGTGCTCACGTACTGGCCCTCGCTGACCTTGAGGCTGCCGGGTGAGAGGTGGCAGAGCAGGGAGTAGAGCCCCACGGCGTGGCTCAGCAGCACGAAGTTGCCCCAGTTCTCGGTCAGGTTCAGCTCGCCGGGGGAGTTGTCGGGGACGCCGTCTTTGACCTTGACCACGAGGGCGTCCGCCGGCGCGAGCACGGGGAGCTTGTAGCAGTGGTAGTCCTTGAGCGAGCGCCCCTTGTTCTTGAACAGCTCGCCCTCGCTCCCCTGCACCTCGAAGTCGAAGGCGTGCCGCCAGGGGCCGATGTGGCTCTCCTCGCCGTCCGTGCCCTGGGTGCAGACCCAGCTCCCCATGAACGGAGCCCGGAGCCAGACGTAATAACGGGCGCCGAAGCGGGCGAGGCGGGTGCGGAAGTAGGAGAGGTTCGCCTCAGGGCTGCCCAGCATGAAGTCCACCGACTTGGGCAGGCGGTCTCGGGTGCGCTGCCTCATCGCGTAGAGCACGAGGATGACCGTGAGGTTGAAAGGCAAGATGAGCAGCGGGATGCCCTGGCGCGTGAGGTAGGGCAGGAGGCCGGCGGTGAAGGTGCCGCAGACCACCGCCGCGATGAGGGCCAGGGCGAAAGACGACCAGCTCGGCACGAACCACACCCCGCCGATGGCGACGGCCGTGAAGATGAAGTTGTAGCCGACGGCCACGGACACGAAGGGGTCTGTGACCGCGCCCATCTGCGAGACCAGGGGCAGGCTCACCGCGAAGGCCAGGGCGGAGAGCAGCACGGCGATGCGGCTCGACGCCAGCAGCGCGAAGAAGATCACGAGGCCGGCGTCGACCCTCGGCAAGAAGAACACCGCCCCGAGGGCCCGCAGGTAGGCGCCGGCGACGCCGCCGAAGCTGAAGAGCGGGTGCAGCTCTGCGGGCGGGGCGTAGGGCACGCCCAGGACAGGTGCCGCGCCCAAGAAGAGGTAGAAGACCACCAGGAAGGGCAGGGTGAGGGCCGGCAGGGCGAAGGTGACGCCCATGGCGGCGTGGGCGGCGGCGGTCACGAGGACCGAGAGCACGACCGCGGCCGCGAGGAGGGCCACGAGGGCAGGCGTCGGCTCGAAGAGCATGGCGGCGCCGAGGCCGACGAGGAGCGCGTTGTAGCCGTAGAGGCCGCTTCGGATGAGGCCGCGGTCGAGCTGCAGGAGCTGCGCGGCGAGGGTCGCGAGGAGCACGGAGCCGGCCCCCATCGCCAGGGAGACAGGCTCGACGCCCGTGGCCACCACGAGGAGCACGGCGACCACGAGGGAGCGTGAGAGCAGGATCTGGGAGTAGCTCCTGCCGAAGGCCGTCCCAAAGGTCCGCATGAGGGCCTGCGTTGGCCCTTCGGGCTCCCGGTCTACGACCGCCTCCGGCTGGCCGGGCTCCCCTACAGCCACTCAGGGACCTCCTCGTGACCCACCACGGACTCGAGGTCCTCGGGCCTGCGCATCAGGCCGTGCTTCCCGTTGGGCCCAACGAGCACGACCCCCGGCCGATAGGTGATGAACTGCATCCACTGGGTCACGTTGTAGGCGCCCACGTTCTTGAAGACGACACGCTCGCCGACCTTCATGCGGGGGAAGAGCAGGGGCTCGCGGACCACGTCGATGTTCATGCACAGAGGCCCGTACATCTTCGTTGGCTCCGGCGTGCCGCCGAAGTCCTGGGCGGGGATGACGTCGTGGCTGTACCAGAAGGAGGTGAAGAGCACGTTGACCCCGGCGTCGAGCACGAGCGCCCGGCTGCCGTCGGGGAGACGCTTGTTGGCGACGACGGTGGAGACGAGGTAGCCGGCCTCGTCGACGAGGGCGCGGCCGGTCTCGAGCACCAGGGTCGGCATCTCCTGGGGGCTGTACTCGAGGGTCTGCAGACCGTCGGTCACCGCCTCGGCGTATCGCGAGAAAGACGGCGTCGCCTGGTCGCCCGGCAGGTACTGGGCTTTCAACGTATTACGCGACGCGAAGCCGCCGCCGATGTCGATGAAGGAGAGCTTGACCCCGTACTCGTCGCGGATCTCGTTGGCGAACTCGGCGAGGCGCTCCGCCCCCTGCTTGTAGGCCTCGGGCTCCACGATGTAGGTCCCGAGGTGGCAGTGGATGCCCGAGAGCTCCAGGGCACCACCTCCGAGCAGGCGCCCGACTGCGTCCTTGGCCTGCCCCGACTCGATGTTGAAGCCGAAGCGGCTCCAGGCCGGCACCATGTCGGTCTGCAGGTTGAGCCGCAGCGCCACACCGACCTTCTCTCCCATGTCCTTGGCCACCTCCTCGGCGGCGGCGAGCTCGTCGAAGTGGTCGATGTGGATCATGGTCCCTTCCCTGAGGACCCGATCCAGACAGGCCTTGGTCTTGTAGGGGCCGTTGAAGTGGATTCGGTCGCCCGGGATGCCGTTGCGCACGGCCTTCTCCCACTCGAACTCGCTGACCACCTCGGCCCAGGCGCCCTCCTTGTGGAAGATCTTGCAGACGGCGTCCAGGTAGTTCGTCTTGTAGGACCAGGCGATGCGGACCCTCGGGTAGCGCACGGAGAAGGCCTGGCGCAGCTCGCGGTGCATGTCGACGAGGGTGCGCTCGCTGTAGACGAAGAGCGGCGAGCCGTAGGTCTTGACGAGCTCGTCCACGGTCACGCCGTCGATGCGGTCGAGGGGCCGCATGGAGTGAGCGCGGCCGAACTTGTTCATCATGCCCGCCTGGTGGCGGATGAGGATCGGGGGCTCGTAGAGGGGCTTGCTCATCTTCTGATCTCTCCTGTGGTCGCCATGGCCTCGAAGTCTTTGATGTCCGCTATCTGGTCGAGGCTGATGCGGACGAACATGACGCCCGCGCGGTATCCGCCGTCGAAGCTCGGCGGCTCCTGGCCGGCGGCGAGCCGGGCGACGGCGACGGGGAGGTTCAGGCCGGCGCCGGCGCTCAGGTAGCACCAGGCCGGGAAGCGCGGGTTGACCTCCACGACGAAGTACTCGCCGTCACTGGACTTGAGCACTTCTACCTCGCACGGCCCGCGCCACCTCGTGGCGGCCATGAAGCGCTCGGTTATCCGGTGGAGCTCGGGGTCGGTGATGCTCACGCCGCACCAGCCCTTGCCCTTGTCGGTCAGCATGGTCTTTCGCATGCCGACGGCCCCGACGACACCACCTTCGCCGTCGCCCACCGCGACGACGTTGAGCTCGTCGCCCTCCACGTACTCCTGCACGATGATCGGCAGGCCCCACTGGGCGGCCGTGCGGTGGAAGGCG
>CAZQPP010000679.1:0-4094 GCA_964594295.1 uncultured Myxococcales bacterium | reverse complement strand
AAGTGTCGGAGATGTCCGAGCTAACCGCTAATGGCTAACGGCTAATCGCTTGTTTGGGGACTAGGGCCGGGTCTCAATGACCCTCGCTGGGGACCGTGACCCACCGCGCCGAGGCGAAGAGCAGGCCCATGATCAGGTAGCCCACGGCCCACGGCCACGCGGGGCCGAGGGCGACGACCGTGTCGCCCGGCGTGAAGGCGTAGCCGTGCATGAGGCCCACGGCTGACAGGGCAGCGCCTGCGAAGCTCCAGGCGGCCGCGTGGGTCCAGCGGCGCTCGATGACGTAGACCGTGACCGCGGCGAGCACCATGGCGCTGAAGATGAAGCCCTGCTCGAGGGCGAAGGCGCCGTGGATCCAGGTGTCGCTCTGCTTGAAGGCGTCGATGAGGGCCGCGCTGAAGGCCGGGCCGTCGGGGCTCCCGTAGCCGGCGGCGCGCAGGCCGTTCTTGGCCATCAGGGCTCCCCAGGCTCCGACGCCCGGCAGGAGGCCGACCACCGCGGCAGGGGCGTGGGCGCGAGGCGTGGCCTGGAATGCCTGGGCCGTAATGACCATGCCGATCCAGAGCACGATGGCCATGCCGGCGTCGACGGGCACGGCCCAGGCGATGTGGGCCAGGGTGCCGGTCAGGCAGACGACGCTCATGAAGACGGCGTTCAGGACCGAGTAGCCGGCGCGGGCGCCGAGGCCCTTCCAGCCGGGGTGGCCGATGTAGATGGTCGTGGGGAAGGCCGAGCCGAAGAAGGCGGCGCCGATGGTGCCGAGGCCGTTGACCGCGAGGGAGGGCTTGGTGGGGTAGGGGTCGCCCGCGGCCTCGGCGGACTCGATGTTCTGCAGCGATCCGACCACGTTGAACAGGCCCATGGGCACGATGATGCCGACGTAGGTGAGGGCGTGGCCGGCGCTCAGCGCCTCGAGCAGGTCTCCGATGACCGGGACGGGTGCGAAGAAGCCGGTCGCGGAGGGCTCGCCGCCGACGGGGGCGATGCCGGTGACCCAGGCCAGCAGGGTGCCGAGGGCGACGGCGACCAGGCCGCCCGGGATGTTGCCCCGGAAGCGCACGCGGCCGAAGTAGGTCAGCATGACCACGCCGAGGGTGGTCAGGCCGACGACGGGGTGGGCGAAGGTGCGGAAGAGGAAGCCCAGGGAGATGAAGCCAAGGGCGATGCCCGACAGGGTCGACAGCAGGGCGGCGCGCGGCGTCGAGCGGCGCACCTTCTCGGCCACGAAGGAGCCGGCGAGCTCGATGATGCCCGAGCCCATGCAGGCCAGGAGCCCCGCCTGCCAGGCGACGCGCCCCGGATCTGCGGCGCCGGCCGCCTCGGCGGCGAGCTTGGCCGGCAGCATGACCAGGAAGACGTGTGCGAAGAGGGAGACCGTGTTGATGCCGTAGGGCAGGGCGCAGACGTCGTCTCTGCCCTCGCGCTCGGCGAGGCGCTTGGCCTGCCAGGCGTAGAAGACGTTGCCCACCAACAGCGAGACCGCGACCCCCGGCAGCACGTGCCCGTAGAGCAGCTCGTCCGAGAAGCCCAGGACGTAGCGGCACAGGGCGTCGATGAGCAGGAGCTGGACCAGGTTGTCCAAGGCGAGGCCGAAGAAGCCGTCGACGTCGCCGCGCACGAACCAGCGCATGGTGTCCTCCTGCGTCGGTAGCCGTTAGCTGTTAGCCGTTAGCTGTTAGCCGTTAGCGGAGCATGCCGTAGCACGCGGTCTTGCCAATGGCTAATGGCCAATCGCCAACAGCTTCTACGCCGGCAGCCTCACCGTCGCCACGACGCCGCCCATGTCGTGCTCGCGGAGCCTGAGCCTGCCGCCGTGGCGCTCGACCACGGTGCGCACGATGAAGAGCCCGAGGCCGGTGCCGCCCTCCTTGGTGGTCACGAAGGGCTCGACGACCGCAGACGCGCCGGCAGCCGGGAGGCCGCGGCCGGTGTCGCGGATGGTCACGAGCACGTCGTCGCCGGAGGCCTCCGCCCGGATTCGCACCCGGCCCTCGCCCTCGCAAGCCTCGATGGCGTTGTGCAGGAGGTTCGAGAAGGCCTGCACGAGCAGGCCGCCGTCCGCGCGGGGAAGGTGCAGGCTGCCGGGGAGGCCGATGTCGAGGGCCACCGCCCGCTCCCGGGCCTTGGCCTGGACCTGGTCGATGGACTCGCGGAGCACGGCGCCGAGGTCGGTGGGCCCGAGGGTGGGCTCGGCCGAGAGGCCGCGCAGGCGCACGGTCAGGGCGTCCACCTCGCCGAGGGTCTTCCTCATGGAGGCGATGAGCGTGTCGGCCAGCTCCTTGGGGACCTTGCGCTCCAGAACGCTCAGGTAGCTCCCGAGGCCGGCGATGAGGTTCTTGGTCTCGTGCACGATGCCCGAGGCGAAGCCACCGACCGCGGCGAGGCGCTCGGAGCGCCTGAGGCTCTCCTTGTGGAGGTCGAGGTCGAGCTGCATCTGCAAGAAGGCGCGCGCGAGGTCGCCGAGCTCGTCCTTGCGTTGAGTGGAGAGGGAGAAGACCTCTCCGCGGGCGACCTTGGCCGTCGCCTGGGCGAGCTCGCTGATCGGTCGGGAGAGGTTGCGGGCCAGCAGGAGCGAGCCCATCAGCGCGGCGATGAGGGTGACGAGGAGGAGGAGGCCGATGCTCGTCCGCAGCTCGCGGCTGACGGCGGCGACCTTGTCGTGGGGGGTGAGCACCACCACCGTGGCGAAGGGGCTCTTGGGGCCGTAGGGCCCGAGCTCGACCGCCACCGGGCTCGAGGCGGCCACCCAGTCGCCGAAGCCCTCGGCCTGGATTCGCGCGCTCGAGGTGGCGTTGGCGTTGCCTCGGGCGAGGAGGTTCTCGAAACCGGGGCCTGCCGGGGCCGGGGCCGAGGGGAGGCGCAGGGCTCCGCTCTCGCCGAAACCATCGGCGGTGCGAGGTGTGCCGTCGCGGTCCGGGCCGCGCACCATGCTCGGCTCGCTCGGGTGAGAGAGCACCCAGCCCTCGCGGTCCATCATGAGCGCCCAGGTCTCGTTGCCGGCGATCTCGGAGACGGCTTGCAGGGCCCAGGCGAGGTGGAGCTCGGAGAGGACGAGCGTCGCCACCGAGTGCCCCTCGCCGCCCGTCGTGGCCACGGCCTTGGAGACCCGGACGCCGCCGTCGAAGTGCGGTCCGAGGCGCCCCTCCCCCGGCTTGTAGCGGGAGACCGAGTAATGACAGCCGACCAGGGGAGTGACCACGGGCTTCCCGGCCGCGGCCACAGCCGCCGCGATGAAGTCGTCGGCCTCGCACCACCTGTTCTTGTGGGGCCGGAAGGGGATCGTGTCGGCGATCACGACGTCGTCCACGACCGTGAGCAGGGGGGCGCCGTCCGAGCTGTACAGAGCCACCTCCCGGTACTTCGGCACGTCCACGCGGGTGCGGCTCCCCCCGGTCTCCGTGAAGAGCTCTCGCCGTTGCGAGAGGGCGAAGGTCTTGAGGGCCTCCTTGCCCGGCGGGAGGCCGGCGAGGATCTCGAGGTCGGCCTCGATGCTCACGAGGGTGTAGCTCACCCGCTCGGCCACCTGGGCGGCGAGCTGGGCGAGGTTCTGCCTGACGAGATCCTGCGCGACGCCCGTGGCGGTGCGCAGCGAGAGCCAGGCCGCGACGAGCAGGGGCAGCACGCTCACGAGCGCCGCGAAGAAGCAGATCTTGCCGAAGAGTGACTGGGCCGGCCCGCGGCGCCGTTCGGGCTGTGGGGTATCGCTCATCGCGGCCTTCTCGGTGTCAGTCGTCGCGGCTCAGATTGTGCTTCTTGATCTTGCTGTAGAGGGTCGGACGGCTGATCTCGAGGCGCCGCGACGCCTCGTGGATGTTCCAGCCGGTCTCGGAGAGCACGCGCGCTACCAGCGCTCGCTCGTTGGCCAGCAGCGCGTCGCCGGCCCCGCCGCTCTCGACGGCGCGCGCGGAGGTGACCTCCGGGGGGAGATCCCGGAGCTGCACGCTCTCTCCCTGACCGACGACGAGGGCTCGCTCGACCGCGTGCTCGAGCTGCCGCACGTTGCCCGGCCAGTCGCAGCGGAGCATGGCCTGCATGGCCTCGGGGCCGACCGCCCGGTGACCGAGCCCGAGCCTCTGCGCGACCCTGCGCACGAG
>CAZQPP010000678.1:0-4101 GCA_964594295.1 uncultured Myxococcales bacterium | reverse complement strand
ATGCCTGAGCTAATGGCTAACGGCTAATGGCTAATCGCTTGTTTTGGGACTAGCTACGGCGGGGGCAAGTCGGTCCGCCAGAGATGGCACGCCCCTTGAAACAGCGAGCTTTACTCAATGTCTTGCGGCGCTGTCCCCGGACGGCCCGCACGGGACTGGAGCCAGCGATGATCCTGCCGAAGAGACCTCTCTCCATCCTGATAACGGGCCTCGCGTTCTGCGCCTGCACCGGTGCCACGCTCGGCGAGAACGAGCCGGGCGACGACACCTACCTCGAAGGGAACCGTCGCGCGGGGGTCGAGGCGGAGACCTCAGGCGGTGTCTTCTGCCGCTACAACGGCTCCATCGCCGTCGACCACCGAAGCGAGATGGCCTTCGTTCTCGCCTCCGCGAGGGAGGGAGAGTGCGACCCGAAGCAGGCGGCGGGGGGTGTGGAGCAGAAGGCTGAGGATGCGGTCGAGCCAGCCATCACCAAGACGCTCTTCGCGGCGACACCCGACGGCGGTCGCGCGCTGCGGATCGCGGACCTGAGCGCCTACACGGATCTCCGCCTCCTGTTCCCGGCCGAGGGTGTCCTGCTGATGGCCGAGCGCGACGGCGGCGACGAGCTCAGGCTGCTTCACGAGTCGAGCTACGCGGAGGTCGCGCGCAAGCACGCCTGGGTGCGCTACCACGGCACCCGGATGTCTCCGAGCCGGCGCTTCCTGGCCGTGGCCGACAACACGAGCGACGAGCACCCGATCCACGTGATCGACACCCGCAGCCTGCGGGGCGTCGCGGTGCCTCACGACGGCGACACCCTCGAGGCCGTGTGGGCGAACGGCAGCGACCGCCTGGTGGCCGTCGTCTTCTACGAGACCTGGACCGAGGGCTCACGCGCGCGAGTCGTGTCCTGGAAGGTCGGCGAAGAGGGATGGGCCGGCCGCGAGGTCGACGGCGGCGGCCTGTGGGTGGATCGCGAGGTCGACGTCGAGATCGACGGCCTGACCATGGACCTCTTCTTCTCGTTCAGCTGGGTGAGGGTGAGCCCGGACGACCGTCTGGCCGCCATCGGCCTGCGCACACCACCTTCGAGCTCCAAGAAGAGCTCCAAGAAGACGAAGAGCGGCTCCCCTTCGCAGGCCGAGATCTACAAGCTGGCCGTAGTCGATCTCGAGACGGGTGATCTCCGCATCGTCGACGACGCCCGCGGCCCGGTGGGCTTCACTCCCGACAGCTCCACCATCGTCTCCTACCGCTACACCGAGCCGAACGAGGAGGGTGAGCGCCAGCCGCTGCTGGCCATGATCGACACCGACACCCTGGAGGTGGAGGAGCTCGAGATCCCCTTCACCGGAGGGCCCCAGTACTTCGTCACCCGCGAGGGCAACTTCGTGGTCGTCGCCCACCACACCGGCGCCGCCGACATGGTGCTCTACGACTTCGACAGCTCCCGGGTGGTCACCATGAAGGGCCTCAAGGCCGACCTGACCGAGATGGTGAGCCGCGGCACGCACGGCGAGCTCTGGATAGTCGACGAGGCCCTCTACCGCCTCGACCTGCTCGACGCGATCTACGACCGGGTCGACCTCGGCTGGGTCCCGGAGCACATCAACGTGCTGCCCGGGCAGGACCTGCTCGTGCTCGACGATCCGGGGCGAAGCCGGCTCGTCTTCTGGTCTCCGGTGACCGGCGAGACGGCTGGAGAGGTGACCCTGCCCTTCGTCGAGCCTCGCGCCGTGTTCGACCCCAGGGGTTGAGGTCCCTACCGGCAAGTGGGACACTTCACGGCAGCCCGGTGGAGGAACCGGGGGGAAACGACACGAGCCGTGGGGTGTCGCTGTGTCCACGGAAACCACAGACACGCTCAAGGTCGCCAACGCCATCAACGCCGTGCTCCGCGAGACCCTCGCTAGCGAGACCGAGGAGCAGCTCGCCAAGACCTGCCTGAGCATCGTCGAGGAGCTCACCAGCAGCGCCTTTGGCTTTCTGGGCGAGCTCAACGACGACGGGCTCTTCGACACGATCGCCATCAGCGATCCCGGGTGGGACGCGTGCCGCATGCCCGGGTCGAATGTGCCGCGCCTGGTCACGAACATGCCGCTGAGGGGCATCGACAGGAGCACTCTTCTCGAGGGCAGGTCCAGAGTCGTCAACGACCTCGAGTCTCACCCCGACCGCGTGGGCACGCCCGAGGGGCACCCTCCGCTCCACGCTTTCCTCGGCGTGCCTCTCAAGCGTGGGGACGAGACGGTCGGCATGATAGCGCTGGCCAACAAACCCGGCGGCTACACCAGCGCCGACCGCGAGGCCGTCGAGCAGCTCGCCCTCGCCGTGGTCGAAGCGCTGATGCGCAGGCGAACACAGGACGCGCTACGCGAAGAGAAGGAGAAGTACCGGACCCTGGCGGAGAGCACGCCCGGCATGGTCTACCGCGCCAGGACGGACTGGACCACCGAGCTCCTCTGGAACAGCGTGGGCCTCTGCGGCTACACGGCCGAAGAGCTCGCCACGCCCGAGCACGCATGGCTCACTGTGATCCACCCGGACGACGCGGGGCGGGTGGCGGAGGAAGCCGCCACCCTGACCGGCGGCCCGGGCAAGCTGGTGCAAGAGTACCGGATCGTCACCAAAGACGGGCGCACGATCTGGGTCGAAGATCGCAAGGTCCCCAGGTTCGCCAATGACGGCTCCTACCTCGGCGTGGACGGCATCGTCATCGACGTCACCGAGCGCAAGGAGCTTCAGGTCCGCCTGGCCCAGAGCGACCGCCTGGTCAGCGTGGGGTGCGCGTGGGGCCACGCTCAAGGTTGGCCCCACGGCTGCCGAATGTGCAGCCGTACCCCCAGTGCGGCCAATGCGAATTCTTCGCTACATCTCTGCCTCTCTGCTTCTCCTCGGCGCTGGCTGCGAAGGCGCGGAGCAGAGCGCGGGCGGCGGCAAGGAGCTCGTCGCGGACGTCGCGGAGAGCGCTGTCTCCGACTCGGGCGGCGCGCCGACCTTCACGGGTAGACCTCTGGGACGCGAGGCTGACTCGCGCCCCGGGCAGCCCGGGCCGGTCTCGGCCTGCGGCGGGGACCAGGCCCCAATGGGTTGCCCCTGCGAGGACGACCTGCAGTGCGCGTCGGGAGCCTGCTACGAGACCGACGGCGGCCGGATCTGCGTGGACCCCTGCGTGGACTCCTGCCCGACCGGCTTCGAGTGCACTCGCGCGGGGACCGGGCCGGACCAGGTCTTCTTGTGCCTGCCGCGCTTCGCCAAGCTCTGCCAGCCCTGCAACGACCACAAAGACTGTGAGGTCGTGGGCGCGAGCCGGCCGGCGCGCTGCCTCGCGTATGCCGGCATCGGCAGCTTCTGCGGCGCGGGCTGCGTCGCCGACGGTGACTGCCCCGAGGGCTACCTCTGCGAGGAGCGAAACGTCGGGCTCAGGTCGATGGAGAGCCAGTGCGTGGCGGCCGACGGGGTGTGCTCCTGCAACGCCATCGGCGCGGCGCAGGGCATGGGCACGCGCTGCGAGCGCAGCAACGAGATCGGCACCTGTACCGGCATGCGGAGCTGCACCTCCGGTGGGCTGAGCGAGTGCAGCGCCCTCGAGCCGGCAGAGGAGCGCTGCGACGGCCTCGACAACGACTGCAACGGGGAGATCGACGACGTCGGGGCGAAGCGGCCGTGCACGGCGGCCAACGAGCACGGTGTCTGCGAGGGCGAGGCGACCTGCCACGGGGGGAGCGAGATCTGCGACGCCCCCGAGCCGCGGCCGGAGGTCTGCGACGGTGTTGACTCCGACTGCGACGGCCAGACCGACGAGGGCAGCTGCGACGACGGCGTGTCCTGCACCATGGACTCCTGCGACGGTGAGGCGGGTCAGTGTGTGCACGCGCCGATGCCGGAGCTGTGCGACGACGGGAACGAGTGCACCGTGGACCACTGCGACGGCCGCACGGACTGCGTGCACGAGCCGCGCCCCGGCCACCCCTGCGACGACGGGAGCCACTGCACGGACGGCGACATCTGCAAGGGGGACACGTGCGAAGGCGAGGCGCGCCCCGACTGCTGCGACGACAACGCCGACTGCGACGACCTCAACCCCTGCACGCTCGAGGCCTGCGACACGGCAACAGG
>CAZQPP010000677.1:0-4109 GCA_964594295.1 uncultured Myxococcales bacterium | reverse complement strand
CGCGGCGCTAAGTGTCAAATGTAGACACCTGACCCCATTCTCCATACCGGGCAAGCGCTCGGTTTGACAGCGTTTTCTCGAAGCGGTAGAAGGCCTCCTTGCGTCCGACAAGCTGGACGCCGGAGGAACCTTGGCGATGGTGTGTTCACTAGGCATCGACATCGGGTCGGTGGGCCTGAAGGTCGTGCTCCTCGACCCGAGCCGGGAGCCCCTCGGCATGTGGCGCCGCCCCATCCGCGGGCGCCGTGCCGACGTGCTCTCGGAGCTGCTCTCCGAGATCCGCCCGTCCCTCGGAGAGGAGACCCTCGTCCGCGTAGGGGTCACGGGCTCGGGTCGTGACGGAGTGCCGGGCGAGGGCATCTCCTCCGAGAACGAGGTCGTGGCGACGGCCAGAGCTCTCCGGGCCCTCTTCCGCGGCGCCATGTCGGCCATCGAGATCGGCGGGCACGGGGCGCGCTGGGTGCTCCTCGACCGGGCGACGCGAGGCCTGGCGGACTATGGGTTGAATCAGCAGTGTGCGGCGGGCTCGGGCGCGTTCTTCGAGCAACAGGCGGGGCGCCTCGGCCTCTCGGTGGAGGACTTCGCCGAGATGGCGGCGGGGGCCGCACGGGGCGCCACCGTTGCGGGCCGGTGCAGCGTCTTCGCCAAGTCCGACATGATCCACCTGCAGCAGAAGGGCACGCCCCCCGAGGAGATCGCATACGGGCTGTGCCTGGCCATGGCGCGCAACTTCGTCGCCACGGTGCTCAGCGGGCGCAAGGTCGTGGCGCCGGTCGCTGTTACCGGAGGGTGCGCCGCAAACGCGGGCCTGGTCCGCGCCTTCAAGGAGGTGCTCCACCTCGACGACGAGAGCCTCAGGGTGTCGCCCTGCCCGGGCAACGAGGGTGCCCTCGGAGCGGCCCTCGGAGCGGCACGGCGTGAGGAGCTAGAGCCCGTCCCCTGGTCCGAGATCGCGGCCTTCGTGGACCTGAAGGAGCCGGAGCGGCGGCGCTCGGATCTCGCTCCCCTGGAGATAGGGACGGCCTCGGCGGCCGGCTACACGACGCCTCCTCCACCCCAGCCCTGCGAGGTCTTCTTGGGCGTCGACGTGGGCTCGGTGAGCACGAACCTGGTCGTGATGGGCCGCGACGGGGAGGTCCACGAGGGTGTCTACCTCCCGACCCGCGGGCGCCCCGTCGAGGCCCTCGCTGAAGGGCTCGAGCGCCTGCAGCGGCGATTTGCGGGGCATGACCTCGTGGTGCTCGGGGTGGGCGTCACCGGCAGCGGCCGCCACCTGGCCGCGAGCCTGCTCGGGGCGGACCTGGTGCGCAACGAGATCACCTGCCAGCTCCGCGGCACGACCGAGGTCGTCCCCGACGCCGACACCATCTTCGAGATCGGCGGCCAGGACTCGAAGTACATAAGCGTCTCGGGCGGCCGCATCCGCGACTTCACCATGAACAAGATCTGCGCGGCCGGGACGGGCTCCTTCCTGGAGGAGCAGGCCGACCACCTCGGGGTGGACGTCATCACGGAGTTCGCCCCCCTCGCCGGGCGGAGCTGCGCCCCGGCAGACCTCGGCTGCCAGTGCACTGTCTTCATGCAGTCAGAGCTCGTCGCCGCGCAGCTTCGCGGCAAGGAGCGGGGCGACCTCTGCGGTGGGCTCGCCTACTCGGTGGCCCGCAACTACCTCCACCGCGTGGTCGCCGGCCGCCCCATCGGCGACAAGATCGTCTTCCAGGGAGGCACCGCCTCAAACGCGGCGGTGGTCGCAGCCTTCGAGAAGATCCTGGGGCGGAGCGTCTCGGTGCACCCCTTCAACCGGGTCTCGGGGGCCATCGGCGCGGCCCACCTGGTGCGCGACGAGCGACCCGAGCGGAGCCGTTTCAGGGGATTCGACGCCTGCGAGGTGGAGGAGGCCCGCGGCTTCGAGTGCGAGGCCTGCGAGAACCGCTGCCAGGTCAACCGCATCCGCATAGACGGGCGGGCCGTGCACTTCGGCGACGCCTGCGAGCGATTCTCGGCCAAGGACGCCGAGGGCGCTGGGGCCGAGAGGTCGTTGCCGGACCCCCTGACCCTGCACAGAGAGCTCATTCGCCCCTTCCTCGTGCCGCCGCAGAGCCCGAGAGGCTCCGTGGGCATGCCCCTCTCGTCGGTGCTGGTCGACCAGGTCCCGTTCTGGGCCACCTTCTTCTCGGAGCTTGGCTACCGCCTGGTCCTGTCGAAGCCCTCATCCTCGTCGACCCTCGAGGGCGGCCAGCAGAGCCTGCCTGCGGAGACCTGTCTGCCGGTGAAGCTCAGCTTCGGGCACCTCGTCGAGCTCGCCGAGGAGGGCGTGGAGCAGGTCTTCTTGCCCTCTTTCCTCACCCTGACCGGCGAGCCGGGGCGCTCCTACCCGTGCCCCTACGTCCAGGCCTTGCCCTTCATGGCGGGCGCCGCGCTCGATATCTCGCTGCTCACGCCAGAGGTGGACCTTGGCGCGGAAGACGCCGCGCTGTTGGGCTCGTTGGGAAGCGTCTTCGAGAAGCTCGGGGTCTCACGCGTGGACGCCCTCGTGGCGCTCGGCGCCGCCCGCGAGGCTCAGCGCACCTTCGGGGCGCAGCGCGTCGAAGCCGGGCGCCAGCTCCTCGAGGGCTGCGAGCGTGCGCTGGTCGTGGTCGGGAAGCCCTACAACGTGCTGGACCCCTACCTGAACCTCAACCTCTTCCAGCACCTCTCCCGCCTCGGCGTGACCGCCCTGCCCATGTGGTTCCTGCCCCTGAGCGAGGTGAGCCTCGACGGGCGCTTCGAGAAGCTGCCCTGGGCCCACAGCCGCGACATGCTGAGGGCCGTGGAGATCTGCCTCCGCGACCGGCGGCTCTTCCCGGTCCTGGTCTCGAGCTTCGGCTGCGGCACCGACGCCTTCACCCAGAAGCACATCGAGCAGATGCTCGAAGGCGAGCACTGGCTCGGCCTCGAGTTCGACGAGCACCGCGCCGAGGCCGGGCTCGTGACCAGGCTCGAGGCCTTCGTAGACGAGCTGGACCAGGCCGACAGGGGCGCGGCGGCCGGGGTCGAGGTGCCCGCGATCTCCGCGGCGCCGTCCTGCAGCGCCGTGGATCTCGACGGCCCGCGCAGCTTCGTGATCCCCTACTTCTCGGATCACGCCTATGCTTTCAGCGGTGCGTTCCAGGCGGTGGGCCACGAAGCGCGCGTGCTGCCCCCTCCGGACGAGAGGACCAGACAGCTCGGCGAGGCCCAGAGCTCGGGCAAGGAGTGTCACCCCTACACGATGCTCGCCGGAGACCTGCTGGACGTCGCCCGCTCCGAGCGGCCCGGCGGCGAGGTGTTCCTGATCCCGGGCACCGAGGTGCCCTGCCTCATGCACCAGTACGGTGACGGCCACCGCCTGACCCTGAAGAGGCTCGGCGTCGACGACCTCGACGTGCTGAGCCCGAACGCCGCCGACCTGCAGCGCCTGCTCGGCATCGACGGCGGCACGAGGCTCTGGCGCGGCCTCGTGGCGGTAGACCAGCTCATCCTGGCCCAGTGCGCGACGCGGCCCTACGAGCTCGAGCCTGGCATGACCGACGAGGTGCACCGCCAGAACGTGCGCGACGTCGAGGTCGCGCTGGCTTGCGGAGACCTGGACGCGGCCCTCACCATGGCCGCCGCACGGCTGCAGCGTGTCCCGGTCGACCGCTCGCGGACGCGCCCCCTCGTGGGGGTGGCCGGCGACGTCTACACCCGCATCAACCACGTCGCCAACGAGGAGCTCTTCCGCTGGCTCGAGGCCCATGGCTGCGAGGTCTGGCCGGCCTCTTTCATGGTGGACATCGTCGACTTCTCCTGGCGCCGCGACATCGGCAGGGACCTGAGCCGCGGCAACCTCGCCACGGCCTTGCTGAGCGGCGCCTTGATGCTGCGCAAGGACTACAGCTCCAGGTGGGTGAAGAGGCGACTGAGCCCGGTCGCACGGCGCGCCGGAGAGCCGGGCTTCAAGGAGGTCTTGGAGCTCGCCGCGCCCTACGTCGGGGAGGACGGCAACGAGATCCTGATCCTCAACGTCGCCAAGATGGTCGCCTTCGCGCGCCGCGGCGCCGACGGCGTCGTGAACGCCCTGGGCCTCGACTGCATGCTCGGCACGGGCT
>CAZQPP010000676.1:0-4111 GCA_964594295.1 uncultured Myxococcales bacterium | reverse complement strand
CATGGCGTTGGCGCCCGAGCACAGACAGCCCTACCGGGTCAAGTGGGACACACCCCTTTTTTTTCTTGGAAGGCCCAAGCCCCCTTAACATTCTGGCATGAGGTGCCGAACTCTCGGGTTACAGGAACGCACGCACCGCCTCGGAGAGCACCCTCTCTGAGCCTCCCCCCGGCCCAGCCAGGAGGAACCCATGGAGCTCGCAGACGACCACACCTTCGACAGCGAGTGGCAGGAGCACGTTGCCGAAGGCGATCGCCACTTCCACCGCGGTGAGCTCGAGCTGGCGCAGGAGGCCTACGAGCGTGCGTTGGCAATTTGCGAGCACCCGAACATCGTGTACTGCCTCGGTGAGGTGCAGCTCTACCTGCACAACCCGGCCCGGGCCATGAAGCACTTTCGGCGCTACCTGGCCCTGATGAGCGAAGACGCGGCAGCCTGACGAGCACCGGAGACTCAAAAGAGCTCGAGGCCTTCCTCGAGCACATCCGCAGGCGGGGAATCCGTCCCGGCCTCGAGCGCCTCGATGCGGCCCTCGAGCGCTTCGAGCGCCCGGAGCGCGGCCCCGGGGTGGTGATCGTCTCGGGAACCAACGGCAAGGGCGAGACGGCCAAACGCGTCGAGTCGGGGCTGCGGGCGCTCGGGCACAAGACCTTCCTGTTCACCTCTCCCCACCTCGTGCGCGTGGAGGAGCGCTTCCGCTTCGACGGGCGCAAGGTGGCCGGGGCGAAGCTCGTCGACGTGCACAGGCGCTGCCTCGAGGTGTGCCCGGACGCGGAGGGCGGGGCCGGGGCGCTGACGCCTTTCGAGTGGCTCACGCTGGTGGGCTTCGTGCTCGCCCGCGAAGAGGGCGCCACGGCCTGGGTCCTCGAGGTCGGCCTCGGGGGCCGCCTCGACGCCACCAACTGCGCTCCGCCCCGTGTGTCGGTCGTGACCCGCATCGCCCACGACCACACCAACTTCCTGGGCTCCTCGCTGGAGTCCATCGCCAAGGAGAAGGCGGGCATCCTGCGCGCGGGCGCTGCCGCGATCATCGGCCGGCAGGCCTCTCGCTGGGTGAAGCACCCGGGCGCGGGGGTGGAGGGCGAGCACTTCGCGCTCGCGCGCGATTCCGCCTATGCCTGTCGTTACCGGGGGCCCCGCGGCGCGCTCGACCTCGGCTCGTTGCCCGAGCCCTCATACGGAGGCGCGCCGGGGCACCTGGCCGTGGCGACCGCGGCCGTCGAGGCGTTCGCCGCCCCGTCCCTCGAGGAGCTCGCCGCGGCAGCGCGTGCCGCCGCCCGCGCACGCTGGCCGGGGCGCTTCGAGGTGCTCCGCGAAGATCCGCCCCTCGTCCTCGACGGCGCCCACAACCCCGACGCGGCGTCGTGGCTGGTCGAGCGCCTCGGCGAGCGCTTCCCCGCGGCGAGCTTCGAGCTCGTCTTCGCGGCGCGCAAGGGCAAGGACGTGCGCAAGATGATCGAGGCTCTCTCACCCCGGGTGAAGCGGGTCCGCGTAGTGCAAGACCGCGCCGGCTTCCTCACCCCGGCCGAGGAGGTCGCGAGCGCGCTACGCGAGCGTTTCGCCGGCGAGGTCGTGGTGCCCGGTGCACCGGCTCACGAGGTGGTGCGCTCCGTCCGCGGGCCTTGCCTCGCGGCCGGATCGCTTTTCCTGTGCGGTGAGCTCATGCACGACCTCGGCCTCGAGGCCAGGCTGGAGGTCTTGGAGTAGGCTCCCTACCGGGAGATGTCCTCCACCGTCCTCGGCTGCACGCGGTAGCGCTCGTAAGAGTAGGTCACGACGCCCGTGATCGAGGGGATCGTGGTGCTCAGCGGCAGGTCGAGGTCCTCGCGCAAGAAGAGGTTGTCCACGATGACGCCGCCGTCGAGGATGTACTCGCCGTACTCGGTGGGGCCCTCGGTCGCCACGACGTTGCTCAAGCGAACCAGCGTGCCCTCATAAGGCTCCGCGGTGTTCGGAGAGGTCAGCAGCGCTCCCTCGATCTGAATGGGGGCCGGCGGGGTCGCGCCGCTGGAGATGCGCGTGACGTTGTGGCCCTTGAGCTGGCTGTTGCAGAAGAACTCCTCGGCGTCGCCCTCGATGCGGACCACGTCGCCGGGCGCGAAATCGGCCCCGGCGGCGCGGTTCACGATGAGGTTGATGGCCTCGTAGACGCCGCCGGCCTCGGCCACGAAGTAGCCGTCTAGGATCTTGGCCGGGTCCTGCTCCTTCGGGTTCACGGTGTACTTGGGAGAGATGACCGTGGCCTCCTCGATGATCACGTTTCGGATCGTGTCCACGGCCCCCGGCTGGTCCGTGCAGCCGATGCTGCCCTCGCCCTGCTGGATGTCCGCTATGGTCGTCGTGGTCGGGGGAATGTCGGCCGCGCTCCCCGGATCGCCGCTCGCGTCGGCCGGGGGCACGCCGTCGTCGCTGAGGGCGCCGTCGCGACCGGCCGCGGTGTCGGCGCCGATGCCGCCGGCGTCCTTGGGGAGCCCGCCTCTGAAGACGAGGTCCGCGGCGCTCCTCGGGGCCAGCTTGTACTGGCCGAAGCTGAAGCTCACGAAGCCCGTGACGCTCTCGATGGTCGAATTCAGCGGGAGCTCGACCTCTCCCTTCATGAGCAGGTCGTCGACCATCAGGCCGCCCTCGAGCTTGAACTCTCCGTAGTCATTCGGTCCCTCGGTCGCGACGACGTTGCTCACCTTCACGAGGACCGACTCGTAGGGCTCGGCGCGGGCTGCGTCGACCAGGTCCGCTACCGTCAGCGCCGCCGCCTCTGGCGGAGCCTGGCCCGCCACCACGATCACGTTCAGGGCCTTGATCTGCGTCATGCAGTGGAACTCCTCCAGGGAGCCGGTCACCTGCACCGTGTCACCGAGCTTCAGATCGGCCCACTGCTCCTTGGGGACGACGAGCTGGATGCCCGAGTAGGGGCCGCCCTTGGGGTCGGCGATGAAGTAGGCGTCGAGGGCGTCCGAGACCGAAAACCGTGCGCTGGCGACGACGGCGCCGGAGATGCCCACGGACTCGAGCAGGACGCCCGAGTGGTCGTCGCAGACCAGGCCCTGGGGGTGGTTCTGGAGGTTGGCGATGCCGGTCTGGCCGCCGACCCCGTCCGGCAACGCCGACAGGTCGTAGTCGAAGCTCACGTCCAGGGTGCCGCTGCCGGCGCCGGTGACGTCCTGGCCCCCCCCCCACGGCACGTAGTTTCCGCTGCCACCGCTGCTGCTGCTGTCGCAGGCGGCGGGCAGGAGGAGGAGCAAGAGCACGGGCAGGAGCGGAGCGGAAAAGTGGGTCCTCGAAGACACGGGACACCTCCCATCAGGGGCGCGGGACGCGGCTACATGCCGGTTTGGAGGTGGCGAGTCAAGGGGTCGCGCGCAAGTCGCGCCTCCCTGCTGCTCGCCACGCTGCACGCTCCCATGCCCGAGAGACTACTCCGGGCTGCTCTCCTCCTGAGCTTCCGCCAGGCCCGCCTCTTCGAGATGTCTCTGGGCCAGGATGCGGAGCATGCCCCGGAAGGCGCCCATCTGGCCCTTCTCGTCCACCGAGTTGACGCTGCACTCGAAGCCCCCCGGGTCGTCGCCCTCGGGCGGATCGACGTGCGAGACCGTGGAGACCAGGGTGATGGTCTTCACGCGCGGTCCCCGCCCCACGGGCACCTGGACGAGCACCCGGTCGCCCGGCTTCGGCTGCTGCTGGAGGGTGACGACGTAGACCATGGACTGGCTCAGCACGCGCACCCTGCCGACGAAGAAGAGGCTCCGTATGCGGTAGGTAATCGGCAGGTCCACGGGAACCCCTGCCGAGGAGAGCTGCTCCACCGAGACTGGGCCTGTCATCGGAGCGGCGTGGCCTCCCGGCTTGACGGAGCCGTGGGGATCGCTCAGCCACTCGGGGCGCGTGCGGTCCTCGTCTCCTTTCTCACGCCCCGGCCCGGTCCTGGCCGGGGCGAAGGAGATCTCCTCTTCCCCCTCGTCCTGTCCCTCGCCGCCGCTCGGGTAGACCGAGCCCCTGGGCCGGGGCACCTCGGGGCTGGTGCCGGTCTGCGCGGCCCCGAACTCGACGTCTGTGTTGTCCTCGGTGAGGGCCCTCGCCCTGAGGGCCTGCCAACTCCCCGCGGGGAAGGATC
>CAZQPP010000675.1:0-4122 GCA_964594295.1 uncultured Myxococcales bacterium | reverse complement strand
GACCGTGACGTCCCCCGAGACGAAGATCTCGCCCATCCAGGTCGTGGTCTGGCCGGTGGGCAGCTCCTCGCCACCGAAGTATGGGCCCTTGGACCAGGTCTCATCGTAGGCCACCCCTACGTAGCCCTGGATGTTGGCGTAGCCGTGATCGCCGAGCGCGATGACCGAGAGGGCGTCGGGGAAGACTCCGAAGTAGTTGTGGCGGAGGTCCACCGTCGGGCTCGTGGTGATGATCGAGGCCTCTCGCACGGCGCTCGGGCTCGTGTAGACGACCTTCTTGACGCTCACCGTGCCCGAGTAGCTCGTGGTGGTGTCCCTGACGACGGCGACGATGGTGCTCGCCGAGCGCCCCGAGATGTCGGCCCAGCCGGTGGAGCCGCCCGACGCGCTCCAGACCTGGGTCCCGTCGGCGGATCCCTTGCGCACCGAGCCGGTCACGTAGTTGCTGTAGGAGTCCGACTCGTTGTAGCGCACGAAGATCCAGTCGATGGTCTCGCCGTTGGGCGTGGACCAGGGCTCGGAGGCCACCTGGTTGCCGGGGTGCGTCGTGGACGAGGAGCTCGACACCGAGATGCCCGGGATCTCGACCACCCGCGCGCCGGTGCCGGCGTTGCCGTAGATGTTGTTGTACTGGATCACCGCGCTCGTGTTGTGGCTGTCCTGCGGGCTGATGCGGAGCCCCTCGTACTCGTTGCCGGTGATCAGGTTGTTGGTGACGGTGCCGGAGCCGCGCCCCTTGTACTCGAGGCCGCAGTGGCCGTTGCCTTCGACCGTGCTCGAGACCATGTCGAGCTGGCCGTAGGTCACGTAGATGCCGTTCTGGCCGTTGTCCTCGAAGGTGCAGCCGTTGACGGTGATGGTCGCGCCGCCGTCGAGCCTCATGCCGTGGGTCTCGTTCTGGCGGACCTCTACCCTCTCGAGGGTGGATGAGCCGCCCCGGACGCGGATGCCCAGGTCACTGAAGCGCACGATCGAGTCTGTGATGGCGCTGTTGTCCCACATGACGATGGAGTTCTGGCCGTACTCGAAGACGGCGTGCTCGATGCTGCTGCCTTCTCCGTTCAAGGCGATCTCGCTCCAGTCGCCGGGTTTCTTCTCGGCGCTGCCGTAGACGGTGAAGACGACGGGCTTCTCCCTGGTGCCCTTGACGTCGAGCTTGCCGTTGACCTTGAGGTCGTAGTCGCCGAGGCCGTCGCCGTCCTGGTCGATGCGGGTGAAGAGCACGCCGGTGCCGGCGGCGATGGTGAGCGTGTTGCCGGCAGGGACGACCACGTCGCCGTTGATGACGATGGTGCCGGTCCAGGTGGTCGTGGTGACCTCGCCGGTGACGGTCTGGATCGAGCTGAGCGTGATGGGGCGCGTCTCCGTGTCGGTCTGCTCTACCTCGTCTTTGACCTGCAGGCGGATGGTGAAGGTGCCGTCGGAGGAGTAGGTGTGCGTGGCCACCTTCTCGGTCGACCACTCCGTGTCCCACTCGTTGTCGGCATCGAAGTCCCAGCGCACCAGGAGGTTGTCGGTCTCGGTCTCGGTGTCGGTGCAGGCCGAGGCGTCGACCGTGACCTCGAGGGCGCCGGTGACGATGGCGGTGAAGCTGGCCTCGGGGGCGTCGTTGCGCACGTTGAGGCGAACAGGCGCGCTGAAGCCGACCGAGCCCTCGCTGTCGGTGGCTTTGCCCTGCAGGCTGATGACCGAGTCCGTCGGCGCGTCGAGGGGCACCGTGTACAAGAACTCGTAGGGCACCGCGTCGTCGGGGGCGCCGTAGGGCTGGCCGTCGGCGATGAGCTGAGCAGACTGAACGGTGCGGCCCGAGGTTGCGTTGGCGTCCACGATGACGCGCACGTCGTCGCCCTGGGTGACCTGCTTGTCCTGGGTGGGCGAGATGATGAGCACCTCGGGCACGTTCTCGTCGCCGATGCTCACGTTGCAGCTCGCCGTGTCGTCGAGGCCGCCGTCGTCCTCCACGGTCACCGTGACCTGGTAGGGGCCCGGGGCCGAGTAGGTGTGCTGGATGATGGGCTCGTTGGTGCTCTGCGGGGGCGTGTCGTCACCGAAGAGGAAGGTGTACTTCACGATGGCGCCGTCCGAGTCGCTCGAGGCGCTGGCGTCAAAGGTGAGGGCCTGGGAGGTGCTGCCGGCCTCGGGGCACTGGAGCACGGCGACGGGGCGGGTGTTGATCACGATGTTGGGCGCGCCCGGGGTAGGCACCTTGAAGACGCGGAAGTCGGTGGCGTTGTTGTTCGTGTCGGTGGAGGTGGCGTCGCGGCCGACGCTCTGGCCGAGGCCTGCGTCGGGAGCGGAGCTGCCCTCTCCCTTGAAGACGTCGCCTTCCTCGAAGTCGCCGTAGCCGAGGGCGTCGACGATGACAGCGCCGAAGCGGATCTGCAGGCTGTCGGGGCCGTTTTGCAGGTCGGCGTCCTCGTCGAACTGGTCGGCGTGGTCGGCGACGGCCGCGTCGGCGTCAGTGTGCGCCACCACGAAGTAGCCGTCGTCGCCGATGCGCCCCGAGAGCTCGATGAGGCCGTACTCGGCGGCCCCGTTGCCGTTGAGGGCCACGAGCGTGAAGCCCGTGAGGTCGGTGCCGGCGGGCCCGTAGAGCTCGACAAAGGCGTTGGTGTCCGGGCTTCCCTCGCTGTCGTAGAGCACCTCGTTTACGAGCACCGTGGCGGGGGCCGGCTTGTCCGAGCACACTCCAAGCTCGCACTGTTGCGTCAGGCCGCAGGGCACGGGGGTGCCCCACTCGAGGCAGCCGTCGCTGTTGTAGTCGCCGCACTCGACGACGCTGTTGCCCTCGCACTTCTTCTCGTTGGCCACCGCGCACTCGCTCTGACAGCCCACCTGGCAGAGCCCGTTGGAGCAGGTCTGGCCGGCGTCGCAGTCCTGGGCCGTGCCCCACTCGAGGCAGCCGTCCGAGTTGTAGTCGTCGCAGACCTGGAACTGGTCGGTCCCGGGCACGCAGCGCTTGCTGTTCTGGACCGCGCAGGCGTTCTCGCACTGCAGCGCGCAGTGTCCCTCGACGCAGGTCGTGTTGTTCTCGCAGGTCACCGGCGTGCCCCACTCGAGGCAGCCGTCCGAGTTGTAGTCCCCGCAGGTGACCACGTTGCCCGCCTCGTCGCAGCTCTTGACGCCCGCGACCGTGCAGGCGTTCTCGCACTGGGTGGCGCAGTGGCCGCCCGGGGTGCAGACGAGGCCCTCGTCACAGGGCACAGGGGTGCCCCACTCGAGGCAGCCGTCTTCGTTGTAGTCGCCGCAGGTAGCGACGGCGTCGACGACGCACTTCTTCGCGCCCGTGACGGTGCACTCGTTCTCGCAGACATCGCTGCAGGCCCCGTTGGAGCAAACCTGGCCGGGGGCGCAGTTGATGACCGTGCCCCACTCGAGGCACTCGTCGCCGTTGTAGTCGCCGCAGATCACGTAGCCGTTGCCGAGGCAGTTGCGGCTGTCGACCTCGGTGCACTCGTCGACGCACTCCATGCGGCAGTGCCCGCCGGAGCAGGTGAGCCCGGTGCACTCGCTCGCGGCGCCCCACTCGTAGCAGCCGTCGGAGTTGTAGTCCCCGCACGTGACGATGTTGTTGCCCTCGCAGCGCTTCGCCCCGATGACCGTGCACTCGTTGACGCAGTTCTGGACGCAGAAGCCCTGCGAGCAGACGAGGGTCGAATCGCAGTTGATGGGGTTCCCCCACTCGAGGCAGCCGTCGTTGTCGTAGTCGCCGCACTCGAGCACGGCGTCGGCCGTGTCGTTGCACTTGTGCGCGCCGATGGCGGTGCACTCCTGCTCGGGGCAGGCGGCCCCGCAGGTGCCGTTGATGCAGATTGTGCCGGCCCCGCAGGTCAGGATGTCGCCCCACTCGAGGCAGCCGTCGTCGTCGAAGTCCTCGCAGGACTGGACCACGTTGCCGTTGCAGTTCTTGGCGCCCTCGTCCTCGCAGGTCGAGCGGCAGCTCGGGCCGGTGTCCGTGCGGCCCGTGTCGGTCTGCGTGGCGCCGCCGAAGTCCGGCAGGCCGGAGGCCGCGTCCCGGCCGGCGTCCTGGCCGGAGACCGGATCGTCGCCGCCGCCGCCGCACGCGAGCGCCACGGCGAAGAGAAGGCTGAGGCTGGTCGACACCCAGAAACGACAGCTACG
>CAZQPP010000674.1:0-4126 GCA_964594295.1 uncultured Myxococcales bacterium | reverse complement strand
GCCCCTGAAACGATCGCGGAGGTTGCCGCAGCGACCGCGCGGGAGTCAAGCGGGTACGCGGCGGTCACGACCGAGTCAACCGGCCCACCACCGCGTCCGACGGCGGTGCCGCCGCATGTTCGTCCCCCGGCGCCGCTCGACACCGCTGCGGAGGGACCGAGCCGGCTACGGCGCCTTGCCCTCCTCGCTGCAGGCGTCGTTGTCCGCGCCGAACAGCCTCTCACACGTCTTCCGCGCCAGCTGGTCGAAGGCGCGGCCTGCCATCACGTCGTACACCCGTCCTTCCGGCGCTCCCTGGAGGGCGAGGTACTTGGAGGCCGTGTAGGACACCTTGAAGCTGTCGGGGGGCTCGACCGCCACCTTGAAGGCGTAGGTCTCCGGGTCGCTTGGTAGGCGCAACCGGACCTTGAAGGCCACCTTGATCCCGACGAAGTGCTGCAGTCCCTTGTCCGAGTCGTAGAGCGCCCCAGAGGCCTTGACCTTGTACCGCACCTCCACGCTCGGCAGGTCCGGTGGGGCCTCGTCCTCCTCCAAGCGGCCGCCTGCGGGCAGCCTGAGTCGGAGCACGTCGCTCTTCAGAACACGGGAGAACGCTCGCTGGAGCTGGTCGGTGAGCACGCGCAGCCTGCGGTGGGCGTGCGCGCCGCCGAAGTGCGGCGCCACCGGCGCTACCATGAGGTATCCCGCCCGTCTGGCGACGTAGCTGTCCACACGGTCCAGCGCGCGTTCGGTCGGACCCTGGGACAGGACGAGGACATCCGCGGTGCCATGCTCCTCGAGCCAGCCGAGCAGGCGTTCGAAGAAGCGGACCAGCGCCTCGTCCTTCTTGGGGGCGCGGCGCCGCAGGTGTTCGAGCGCTTCCCGGTGCAGCGCCGAGATCGCATCGGCCGCCAGCGCCCTGAAGCGTGGCTCTGGGAAGTCCCTCTGGTGCGCCCGCAGGGCAACGACGGACCGCTGCTCCCTCCCCTCGGCCAACCGCTGCATCGCCAACGCCTCGATGGCAGCGTCACAGCCGCCCGAGTGTGCCTCGCCGAGCCGCTCGCACAGCTTGCGAACGCCCCCGATCTTCCCGGACGCCCTCGCCTCGGCAATCTCGGCCCGCGGCAGGATCTCGGCCCGCACTCGCTCGGAGCTCCACCCGCCGCGCCGGAAGTACTGGTGGCAGCGAATGGAAGACAGCGCCTCCTCCAGACCGAGCACCATGGCCGCGTCGCTGGCGTGGTTGCGGGTGGCCCAGCCACCCACTCCAAGCAGCAGTCCGGCCACCAGCGCGGCCGCCCTCGCGTGCCGGAGCACGGCCGGGAGCTCCTGGACCAGGGGGCCCGTCTCGGTGGTGCGCTCGGGCCCGGGCGCCTCCCCGAGATGGAGCGCGGCTAGCGGGTCGAGCGCCTGGACCCGCGAGAGGTCCCCCTCCTCGAGAGCCTCGGCGAGGGCCCCCCGTGCCGCCTGGAACGCCTCCACGAGCCGGTCGACGTCCTTCTCGGCGAACGTGCGTACGATACCGAGCCGCACCTCCTCCCCGTCTGCAAACTGGAACCAGACCTCGTACCGTCGCGGGCCGGGGGAGCTCGCCGAGGAGGTCAGTCGGAGGTCGAGGCCCTCGAGGTCGCTCAAAGAGCGAATGGCGAGCCGGTGGTGCCAGGTTCGGATCAGGTCTCTCGGCAGCAGGTAGATCCCCGCCACGTAGGGCAGAGCGGACCCCAGCCTGGTGTTTCGCCAGCTTGTCAGGGCACCACGAACGACGAGCCAGGCACCGAAGACCCACGCAGCGAGGTGCCAGCCGCCGTGGACGGACCAGGAGCTGAAGACGTCCCCGAACCCCGCCCAGGCGAGGAGGCCGAGCAGCGCGGCTCCGGCGATAGCCCAGAAGACCGCGCCGCCGATCGGGTATTCCACTGGCAGCTGTTGTGCCCAGAGGACACCGGAGCCCGCCCGGCCCTGCAGGCAACTGGACAGCCTAGCCCGGGTGGCTCCCGGCAGGTGATTGAACGGAACGGTGCCTTCGGTCTCCATCGCGCCCCTCACCCTCCGCGTGGCCCCTGGCCCCATGACAGGAGGGGGCGCATTGTACACCCGAAGCCGGGCCGCCCACGACCGGCTCACGTCGTCACCGATTTCCCGCGTGACGCAGCGGCGCTACCAGAGGCCGGGGACCAACCTCCAGCGGACTGCTCGCCGGTACTCTCGATACTCGGGGGAGGCGTCTAGAACGCGCTCCTCGGCACAGATGCGAAGCGCCTGGAGCGGAGCAGCGAGGAGAAAGGGCCACACACCGTTGATCCCGGGAGTAGCGAGTCCACAGGCTGCCACGAGCGCCACCTCGGCGGCGTAGGCGGGGTGGCGGACGAGACGGTACGGCCCGCCCGTCCGCACCTGTCGGAGCGCCGGCAGGATGGCGAAGCTGCGGCCAAGGCTGAGCAGGGAGGCGCCCACCGCGGCGCCGGCGGCAGCGAAGAGCCCCTGCGCGTGCAGAGGCCACATCTCGGGCGGCGGGGCGGTCCGAACGGCCCAGGCGCCGACCACGAATGCGGGGATCGCGGCCGCGACCAGAGACACCGGCGTCCGACCAAGGCCCCGGGTCCGGCGCAAGAAGAGGACCCCTACCAGAGCGTTGATCGCAGCGACGGTGAGGCGAACAACGCTGAGCCGGGACGCGGGCTCGGCGTGGTAGAGGCCCAAGACGGCCCAACTCAGCGCGGAGAGGCCGAGCAGGAGGTCCTGCCGGCGATCGGGCGCTCCGACTAGTACAGGATGAACCCCCAGTCGAAGACGAAGCTCAACACGTTGACGACGATGATGACGCCTACCACCAAGGCACAACCAAGGCCCTTGCTGTCGCTCATGCTCCGACCTCCCCGTGGCGCTGGCCAGACCCTACGCCAGGGCCCGGCGGGGCGTCAATCGAACCTCCATAGAAGCAGGTCCCGGTCGCCTGCGGCGTTCGTGGAGTAGCCCGTCGCCCAGACCCGGCCGCGGCGGTCCACGGTGACGGCGGAGCCGAGGGACGAGCCGATGCCGCCGGCGTCGTTCGAGCGCAGCGCCGGGAAGCCTTCGTGGAGGGTGCCGTCTCGTGACAGCTTCAGCAGCACGAAGTCGTTGACGCGCTCGCTCCGCCATGACAGGCCCGTGACCCAGGCGTGGCCCTCGCCGTCGAGGGCGATCCCCTCGCCGAAGTCGGTGCCGTTGGCGGAGAGGCCGTGGAAGACCCGCGGGAACCCGGGAGCGAGCTGCCCGTCTGTGTCGAAGCGCCAGACGACCAGGTCATCGTTGTCCGAGTCGTCGCCGGGCCTCCAGCCCCGGTGGGCTTCGCCTGTAACCCAAACGTCGCCCGACGAGTCGATGGCCAGGTCGCGCCCAGAGACGTCTCCGTCACCGCCCGCGTCCCCGTGGCGGAGGACCGGGAAGCCGTCGAACAGCCGCCCCTCGGCGTCCAGCTTCCAGAGGGCGAGCTCCTCCACGTCGTCCACGTTGGAGAGGTAGCCTGTGACCCACACGTTGCCGGCCGGGTCTACGGCCACGGCCTCCCCCTCGGCCGAGTCGTCCTCGAGCGGACCGTCGAGCACGCGCGGGAAGGCGTCCGCCAGCACTCCGAGGGTATCGTACCTCCAGAGGCAGGCGGCCAGGTCCCCGTTCGCCGCCTGACACGTCCCCGACACCCACACCGCGTCGTCCGGGCCGACGGTGATCCCGAGCCCCTGCTCGAGGCCGGCCCTCCCGCCCGCTCTCTCCGCCCTCGGGAAGCCCTCCGCTAGCACGCCGTCCCGACCGAACTTCCAAAGGAGCAGGTCCGTGGTGTCCATGTCGCCCTGTGCCCGGGTGCCCGAACCGGTCACCCAGACGTTGCCGGCGGCGTCCAGAGCGAGGTCTTTGGCCTCCTCGTGGTCGCCGTAGCCGTCGCCTGCGTCGTTGTCATCGACGAGCTCACCGGAGGGCGTGTAGCTCCACAGCGCGAAGTTGAATCCCGGCCCCCCCAGGTGCGTCGCCCCGGCGATCCAGACCGTGCCGTCGCCGGCGGTCGTGACCGCGGCGCCGAAGTCGTTGCCCCCCTCACCGTCCCAGAGCTGCGGGAACACCACCGAGATGCGTCCCTCGCCCCGCCGGTCGAAGACCACGACGTCGGCGAAGT
>CAZQPP010000673.1:0-4133 GCA_964594295.1 uncultured Myxococcales bacterium | reverse complement strand
CGTAGCCGCCATGCTCGAAGGTGTGCACGCTGGCCGCGCCACCCCGGCCATGCCCGAGCAGGGAGTGCTCGAAGACGAACTTCCAGCGGGCGTCGCTGGCCTCGAGGGTACTCCTCAG
Source organism: uncultured Myxococcales bacterium (assembly GCA_964594295.1). GTDB lineage: Bacteria > Myxococcota_A > UBA9042 > UBA3505 > UBA3505 > CAZQPP01. The sequence goes on along the minus strand of CAZQPP010000673.1, from coordinate 4,015 downwards.
CCAATGGTACTGCTCGTCGCCGATGGTCTTGGCCCAGTCGTCCTTCTCCTTGTCCACGCCGGGCACGCCGGTGTCGACCGGCACGGGCGAGTGCCAGTAGGGGTCCAGGGTGACGAACAGGGCGTCGCCCCAGGTCCAGGCGTAGTAGTCCCGGAGCAGCCCGATGCCGGGGATCTCCTCCTCGTCGCCCGTGTAGAAGTCGTTCGGGGCCGGCAGCGGGAACCAGGTGACCCGGGCGAGCCCCGCGAAGATCGGCGCGTCGGCGTAGGGTGTCGGGTAGGCCTCGGTCAGCAGGTAGCGGGCGGCCTGCTCGTGGTTTCCGTTGACGAGGAATAGGGCCGTGGAGTGCGTCATGCCGGCCAGGAAGGCGCGCTGTCGCTGGTAGACGGCGTCCACGGCGGGTTGGCTGAGCTGGTCCTTCGCGATGAGGTGCTCGATGCTGAAGTCGTCGCCGAGCATGATGTAGAAGTCCGGCCGCCGGGCGGCGACGTTTGCGAGGTTGGACCGGTAGAGGCTCGCGTCGAACATCTTGCCCGCGCGCTCGGGGTGGCTGTCACCTTGCACACCAAAGGAGAACGCACGTCCGCGGGCGCGCTGTGTGTGGAAGGAGCTCGTGGGGCCGGCTTCGAAGTCGGACCGGCCGGGCGGCCGCACGCGCAGCCGGTAGCCATATCGAGTGTCCGGCTCGAGCTCCCCAAGCTCCACGAGGACCGGCACGTGCCCGGTGTCGGTCAGCGGGGCGCTCGTGTGCGTGAGCTCGCCGCAGCCGATCCCGTAGTCGACGGCGACCTCCGTGCCCGCGGCCAACGGAGCGGTGGCCTCCGGCCCGGTCTCGCCCCACACCGAGATGGTGATCGAGCTGTCGGTGGGGCGCCCGAGCACTACCTCGAAGGGACCGGGTGAGCTCTCGCAGCTGGACGAGCCCTCGTCCGCTCCCCGGCGTGCGTCGACGTCGACGGCGCCTGGCTCGGGAATGTCGCTGGGCTCCGCCGGGCTGGCGTCGACCTCCGCGGCGCCTGGCTCGGGAGCGTCGGCGCCCTCCGCCTTCCCGTCGCTTCCCGCGCACGCCAGCGTCACCAGCCCCAGCACGGCCACGGCGCTCCGAGCGACCCGGCTCAACGTCCACTCCGCCGCGCAGGGGCCAGCTCGTAGGAGTCGTCCACCTGGCCGTTCTGTCGAGACGCCTTCTCGTCCTCAGCCCTGAAGGACCTGACGTACTCCACCGTCGCGGCCTCCGGCGACACGCTGACGCGCAGGTGGCCGGAGCTGCTGAGAATAGTGCCGCTGTCGTAATGGTATTGCTCGGCGAGCTTGGGCCCGCTCCCGAAGTTCACGACGCTGGGCTGGGGCATCGCCTGGTAGATCACGCCGTCGAGCTCCTGGCGCGCGTACAGGTGGTCGTGGCCGTGGAGCACGGTGCTCACGTCGTGACGCACCAACAGGTCGTGGATCGGAAGCTCCCACCCCGGGCGCTCCCGCTCGAATGCCCAGGTGCCGTCGAGGTCGCGGCCTCCCCACTCGAAGAAGGGCGCCGCCTCCACGCCACCGCGCATCTGCCCGTCGAGACCCCCGACGAGGTTGTGGATGAAGACGAAGGTGAAAGAGGTGGTGCCCGAGGCGAGGGTGCTTGCCAGCCAGTCGTACTGGGTCCTCCCCAGTGTCAGCGCCCAGGGCCCCTCCTTGCGCATGCGGCCGCTCGAGCTCCAGAAGGGGTCGAGCACGACGAAGAGCGCGTCTCCCCAGCTCCACGCGTACCAGGCCCCTCGACGGCCTACGTTGGGCTCTTCGTGCTCGTCGCCGGTGTAGAAACCGTTCGGGACCGGGGGGAGGAAGTAGCGCAGGCGCGCTCGAGCGGCCCAGATGGCCAGGTTGTCCGGGCTGCCGTCTAGCAGGTAGCCCCACTCGCCTTCGTGGTTGCCGTTGACTAAGAAGAGCGGCAGCGAGTGGGTGATCCTGTCGAAGTTGCCTCTCTCGAAGAGGTAGCGCGCGTAGACCGTAGCCTGGTCCGGGGCGGCCTGCTCGACCTCGCTGAAGGGCTCCGCGTGCTTGTCGCACATGAAGGTGTCGCCGAGGTCGATGTGGAAGTCCGCGCCGTCTGAAGCGACGTTGTCGAGGGTGCGATGGTAGATGGCGAGGTCCGTCCTCGCGTCGAGGTGGGAGTCGGCCTGCACCGTGAAGACGAAGGCCTCGCCTGGCGGGCGGGCCGTGTGGAACGAGCCGGCGGGGCCTGCCGCGAAATCCGCGCCGGCTGGGGCCCGCCAGCGTGCTCGGTAGTCGTAGCGCTCGTTGGGCTCGAGCCCCTCGAGAGTGACGACGCAGGGCTCCCGAGCCGGGCAGCCGAGGCGGGGGCTCTCACGATCCAGAGCCCCCCCTGCGGGGCCCATCTCGTAGTAGATCTCCAGGTCGAGCGCGGGCACCGCGTTGACGGCCACCGTAGAGAGGGTCGGTCGCCCGAGGCTTGGTGTGGCCAGGAAGTCCTCGTCGAGGGTGCCGCTCGCCGCGGGCCCTTCGGTCGTGTCCGAGGCAATGCCCGGATCGCTCGCGGCGGGTCCGTCGGCCGCGTCGCGGGTCGCCCCTGGGTCGCTCACCTCCGGCGCATGGGGAGAAGCCGGCGCGTCGTCGCCCGCACCTCCGCTCGCGGCGCCCGCACACGCGCACAGCCAGGCGAGCGCGAGGACGGGCAAGGGCAGGCTGCGGCTGGACCGGTGGCTCACCGTCGCCTCACGGCTTCGGGGGGAAGAAGAGCCAGTCCGTGTCGCCGACATAAGGCTCGAGGATCTCGTCGTCGGTGATCGGGGCCGAGTAGAGGTAGGGCGTGTCGCAAACCGAGAAGTCGTAGGAGGTGCCGTCGGAGTAGGTGCCCGACATGATGGACTGTCGCAGCTCGCCGAGCCGCTGCCTCTGCTCTTCGCTCAAGCTCTCGTGGACTCGGGCGAAGGTCATCGCGTAGGCGTGGTTGTTCGCGCCGTCGAGCTCGCCGTAGCGGGCCGACAGCTCGAGCACCCGAGCCTCCACGGCTGCGCGCCCGTCCTCGTCGGCCGGCAGCTCGCGCAGGAGGGTCGCTATCTCGGTGCGCAGGCTCACCACGGACTCGTCTCCGGCGTAGAGGTTCTCGCGCTGTACCTCCACGAGGTCCTTCATCTCGCGGGCCTGCTCCCTGGTCACGTAGCCTCTCTTCTCGTCGCACAGGGCCGACCCGGCGGTGGCGGTGAGGTCCTCGTCTATGTTGTAGCCCTCACGCCCCATGGCCGGTGCATCCTTGATGTAGAAGGCCCCGAAGTAGGTCCCGTGGCGCTCGGGGCAGAAGTAGACGTCGGCCTCGACCGAGCCGGCGTACCAGCTGAAGAGGTCTCCCGCGTAGGTCATAACGGCCACCGAGCCGCCCTTGGGCAGCCCCGCCATGCGCTCCTTCACCTGCGCCTTGGTCACGTCGGGCCACGAGCGCCATCCCTTGCCCTTCATGGCTTCGAGGTAGGCCAGCTGCTCGGCGTCGAGGGAGGCGAGCACGTCCGTGTAGAGCCGCGCCCGCTCGTAGCTGATGCGTCCGTCGAGCACGTAGAGATCGCGCGAGGCCTTCACGACCGCCTCGAGGTCGAGGCCGTCGGAACCCGCCGGCAGATCGCCTTCGAGCTGGCGCCGGAAAGCCTTCATCAGCGGGAATCGCCCCAGCGCGTAGTCATCGAGGACCGGCATCTGCGCGACCGCGAGCGCCTTGAGCTCGTCGAGCTGTGCGTCGTCGAGGATGTGGATCACGTTGCTGGCTATCCGGCTCAGGAAGCTCGTGTTGTGCCCCATTCCGTCGGGGTCGTTGTCGCGCAGGTACTGGAAGCCCGTGTAGTCGGCGACCTTGCCGGGAGGGAAGAAGGACTGGGCCTCCAGGTTGCCCGTCATCATCGCGAGGCCCGAGAAGGCAAGGGTCGTTCGCTGCGCGCCGTCGGAGAGGGTCTGCTCCATGGTGAACGCGCGCCTCTCGGGTCCTCTCTCGTCGCGGGTCTCACCGGGGTCGGAGGCGGTG
>CAZQPP010000672.1:0-4188 GCA_964594295.1 uncultured Myxococcales bacterium | reverse complement strand
TCGCCTTGTTCAGGTTGGAGCCCTTGTGGACGAGGAGGAGGATGGCGGATGTGGACGAGGACGTGGACGTGGACGGTCGGTCGTCGCGAATTGCGCCGCAGACTCCTCGCCGGGCCCTCTACAGACCCTCGATGTCCGGTCTGGTCGGGTCGTCGTCGTAGTCGTCGAACTCCGGCTCGTCCGCTGCTTCCTCGACCTCGAGCATGCCCCCACCGTCGGTCGTCGGCACCTCCATGGCGCGCGCGACCCTCACCATGGCCGGGCGGATGAGCTGCTCGCCGAGCTGGTAGCCCTTGATGTGTACGTGCAAGATGCTCTCGTCGGGCAAATCGGGCCTGTGCACGACCTCGAAGGCGTTGTGGACCTTGGGGTCGAAGGGCGTGCCGTTGCCTGCCTTGACCTCCTCGACGCCGATGGCTCGCAGGGCCTGCTGGAACTGCTTCATGACCATGTCGATGCCGAGACGCAAAGAGGCGACGTCCGAGTCCGACTCGGTCTGAGGCGGGATGTTCGCGCGCTCGAGGTTGTCGAGGACCGGCAGGAGGCGTGAGACGACATCGGAGGTGAGGGAGGCGCGTGCCTTCTCTGCCTGCTCACGCGTTCGCACGCGGTATCGCTCGAAGTCCCTTGCGAGGGCCCGCAAGCGGTCCCGCGTGCGCTCGAGCTCCTCCTCGAGGGCGGCGGCTACCTCGGTGGGCGCGGGCTCCTCGGCGACCTGGACCTCGTCGGTCTTCTCCTCGAAGCCGACCTCTATCTCCTCTTCTTCTTCGTCCGGGATCAGCGTGGGGGCGTCGTAGCCGCCGTCGAGCGGGATCTCCGTGCTCGGCTCCGCCTCCTCCTTGATCGGCTGCTCCATCTCGGCCTCGCCGTCGACCTCGACCGGCACCTTGTCTTCTTCCGGAGGCTCGGGCGGCGCCTCGAAGGCCTCCTCGTCCAGGATCGCCGCGACCTTCTGGGTCTGGTCGGCCTCCTCCTCCTCTTCGTCTTCCGCCTCGGGCTCGTCCGGCATCTCGAGCTCATCTGGCTTCCCGGGCTCCTCCGCCTTCTCGGGCTCCTCCGCTTCCTCGGTCTTCTGCTCGGCCGCCGCCTCTTGTTTCTTGCTCTTCTTGGCGCGGGAGCTGCGCCTCTTCCGGCTGGAGCGGCTGCGCCGGGTCGTGCGCTTCGGCTTCTCCTCGGCCTGCTTCGCTGCTGCGCTCTCGTCCGCGTCGCCGGCGCCTCTCGACTCCTCGTCGCTCGCCGGCGCCTCGTCCGATCCGGCCTCGCGCTCCTCGGCCTGCGGGCGCTCCTCTTCGGGCTTCGACCGCTTCCGTCCCGTCCTCCGAGATCTGCCTCGACTGCTCTGCTTAGTCGCCACCGTGAACCTTCGGCGATGGGACACTCACGCCTGGTGATGATGCCCCACATGCCCTTGGGCGTCAAAGGGGCGGGCATGGCGCTATGGAATATCCCACCAGGTGAGCACCGGCTCCGAGAAGCCCTCCGGGAGCAGCCAGCCGACGGCCCTGGAGCCGATCGCGCTCCCGAAGCCCAGGATCGGGCCTCGCTCCAAAGGCTGAGGCTTGCCCGGCCCCGCGTCCGTCTCGGGGATCCACCAGAGGCCGTCGTCCGGCTCGGTCGAGACGAGCCAGCCAAGGCTCCCCTGCTCCTGCGACACGGCGGAGACGACGCGCACTCGAGAGACGGATGGATCACCCGGGGCGCCGAGGGCCTCGAGGAGCTCGGGCTCGTCGGCGTTGTCGTGCCAGCGCCAGGGCACGAGCCCGTCCGGACGATCCAACGCGAGCAGCCCCCTGGCCTCCGCCCTTGCCCGCATCACAGCGGCGTCGAGCAGACCTCTCCCGCCGCCGGCGGGTGTGCGGGTCAACGAGCTCACCTTGCCGGGGAGGCCATAGCCAAAACGCACCGCCACAGCCTCGCCGGGGCTCGTGCGCGCCGTCACCGCGACCAGCGGACCCGCCCCAGAGGTCGTATCCAAGGGGCCCCGGGCCGGCCGGACGGAGTCCTGGGGCGCGACGCGGGCGAGACAGCTCGCGTCCGCGAGGCACGCCTCGCCCGCGGGGCAGACCGGGTCGCACTGCACGCCCGACTGCACGCAGGCCACGGTCCCGTCGCCAAGGAAGACGCACCTCTCGCCGTCGGGGCACGGTGTGCCGGGGCAGGACACGTCAGCGCCGCCCACGCTCCGCAGGTCGACCGTGCTCTCCTCGAACCAGGGAGCGTCGCCGTGCTGCGCCGCGGCACAGAAACGCACCAGGCGCGCTGAGCGGCCGGCGGGCGCCTCCACGAGGGCCACGCAGGGTCGTTCGTCCGCGGCGACGTAGGCCGCCGGGCCCGCGCTGACCTGCTTGTGCGGCGGCAGCTCGATCTCGACCGGCGACCCGCCCGCCGCAGGCAGCTGCAAGACGCGGATATGTCGCTCCGATCCAGCGAGACCCGCCACGTAGATGTCACCGAAGGCGTTGACCACCGCCGAGGGAGCCCGGCCCATGTCGGGTCCCGGGGCTCCGACCCCGCCGCGCCATCCGTCGGCCGCGAAGACTGCCTCGCCGGAGTCGGGAACGCCGGCGACGGCGATCGCCGCCGACTCGGTCGGAGTCCGCGGCGTTGTGCCCCCGTCCCCGAGGGCGAGGAGCAGGTCCCCGTATCGTGCGTCGTACCAGAGCACCCCGCGGGCCGGGGCGTGGGCGAGGGAGCCGTCCGGAGCAGGCGGTGGTGGCGGGGGCCGAGAGCTACAGACGCAGCGCGCCGAGCCGTCGGGACACTGCGCTCCGTGGAGCGGCCCATCTTCCACTTCGAGGCGCTGCCCCGGCGGGCAGCTCTGCTCCCGGCAGCCGGGCGGTGTGTTCATGCAGCGCAGCGCGGCCCTGTCCAGGACCTCGCCGCTGCTGCAGGCGAGGGGAGAGTCCGAGGGGGAGCACCAGCCGGAGTCGCAGGCGCTGCCCGGCGGGCAGGAGGGGAGCCCCTCCCCGCACGGCTTGGCGAGACAGACGCCGTCCTTGCAGGCGGTGCCCGGCGTCGGGCAGCCGGTCTGATCGCAGCTCGGCGCCGGCACGCAGATGTCTCCCGAGCAGATCGCCCCCGCGCAGCAGTCCGCCTCCACGCTGCACTTCACTCCGAGCACGCAGGTCCCTTCCTCACCGCAGCGGTAGCCGCGGCCGCAGTCGGCGTTGGTGCGGCAAGAGACGGCGTCTTCTCCGCTGCCGCAGCCAGGCGAACCGGCGAGCATGAAGGCGAGCGCGCCCGAGGCGAGGGTGCCGGACACCAGCCAGGCCTCCCGGCGCCACCGTTCTCGCCCCGCGCACAGGGCGCCGAGGAGGAGCGCCAGGGCGAGGACGCCAAGCGGCGCAGGCGGGAGAGCCCAGGGCGGGCCGCCTGTGGACCCAAAGCTCGACGCCGGCTGTCCTCCCTCTTCGGGGATCTGAATCCCTCCGCCGTCGTTGATGTTCAGGTAGATCTCCACTCGCCCGTCGTCGAGCTGGTGCATGCCGGCCAGGACGAGCCCCGGGAGCAAGCGCCCCAACATGGCGCCGGCCTCGATCTCTATGGGATCCAGGTTGCCGAAGGCGGAGGCGAGCTCCGAGACCACCCCGAGCAGCCCCTCGGCCGAGGTGTTGCGGGTGGCCGGGGCCAGGCCCTGCTCGAGACCGCTTATCGCGAGCTCGGAGAGGCGGATCTCCAGGTCACCTCCGGGCTTGAGGCGCACAGCGACCCTCACCTCGACGCGTGGCGACAGGCGCAGCCAGGTCGGACCGCCCCTCCCGTCCGGTCCGACTATGACCTCGAGGCCTTCGAGCTCGATCTTGATGTCCAGCTCCCCGGGGGGCGCCGGGTTGGGCAAGACCCGCAGCGTGGAGCCGCCCGCGGCGGGCACGTTCAGGCGAAGGCGGAGGGGGAGGAGGGGGTCCCCGAGGAAGCGCCGCTCCGGCAGGAGGAGCTGCAGCGTGGACTGGTCCAGCTCCATGGGCTGGTCGAGGAGGGTCGCGAAGACGGTCGGTCTCAGGCTCGCGCACCCGAGGCCCGAGCGCAGGATCTCGTCGAAGACGCGCTCCACGAAGTCCGGCCTGATGCGCACGGCCAGGTCGTGGGGCGTCAGGAGATCGGCGCCTTCGGGCCCGAGGTCTTTCCAGTCGACGCGCGGGAGCTCTATGGAGCGCGGCAGCGGCGGCCGATCGACGCCGCACGGGCTCT
>CAZQPP010000671.1:0-4190 GCA_964594295.1 uncultured Myxococcales bacterium | reverse complement strand
GATTCGTGCGCTCGGGTCGGAGCGCACGAAGACAGACTCGGACCTCGACGGGAGCGTCGACCTGGGTGAGCTCTACCAGGCCCTGCGCATCCGCGTCCGCGAGCTGACCGACGGTCGCCAGACCCCGTGGCTCGGGCGACACGGCGCCGAGGGTGTGATGCCCATCCTCTGAGGATTCGCGGCGTCACCACATCGCGTGCTTTTGTCGGCATGCAGGACTCGCCCGCCCCGGTGCACCGCGTTCCACGCCCGGGGGCACGCCGCAGACCGTCGAGCCACTTGGCTCGAGAGCGCTTCTGCCGCTTCGGGTCCTCGCAAGGCCGCACGTACAGCGTTGCGGGGGGACAACACTGTTGACCGCCGCGCGGACTATTCCGTAACTTGGTCGCCTGGGACTCTGCGGGGATGCCCGATGCGCCTCACGAAAGCCGCAGTCGTGGCTCTGGCAATCACAGGGATCGCTGCGAGCTGCGGGGACAGCGGGGGCTCGAGCGAGAGCGAGGAGGACGCCCAGCTTATAGCCTCCGACCTACGGGGCGGTCTGGCCGACCCCGGGGAGCCGCCTGTCGTGGACCCGGGAGCGATCGACGCCGGGCCCTCGTGCGAGCCGCCGGACCTCGACGCCGATCCAGACTTCGGGCGCCCCTGCCTCGGGAACGACGACTGCCTCGGCGGGCTCTGCGTGGGGGGCGTCTGCACGACCTACTGCCTGGACGTTTGCCCTTGCGGCTGGCGCTGCGCGGGCATCCAGCAGGTGGGACAGGAGGGCGCCTTCGCCTGCGTCCCCAAGACGGACCGCCTGTGCGCGAGCTGCGACGGTCCGGCGGGCTGCGCCGCCGCGACGGGCTGCTTCGATCTCTACGAGCAGGCGAGCCAGGACGGTCCGGGAGGAAGCTGTCTGCGCCGCTGCTCTGGTGAGGGCGGCTACTGCGCCGACGGCTTCGACTGCAGGGAGCGGGGGGCGGTCCCCTCCGGCGGGGTGGAGTGGGTGTGCGTGCCCTCGGGGGGAAGCGGGTGCTGCGCGCCGCTCACCGAGGGGCAGGAGGAGTACTGCCCCTTCGAGAACGAGAACGGGGTTTGTCTCGGGGTGCACGTGTGCCGGGGCGCCGAGGGGTGGACGCCTTGCCGCCTCTCGCCCGAGGCGGTCGAGGTGTGCAACGGGCGAGACGACGACTGCGACGGGCCGGTCGACGAGGGCTTCGTGGGGCTCGGCGACGCCTGCGACGGCCCGGACAAGGACCTCTGCGCCCACGGAGAGCGCATCTGCACCGCCGACGGGAGCGGGGTCGAGTGCGGGCCCGAGTGGAGAGAGGACATCGAGGAGCTCTGCAACGGCAAGGACGACGACTGCGACCAGGAGATCGACGAGGATCTGCCGGAGTTCTGCAACTGCGGCGACGGCCAGTGCGAGCCTCAAGGCGGCGAGACGAGCGACACCTGCCCTTGCGACTGCAAGGTTTGCGGCGACGGGAGGTGCTCGCCCTGCGGGGAGAGCCCGGTGTCCTGCCCGGAGGACTGCTGCCGGAGCCCGAGTGGCACGGCCGGCTGTGGTGACGGCACCTGCATCGGCTACGGCTGCGGCGAGGACCCGCGGACCTGTCCGGAGGACTGTGGCGCCACGTGCGGGAACGCATCTTGTGATCGCGGGGAGAACCCTTCGACCTGCCCGGAGGACTGCAAGCGCTTCTTCTGCGGCAACCACGTGTGCGAGCCGGGAGAGTCGCCGGCGGCTTGTCCTGAGGACTGCTCGGCCTCCTGTGGGAACTGTGTGTGCGAGCCGGAGCACGGTGAGACCTTCTGGCAGTGCCCGGGGGACTGCGGCTTCTGCGGGGACAGCTTCTGCAGCCCCTGCCCGCCCCTGCGGGAGGACAAGGACACCTGCATGGCGGACTGCTGCGTCCCCGCTGGAGAGGAGCGCTGCAACGGTCGAGACGACGACTGCGACGGCCAGTTCGACGAGGCCGACGGAGGCCCCATCTGCGACGACGGCGACCAGTGCACCTTGGACCGCTGCAACGGCGCCGAAGGCTGCTCCAACGAGCCGGCGCCCGGCATTGCGTGCGACGACGGGCTCGTCGAGACCGTAGACGATCGCTGCGACGAAGGCCTTTGCGTCGGCACCATGGTGGCTGGCTGCGTGAAGGACGCGGATTGCCCCGACGACCAGGATCTGTGCAACGGGACCATGTTCTGCGACACCGGCTCGGAGGATCCTTCCGAGTGGGCCTGCCGCTTGCGCCCGGAGACGGTCGTGCACTGCGAGCAGCCCGGTCCCGGGTCGTGCCGGGTCGCTCGCTGCGTCCCCGAAACCGGCAGCTGCGTCGAGGAGGAAGTGGAGGACGGTGAGCCCTGCGAGATCAGTGGACCTTGCGTAGACGGGGGGGTATGCGCCTCGGGGGTCTGCGAGCCCCGGCCCCGCGGCTGTGATGACGGCATCCCCTGCACGAGCGACCGCTGCGACGCGGAGTCCGACGCGTGCGCCCACGAGGTTACCGATGGTTGCCTCGTTGACGGCCACTGCGTGCCTGACGGCGCCAGGAGCTCGGCCAATGCCTGCTTCGGGTGCCTCGCGGAGCGCGCGCGCGACCGCTGGGGCCCGCTCCCCGGCGCCGACTGCGGTGACGGCGATCTCTGCAACGGCGAGGAGACCTGCGACGAGACCGGCGCCTGCCGCGCGGGTCCTCCGGTCGACTGCGGACACCTCGACGAAGGCTGCGCGAGGGGCGTCTGCGACGCGGAGCAGGGCACGTGCCGCTCGGTGCCCGCGGAGGACGGCACGCGCTGCGACGACGGTGACGAGTGCACCGAGATGGACGCCTGCGAGGCCGGGGTCTGCGCGGCCGGGGCGGCGGTAGACTGTGACGATGGCGACCTGTGCACGGAGGACCGCTGCGACCCCGCGACAGGGCTGTGCGCCTCGGAGCCGGTGAAGTGTGACGACGAAGACGCCTGCACCGAGGACTCCTGCGCGCCGGCGACCGGGCAGTGCGTCTACACGGACATCTGCCTCGACTGCAGGGAGGACAGTGACTGCGATGACGGCGACCCGTGCACCGCCGACACCTGCGGAGCGCCGGACGCGGGATGCCGCCACGAGGTCCTCGCGTGCTCGGACGACGACCCCTGCACGCGCGACTCCTGCTCACCGGAGACAGGTCAGTGTGTGTTCAAGCAGGCGGGCTGCGACGACGGCGACGCCTGCACCGTGGACACCTGCGATCCCGAAGACGGCAGGTGCAAGCGCACCCTTCTCGACTGCGTGGACGAGGACCCCTGCACGCGGGACACCTGCCGCCCGCGCACGGGGTGCGAGCACCGGCCCGACCTGGGCGCCCCTGGCTGTGACGAGTGCGAGACCGGAGAGCGCTGCGATGACGGTGACGCCTGCACCGTGGACACGTGTGACCCCGACGCCGCGCCGGCCAGGTGCCTCCACACCGGCATCCTCTGCGACGACGGCGATCCCTGCACCACGGACGCTTGCGCCCCCGCCTTCGGGTGTGAGCACGTCCCGATCGAGCCTTGCGAGCGCTGCGACGACGGCGTCGACTGCGATGACGGTGACGCCTGCACGACAGACCTCTGCGTCCCAGACAGCGAGTCCTGCGCCCACATCGAGATCCCCTGCGACGACGGCTACCTCTGCACGATCGACGCCTGCGAGCCCTCGACGGGGAGCTGCACCTTCACCGAGGTCGGCTGCGACGACGGCGATCCGTGCACCACCGACATCTGCGACGCGAGCACCGGAGAGTGCGTGAGCCACCCGGCCGAGTGCGATGACGGCAACCCCTGCACGACCGACGCCTGCGACGTCGATACGGGCGGCTGCGCCAGCGAGGTGCTCGACTGTGACGACGAGAACCTGTGCACCACCGACCGCTGCGATCCCTCCAAGGGCTGCGTGCACGACCCCAGGTTCTGCGACGACGATGACGACTGCACGGTAGACGGCTGCGACGCCGCCACGGGCAACTGCACCCACCCCCTCATCCCTTGCGAGGACACCGACCAGTGCACAAAGGAGTCCTGTGTGGCAGGTGAGTGCCTCCACAACGAGCTCGACTGCGACGACGGCGACCCCTGCACCACCGACGACTGCGACCCGGGCTCGCGCGTCTGACTCAACGACCCGATGCCATGAGGAGACGGAGAAGCCTGCACGGACGACAGATGGGTCGCCGGGGCGG
>CAZQPP010000670.1:0-4222 GCA_964594295.1 uncultured Myxococcales bacterium | reverse complement strand
GGCCTGGATCACCGAGCGGGTCGCGGCACGGCCCGCTGCCTTCAGCGCGGCGGGACGCAGGGTTCGCGCGGCGGCTCCCATGCGAGCAGGGTAGCCGCGGGTGCGCGGGCGGCGTGCCGGCGCGGCGGCGGCCGCCCTGGTGCTGCTCGCAGGCTCTGTCGGCGCCGTCACGGCGCGCTCGACCTTCTCCTCGGTGGGCCGCCCCTTCCCCGCGGCGGCTCGTGCGCCGTGGGCATGGTCGGCCTCGAACAAGCTGCGGCGCCTCCGCGCCACCGTCACGGCCTGCTCGACGGCCTCCTCGGAGATCTCTTCTTCGAAGAGCTCCATGTCGGGGAAAGAGAAGCCCTCGTAGTCGAAGAGGTGGTAGCCCGGCGTGGGCTCTGTCGAAGGAAGGGAAACCGTGAGAGGGCTCTGCACGCCCTCGATGGCGCCCACGGGAACGAAGGGGCTCAGGATTAGCGCGTCTTCGCCTTCGTAGCGCGCGCCGATCATGTCTGCGAAGGGAGATCCGGTCCAGGCTATTCGGTCGGAGAGGAGCGTCGGCGGGGCCGTCCGCTGCAGGAGCCTGTCGACGAGGCCAAAGGCGCTCTCCATCACGCTCACAAGCATCCTGTCCGCCGGGCTCGTGGCCATGCGGTCCCAGAGCTCTATGAGCTCGATGACTTTGGGGTCTGCTGGCGCTTCGGGCATGGGTTGCGTCCGTGCGGTGGGCTAGGCGGGGCGGCTCAGAAGAGGCCCTTGACGGCTCCGACTGCCTGGCCGAGGAGGCCCTGGATCTTGTTGGCGAGGGCGCCGCCGGGAGTGAAGTCGAAGAAGTCGTAGACGAGGGTCATCGTCTCGAAGGAGATGTCGTTGCTGCTCGCGTCGAGAGAGGGGCCCGAGTACTTGGAGATGAAGGCGTTGTAGAAGTTGAAGCGGCCGACCTCGTACATCGCCTCGTTGTAGATGACGAGGGAGATGGTGACCCTCTCGATCTTCTTCTTGCTGAAGGGATCGACACAGGTCTTGAGCCACTCGTAGAACTCCCCGTTATTAGCCACGAAACCACGCTTGATCTCTAGTGGCTTGAACTTGGCGGGGCCGATGAGGTGCTGCTCGTGGTAGTTGTTGCCGCCCTCGCGGAAGGAGACGACGTCGGCCTCCCACTCGATGCCCTTGCACTCCTTGAAGCCCACCGACATGATGCCGTCGATCTCGAGGGCGTACTGGTTGCAGAGCTCGGGGTCCTGACGCCCGAAGACGGCCGAGTTGATCATGCCGAGCACGCCCGAAGCGGCTCGTCCGGCGATGTCGCCGGCGACCCCGCCGAGCTGCTTGCCGACCGCCCCGGAGATGCTCTTGCCCGCGCTGGTGGCGTGGTCGCCGCCGAACATCGAGCGGGTCATTCCTGGTCCTGCTCCGAAGTTGATAGTCATTTCCAGCTCTCCTCAAGGGGCAAGTGCAAGGTCAGGCCTCTTGCTCAGCGCCGGCCTCGACCTCCTGAGTGACGCGGAAGACCACGTACTCGGCCGGGCGGACGGGGGCGACGCCGACGTCGACGACCAGGATTCCCTGGTCCCGTAGCTCGTTGGGGTTGTTCTCCTCGTCGCACTTGACGAAGAAGGCTTCTTCCGGGTTCTCGCCGGTGAAGTAGCCGCGCTTCCACAGATCGTAGAGGAAGAAGGACACGTTGCGCAGGACACGCTTCCACAGCGCGGGGGTGTTCGGCTCGAAGACCACCCACTGGAGGTCCTGGTTCATGGCGCGGATGATGGCGCTCGTGATCCGGCGGACCGTGACGTAGCGCTGGAGCGTGTCGCTGGAGGTTGTGCGGGCACCCCAGACCCGCACGCCTCTGGCCGTGAAGGGGCGCAGGCAGTTAATGCCGCGCTGGTTGAGGGTGCCGAGATCCACGTCGTTCAGGGGCACCGACACGTCGAGCACGCCGTGCAGGATCTCGTTGGCGGGTGCTCGATGCAGGCCGACGGTGGTATCGCAGCGGGCGTAGACTCCGGCCACGATGCCGCTGGCGGGGACCGTCCGGGACACGCCGGAGCTCTGCTCCACGCTCACCCAGGGGAAGTAGAAAGCCCCGTGGGGGGAGTCGAAGAGCTGACGCCAGCGCAAGGCGCCCGCCGGGGAGTTCTCCGCGGGGATGTCCAGGATGCTGAAACGATCCCGCAGGTTCTCGCACTGGCTGAGCAACGCCTGCTGGACCACCTCGACGTCCATGAGCGAGTTGAAGCCGCTGCTGTTCTCGTGGGCCCACATGAGGTCGGGCACGCAGAGGAGGTCGACGTCCTCGATGATCTCGAAGGCTGCGAGGCCGTAGCGGCTGCCCGGGCCCTGGTTCATGCCGATGAAGTCGTCCGGGCAGATGGCGAACATGCCGTCCCGGCCGCCCTCCAGGACCTCTTTGCGCTCGGGCTCGGGCAGGTCGCCCGGGGCGTCGGTGGCGGAGCGCAGGTTGCGCACGCGGATCAAGTTCGAGCGGCCGTTGATGACGGTCTCGACGTAGTGGCCGCTGTGCTCTCCGAGGTCCACCCGGTCGAAGACCTCGTCGGTGCCGAGGTAGCTCACCCGCATCCCGAAGAAGACCGGCTCGACGTAGGTCGGCGCGCTGGACGGGTGATCCATGGTCGCGGCCTGGTCCTCGGGGAAGTAGACCGTGTGGCCGGAGACCGCGTGGACCGTGAAGATCTCCTCTTTGCCATCGTCGTCGAAGGCACGGAGCACGGTCCCGCGCTCGATGCCGTGGGTGGACTTCACCGTGCACGAGGTCTGCCCCTCGTGGAGGTCGAGGGTCAGGAAGGTCTGGGGCACCTGCTGGGGTGCGAATGCCTCGACGGAGATCCCGTTGCCCCAGTCACCCTCGTTCAGAGCCTCGACGAGCACGGTGTTGCGCCCCTCCCGGTCGGGCAGGCGCGCCGAGGCGGCGGAGGCGACCTCGCCGGGACGGCGAGGGTCCATGTGGGCCACGCGGAGCACGTAGCACTCCTGCCCGCCGTTCTCGAAGAAGGACTTCAGCGCGCTCTCGAGGTAGGTCGGGGTGTCCAAGGCCCCGTAAATCTGCCGGAAACGCTCGTACTCAGTGACGCGCACGGGGGTGTTCATCGGCCCGCGCTGGGCCAACCCCACGAAGCCCACGACGCCCCGCTCGCGCAGCGTGACCGGGGTATGGGGGCGCTCGCCGCGCTCCTCGTAGATCCCGGGTGGGCTGAAGTTCAGGTTGACCAATTCGGTGCTCCAGCGGGTCGGTGCGACCCAGGGGTGTCCTTACTTAGCAAGAAGTGTGCAAGCTAGAAGCCGCAAGCTCTTGGCGGCTAGCTATCAGCTGTTTGCCAAGCAGCCAGAGACCAGGCGACGGGGCTAATGGCCAATGGCTAACAGCCAATTGCTGGGTAGCAGCATCCCGAGACGCCGGTCTCGGGATGCGAAGACCCCAATCTCTTTAAGCTATCCCCCTGCGGGGTCCCCAAGAAGGGCGTCAGCCGCCTCTGGACCTGTTGATCTCCTTGTTGATCTCGGAGATCTCCTTGATCCAGACCTGACGCTCCTTGTGCTCCATGTCCAAGACGTCGTCCATCGACCAGTGGAAGTGGTAGGCGATGTAGGCGACCTCCTGGTAGAGCCGTTCCAAGGGATAGCTCACGATTCCCCCAGGTCACTCCCCATGTCGACCTCGAAACCGTGCTTGCACTCGGGGCAGCTCACGGGGACCTTGGCGGTGCCGTCCTCGTTGATCTTCCGGTAGAACTCCTGGAGATAAGCCAGGTCAGAGGAGAAGAGGTTCTCCACAATCGAGGGGTTGATGGAGGGCAGATCGCCCAGCTTGGTGATGACCCTGGAGAGCAGGATGATCACCAGGTAGGCGCGGTTGTTCTGGACCCGGTAGTCCTGGAGCGGCAGGATCTCGTCCTTGGCCGTGGCCAGGCGCATCACCCCCTTCGTGTGTGACTTGCCGTCGGCGTCGACGTAGCCGCGGGGAAGGGTGAACTCGAAGTCGGTTTTGAAGGCCATGGAGGCCACCTCCCGATCTGTAGCGTGGCTTTGCCGTTTCTATCAGCGTTCTCGCGCGGACGCACTTCCACGTACTCGTACACGTGCACGTGCACGCATCCCGAAAATCGCAAGGGGACAGTCCCGTTTCGATTCTCGATTCGCGCTTCCCCGCGCTAATCGTTAATCGAAACAGGACCGTCCCCAAAACGACTCGCGGCCGGCCCCTTTGGAGGACCGGCCG
>CAZQPP010000669.1:0-4222 GCA_964594295.1 uncultured Myxococcales bacterium | reverse complement strand
CGACCCCGGACCCGGCCAACCCGACACCACCCCCGCCGACGACGCCGGCTCCGCCGCCGACAGCGCCGACAACCCCGACAAGCCCAGCAGCGGCGGTGGCGGCTGCAACGCCGGCCCCGGCTCCGGCCTGCCCTGGCTCCTGCTCCTCGCAGCCCTCGCGGCCCTCCTCACCCGAGGCCGCCGCCGCCCGCGCCCGGCTCGCCTCGCCCGCCGCGCCTCGCCCCCCCTCCTGCTCGCCGCCGCCCTGCTCCTTCCCCAGGTCGCCGACGCCGCCGCGCCCCAGGCCACGCGCGTGGAGCCGTCGGTGCTCGCGGCCGGCAGCACGGTGGACCTGAGCATCGAGGGCAGCGACTTCACCGGCGCCTTCACCCTCGACCTCGGCACCGGCGTCACGGTCGACTCCGTAACCATCCAGGACGCCTCCAACATCACCGCCACGGTGACGGTGGCGGCGAGCGCGCCCCTGGGCAGCCGCACCCTGCAGGTCGAGAGGTCGGGTGAGATCTCCACCCTCGCGGACGCCGTCGCCGTGGCCCTGAGCCTCGACGACGTCGGCGAGATCTTCCACGTCAGCGGCGACGGCGGCGACCCGGTCACGGTCTCGATCCAGCGCTCGGACGTGACGGTGCAGAGCACCTGGGCGGTCAACGCCAACGAGCCGGCCATGAGCAGCTTCATGACCATGCGCTACCACCGCAACCCCGACGGTCAGGTCTGGATCGTCGTCATCCACGACAAGACCAACGACTCCGGCGGCGGCTCGGTCACGCTGCACATCGACGGCCAGCCCGGCATGGACTGGCTGCTCTGCGACGACAACGGCGAGTGCGACCCCTTCAACGCCGACGGCACGAACACCAACTCCTGGGCGTGGAGCCCCTGCTGCACCGACGGCGGGGTCTTCGGGCCGGTCGGCACCGCCGGCTGCACGACCATGAGCGCCACCGGCGTCACGGGCATGCACTCCTGGCGCTTCGTCGACGCGGACTTCTCGGTGGTCGCCACCTTCGGAATGGACGCGCAGATCAAAATGTGCCCGTCCTTCGGCGGGGCCACGGCACCGACCGTGACCGGCGTCGAGCCCGCCTGGGCCATCCCCGGACGCTCCAAGGAGCTCGTCGTCTCCGGCACGCGCTTCGAGATCGACTCGGCGGTGGACTTCGGCGCCGGCGTGACCGTCGACGAGGTCGAGGCCCTGACCAACACCTCCTTGAGGGTGGCGATCACGTTGGCCGCGGACGCGGAGATCGGGACGCGCGACCTCGAGGTGAGCACCAGCGCCGGCGAGGGGCTGCTCGAGGGCGTCTTCGAGGTGGTGCCCGACGGCGACGGCGACGGCGTGCCCGACCGCGACGACAACTGCGTGGAGACCGCCAACGCCGACCAGGCCGACCTCGACGTGGACGGTCAGGGCGACGCCTGCGACGAGGACGACGACGGCGACGGCTTCGCAGACGACGTGGACGACTGCCCCCGCCTCGCCGGCCCGCAGCTCGACTCGGACGGGGACGGCGCGGGCGACGCCTGCGACGACGACGACGACAACGACGGCGCCCCCGACGGCGTGGACTGCGGCCGCCTCGACCCCACCTCGGGCCCCGGCATCCCCGAGGTCTGCGACGAGCGTGACAACGACTGCAACGGTGAGACGGACGAGGGCGGCGTCTGCGTGCGCCTCGGCGACCAGCCGACGGTCTACTACGGCCGCGCCTTCGGCGGCCCCGACCGCATCCAGATGATGGGCTTGAGCGACGGCACCGCCGTCCAGGTGACGGACACCGACAGCGGCCAGCTCCTCTTCGACGGCACCCTCGACCGCTGGGCGCGCCAGGACGTCGCCGTCGGCAACCGCCACTTCAAGGTGGCCTCGGGCGCACCCATCTTCGCCTATCTCGGCCACGACTGCTGCAACTACGGAGGCACCTTCTACTACCCGAGCACGAGCTTCAGCCGGCGCACGGGCAAAGAGTTCGTCTTCTTCGTCCCCGTGCAGTCGAGCAACAACAGGCTCAACGTGCTTGCCTACGAGCCCGGAGAGGTGAGGATCGAGGACAGCCAGGGCAACCTCGTAGCCAGCACGACATTCGCCGAGGCGCCCGCTGCCTGGGCCCCGAGCGTCGCGGCCGGCACGCCTTATCGGCTGACCAGCACCGGCACGGTGGCGGTCGTGAGCAACGCCGGCAACGGCTACGACACCGCTCCCGCCCGCACCGGCGAGGACGTGGGCCATGAGTTCCTCTTCACGACGGCGAGCTGGGGCGGCGGAGGCTTCACCGTCTTCGCCTACGAGCACACCCACGTGACCGTCACAGCCCTTGGAGCGGCGACTCCGGCGGTGGACGCGGATCTCGCCGGCGGAGAGGTGCTGCACCGTTCGGGCATGGGCCTCAACTCCTGGAGGCTCGTCAGCACGGGCCTCGTCGCGGTTTGGGGCGGCGACTTCCAGGGCGGCGGCAACATCGCCGACCTCGGCGACGACCTCGCCTTCCACCAAGGCGTCGAGGGCACCGAGCTGCGCTTCCACACCCAGGCCGAGGGCGCCACGGTCTTCGCCTCGCGCAACGGCACGAAGCTGACCTGGACCAACGTGGACACCGGCGTCGCGACGGACCTCGTGCTTCACACCGACGGCTTCTTCGACTTCCCGACAAACACCCTGGTGCACCTCGTGAGCGCCCAGCCGGTGGTCGTGGAGACCTTCGGCGGGTGGAGCCTCGACGACTACGGCAACCTGCTGCGCCCGGTCCCGCCGGGCGGCCTCTCGGGCTTCCTCATGGAGGCCGAGCCCCAGAGCCTCGCCGCCGGTGGCACGGTGAGCGTCACGGTCACGGCCGTCGACGACCTCGGCCAGGTGAAGCCGGGCTACACGGGCACGGTCGAGCTCAGCGCCAGCGACCCCAAGGCCGACGTGCCCGAGCCGCTGGTCTTCGGCGCCGAGCACGGCGGCTCGCGCACCTTCGAGGTGGTAGTGCGCACGGCCGGGCGGACCACCTTCGTGGCCACCGACAACGATCCCGAGGCCGGGCTCTCCGGCACCGTCGCCGTGGACGTCACGGTCGGCCCCGCAGACGCGACCACGAGCGTGCTCGCGGCCCTGCCGGCGCTCGCCGTGGCCGACGGTGTGAGCGAGGTCGAGCTGCGCCTCGACCTGCGAGACGCCTTCCAGAACCCGATCCCGGCGGCAGCCGTGGCCTTCACGAGCGAGCTCGGCGCGCTGCTCGACGCCCCCGTCGAGGGGCCCCCCGGCACGTGGATCCAGACGCTGAGAGCGCCGACCGCCGAGGGAGCGTCTCGCATCACCGCGACCCTCGACGGCGAGGAGCTGCTCGCGAACGAGGTGGTCTTCGAGGCCGACCTCACGCCGCCCGAGGCCGTAGATCTGAGCGTCAGCGGTGTCGAGGGCAGCAACGTAGAGCTCTCGTGGAGCGCCCCGGCGGCCGCGGACCTCGGCGGCTACCTGCTCTCCTACGCGCCCGGCGAGGAGCCCTTCGGCGCCCCCGCGCCCCTCGGGCCCGAGCTCACCTCCCACCGCGTCGAGGGGCTCGAGCCGTGCACGAGCTACCGCTTCGCCGTCGTGGCCTCGGACGTCGTCGGCAACGAGAGCGCGCCCTCCCTCGAGGTCATGGCGCTCACCGCCCTCGACGGCCCGCCCGAGGCGCCGGCGGAGCTCGCGGCCGAGGCCCACGACGGCTACGTGGTCCTCAGCTGGTCGGGCGTCACCTCCTGCGACCTCGACGCCTACCGCGTATACCGCCGCACCATGCCCGACGGCTCCTGGCAGCGCGTGCTCGGCGGCCTGAGGGTGCCCTCGGGCGTGGACGACACGGTGCAGAACGGCCTCACCTACGCCTACGTGGCGCGGGCCTTCGACCGTGACGGCCTCGAGAGCGCGGACAGCCCGGTGGCGGAGGCGAGCCCCGAGGAGGCCCCGCCGCCCGAGCCCGTGACCGGCCTCACGGCCACGGCCATGTCAGGCCGCCGCGTCAGGCTCGAGTGGGAGCACGTGCCCGAGGCACGCCGCTACCTGATCTACCGGGCCCCCGACACCCTCGACCCCGAGGACCTGCCCCCGAAACACGCTGCCGAGGCCTTCCTGCCGAGCCGCGTGGACACTCCCCCCGACGACGGCGTGTGGGCCTACACGGTGGTCTGGGAGCCACCCCTCGGCCGGCTCTCGGCTCCGGCCGCGCCGGTGACGGTCACGGCCGACGGCACCGTGCCG
>CAZQPP010000668.1:0-4237 GCA_964594295.1 uncultured Myxococcales bacterium | reverse complement strand
AATCGCTAATGGCCAACCGCTGCATCCTGGAACGCCAGTTTCAGGATGCCAACGAGACTAGGGCGGCGCGGCGCCCTGCGCAATCGACACCGGCGAAGCTCGCCAAGATCCCGGCGCGGGCAGCGAAAGCTTGACGGCTTGGGTCGGCTCACCAGAAGCTGTGCCCCCGCGAGAGCATGTGCTCGCCGCGGGCACCCGGTGCCTGCAGGGACGGACCAATGAAGCGACGAGTCGTCGAGACCCTCCTCCTCCTGTTCTGTGCGTCCGCGGGGCTCGCGGCCTGTGGTGACGAGGCGCCGGACAAGGCAGCCCTCGGCGACACCGTGGCCGGCGACGTCTCCGACGCGACCTCGACGGCGCCCGACGCGGGGGACGCGGCCCCCGGTGACGCCTCAGACCAGACGCCCCCGGCGGGAGACGGAGAGGGGGTGAGCGCCGAGACGGGCGAGGGGAGCGTGAGCCCCCACGAGAAGCTCGCGGCCCTCGTCGGGGCCGAGATGATCTCCCTGGGCGTGCCGGGCTGCGCGGTGGCGTTGGTGCAAGGAGGCGAGGTGACCTTCGCGAGAGGCTTCGGCGTCAAGTCACGGGGGGGAGAAGAGGCGATCGACGCCGAGACTCTGTTCCGCATCGGCTCGGTCACCAAGGTCATGACCGCGATCGGGCTCCTGCAGCGTGTGGAGGCCGGGGAGATCGACCTCGCGGCTCCGATCACGGACTACTTGCCGACCTTCTCGTTCGCGAGGGATCCGGGCTCCGCGGCGGCGATCACGGTGCGTCACCTGCTCACCCACAGCTCGGGCATGGTCGACGCCGGCGCGGTCTTCGTGCCCGACGAGGAGAAGACGGACGAGGCCCTGGAGACATGGCTCCTCGGCCCCTACGCCGCTCAGGCCTACCTGATGGCCCCGCCGGGACGCATGTTCAACTACTCCAACCCCAACTTCATCGCCGCCGGCCTGTTGATCGAGAAGGCGAGCGGCGACTCCTACCGCGCCTACATGAGACAGAGGCTCTTCGAGCCGCTGGGCATGGACCGCACCTACCTGCTCCCCGAGGAGGTCCTGGCCGACGGGAACTACGCCAGCGGGATGGGTGTCGACGAGGCGGGCCGGCCCGCGGTCGTAGGACCGGGCGACAACGACGTGGGCTGGGCACGCCCGGCCGGCTGGGTCATGTCCTCGGTGCTCGACCTGGCCCGTTTCGCGGGCTTCCTGCTGCACGGCGACGACGCGGTCCTCGGCGCCGCGCTGCGCGCCGAGGTCACGGCCCCCCAGGTGGACACGGAGCAGATGCTGGACCTGGCGTGGTACGGCTACGGGCTCCAGGTCCAGGAGGGCTTCGCGCGCGAGGGCGCCTTCTACCCACACAGGGTGGTCTCGCACGGGGGCCAGATCAACGGCTTCTCGGCCTGGTTGGGCGCGATCCCTGCCCTCGACGTCGCCTTCGTCTCCCTGGCCAACGGCGAAGGCGCCGACTTCTCGAAGAGCTTCATGGAGGTGCTCCCGGAGCTGACCGACATCGGCCCGCCGGTGGAGCAGGTGCCAGATCTCTCGGTCGACCCCGGCACCTTCTCCACCTACGCCGGCACCTACAACGACCCGTGGTTCGCGGGCGACGTGATCGTCTCCCTCGACGGAGACGATCTGGTCGTCGAGGTCCCGCTGGCGGACACGGGCGGAGTGCCCTACCAGCGATCGCTGGAGCCGCTGCTGCCGCACGTCTTCCTCTCGGAGATGGAGGGCAAGCCGCTGCTCGTGACCTTCCTCTTCGACGAGGAGGGCTCCGAGGTGGAGTACCTGCGCACCCGTGCCTTCGTGGCCCGAAAGACCGGCGAGCCGGCGCCGCCGTAGTCGGCACCGCAGAGGCTGCTAGCCGGGCTCGCGTTTCGCGAGCGAAACGCCCTGCTAAGCTCCCGTCATGGCGAAACGAGCGAAGCGGGTTCCCGTGATCTGGCGCGTCACCAGGACGCTCATCGTGCTGGCGGGGCTGCTGATCACGGCGGTCGCGGTCGTCTTGATGCTGAACCCGCGCATCAAGCCCAAGGACCTGCTCGCGCCCTTTGCCGGCGGCGACTGGGTCGCGGGGAGAGACGGCCTCGAGCGTTTCGAGTGCCTCCACCCTCACGACTGCGCCGAGATGGAGCCGGAGCAAGGCTGCGCCGGGGGCTGGACCTGCAGCAAGAGGCGCTGTGAGTGGAGATGCGCGCCCGTGCGCGGCTGCGTCACCAGCCACAAAGACGACTGCGGGCCCGACGAATTCTGCGACGCCTACTACTGCTCCCCCTACGCCTCCGGGCAGTGCGTGCAGCGGCCGACCGAGTGCCCGGAGACCGAGCAGATCGTCTGCGGCTGCGACGGCGAGCTCTACCTGAACGATTGCGAGCGACAGCGTGCGGGCGTGGCGCACCGCTACGTCACGGACCCGAAGTGGCCCTGCCTCCCGGAGGGGCGGACCTTCGTGAGGGGCCCCGCGGAGGCCCGGATACCGGGCGAGCCGGAGGAACGAGAGCCGAGGTGCTGCTGCAAGCTGAGGGCGATCCCGGTCACCAGGCAAGGGCGGGAGGGCTGCTTCGTCGACCGAGGCGGTCAGCTCCAGATCTGCACCGCCTGCGGAGACGGCCGCTGCGGCGTAGGGGAAGACCGCTGCAACTGCCCGAGGGACTGCCGGCCACCGGAAGCGCAGCCCCCCTGACGCGGCTCAGGCGGGCCTACGCGCTGCCAATACGGGCATACCCGGCGGCGTGACGCCGCAGGCCCTCACTAACTCGGGGTTCCTCCGACACCCGGCGCCAGAAGCCCGCCGCCGCCAGGCCGGCCGCGTCGTAGCAGCCTTCGTTCTCCCGCGTCCGAATCGGCCTGCGCAGCTCGGGCCAGCGCAGCTCACCGCGCAGCGGAGCCAGGAACATGGGGAGCATGTCGTAGACGGGCAGGAGCTCGAAGCCCTCTCCGGCGGGCGCCAGGCTCAGGTTGGCCAGGTGCATGTCGGTGTTTCCTATCCAGGCCCCGAAGGTCTGCGCCCTGACGATGCGCTCATGTGTGTCCGCCCTGACGAGGCCCAGGCCGAGGAGCCGCCTCGACACCTGGCTCCAGCTTTGGCCAACGCCGCTAAGCTCAGCGTCGACGGCAGAGAGGGACAGCGCGGGGCGCCTCCCTCGCGCGCCGACCCGGTCGAAGCGCCGTGACTCCAGGAACACCCTGCGCTCGAAATCGAAGACCCTCGCGGCGGCAGCCTCGACTCCAAGCTCTGCCATCGCCTCGAGGGCCAGGGCTTCGGAGCGAAGCAGGTCCCGCCAACGCGTCGCCTCGGGGCTGTCCGAAGCGGGCGAGAACTTGACGATGACGTGCCCCTCGTCCCTGGTGTAGGCCGTCAGCTTGGGCTGCTCTCCACGGGCGGACGAGCCCGGCACCCCACCCCTCAGCGCTCGCTCGGCGAGGGCGGGGTACTCCGTCGAGCGCTCCTCCACTGGCTCGTGCTCGGCCATCCGAGCCAGCTCGGCCGCTGCGACGCCCACGACGAGATCGCCGGGCAGATCCTGCCCGCGCTCGAGCAGGTAACGCCCCAGTTGGTCGTCGCTCCACCTCTCGGCGTCTTCGGGGACGCCCCACAGCCTCGACACCTCGCGAGCGATCGCTCTGCCCAGGAAGCCGGAAGGCCGCAGATCGTCGAGAAAGTAGGGGAGGCCCTCGTAGAGCCCCACTCCGCCCGCACCTTGCAGCCACGGGTGGCGCTCGGAGGTGTCGACGAAGTAGCGCCCCCCGGCGACTCCGGTCAGACCGGCCACCTCCTCCACGCTCGCATCCGGTGCAAACCGAAAGATGGGCACCCGCGCGGACGCTCCGAAGATCGGGCGGGACGCAACGTAGCGCGTCGCCCGCCCGGCCCCGATACGCACAACCGCCTCGCCGGCCCGCCTCAAGAGCCTGGAGACCGTCGGCTGGCTGACACCCAGGGCCCTCTGCAGCTCCGCAGACGAGACCGGGGCGGCTTCGAGGAGCGAGTGTAGGGCGCTAGGAGAGGCCATGGGCGGCGGGCTGTGAATAGATGTTTGAATAGTTGTTACGGCGAGCGGCCCAGCCATCATGCCAGCGGCAATGCTTATTTTACAAGCAATTCAGCCAGCCACACAGCACATAGCTGAATAGAAAATGGAGAGCGTCGTGGTGGTACTTGCCTCCGCGTCGCCCCTAGTCTTTGATCTAGCTGTTGGCTGTTAGCTGTTAGCGGTTAGCCTGAAACC
>CAZQPP010000667.1:0-4254 GCA_964594295.1 uncultured Myxococcales bacterium | reverse complement strand
CATGCACTCAGCGCACACGCCAACCGCCGCCTCACCCATCTTTGCCGCAGTCAGCCAGGAGGAGGCGAAGGGCTGGTAGGAGGTTGTGCCTCGGCGCGGGGCTCCATGCCCCGTGCAGACCCAGATTTGGTGTGTGATCACAGCAACATAGAGACCGCAGGCGCAGCGGTGGGACGCATCAGCGTGTCTCGACTCTCGCCGCCCGCCGCGCCAGGCGCGGCAGGAGCCGTCGCAGAAGTCCCGGAACGGCACGGAGCCGACATGGCTCATTCCGGGGCGCCGAGGCGCGGCAGCTTCTGCTAATCTCCGATGCGGCGAGGCAGGCGTTTCGTCGCCGAAACGTCACTACCGCGGGGTGTTTCCCGAGCGAGACGCCCTCTCTTCGCCGGAGGCTGCATGATAGCTCGAAGCTCCTTTGCCTGGCCGGGTCTGCTGGTCATCCTCGTTGGCTGCTCGACGGGCGGAGGCGCGGGCCCGGGCTTCACAGGCTACGACCTGGGCAAGCCCGGCGGAGTGGGGCCGGACACAGCGCTCGACATCGGTGGAGCCGGACCCGAGCTTCCTCAGCGCGACATGGGCGGGGACGGAGCGGGCGCGGCCGAGGTAGACGAAGGCGGCCTCTCGGACATCGGAGGCGGCTTCGACGTGCTCGCCGACAATGGGAGCGATGCCGCCGACAGCGATCTTCAGCCCACGGACCCTGATGTCCTTGACGAGCCGGTCTGCCAACCCGAGCGCCGCAGCCGCTACGCCTCGTGCGACGGAGCCGACAACGACTGCGACGGAGAGGTCGACGAGGCGAACGCGGTCGGCTGCGTCAAGCAGTGGGTTGACGAGGACGGGGACTACTTCGGAGCGGGGGAGGAGCTCTGCTTCTGCGAAGTCGAGAAGGGCAACGTGACCCGGGGCGACGACTGCTGCGACGAAGACGTCAACGCGCGCCCCTTCCAGGCCGTGTACTTCTCGACGCCCAACAGGTGCGGCGACTACGACTACAACTGCAGCGGCCGCGAGCAGCGCCGGTGGGGCTCCCGCGGGGACTGCGGCTTCTTGTGCATCACCGACGAGGGCTGGGAGAACACCATCCCCGACTGTGGCCAGACCGCCGAGTGGCTGTACAACTGCACCCTCGGCTTCTCCTGCGGGAGGGAGACGGTCACCCGACGGCAGCAGTGCAGGTAATGGGAGGAAGAGCGATGCAGGGAGCGACTCGACCGGACCCGATAGAGGGCTCGGATCCGCAGCTCTACAACGAGGACCTTGCGCCCGTGCCGGTCGCGGGCCGCACCTGGGGCTCGGGGTCCATCGCGGCCTTGTGGGTCGGCATGGTGGTCTGCGTGCCCACCTACATGCTGGCCGCGGGCCTGATCCAGCAGGGCATGAGCTGGTGGCAGGCCGTCGGCACCGTCCTGCTCGGCAACGTGATCGTGCTGGTGCCCATGGCCCTCGTCGGCCACGCCGGCACCAAGCACGGCATCCCCTTCCCCGTGCTGCTGCGCGCCTCCTTCGGCACGGTGGGGGCGAACGTGCCCGCGATCCTGCGCGGCCTGGTGGCCTGCGGCTGGTTCGGCATCCAGACCTGGGTCGGCGGCTCGGCCATCTACGAGCTGCTGCAGATCGTCACGGACCAGGGCCTCGTCGGCGACCCGCTGCCGGTCCTCGGCATCAACGTCTACCAATTCGGGTGCTTCCTCGCCTTCTGGGCGCTGCACGTCTGGTTCATCGCCAAGGGCACCGAGTCGATCCGCTGGCTGGAGACCTACGCGGCGCCCTTCCTCATCCTGATGGGCCTCGCGCTCCTGGCCTGGGCCTACAACGAGGCCGGCGGCTTCGGGAGCATGCTCTCGACCCCCTCGCAGTTCGAGCCGGGCGGGGCGAGGGAGGGGCAGTTCTGGATGGTCTTCTTCCCGAGCCTGACCGCCATGGTGGGCTTCTGGGCCACCCTCTCCCTGAACATCCCGGACTTCACGCGCTACTGCGCCACCCAGCGCGCTCAGATCGTCGGTCAGGCGGTGGGCCTGCCCCCGACCATGGCGCTCTTCTCCTTCATCGGCGTGGCCGTCACCTCCGCCACGGTCGTGATCTACGGAGAGGCGATCTGGGACCCGGTGAAGCTGCTCGGCCGCATGGGCGGGTGGACCGTGGCCGTGGCGCTCTTCACCCTGGCGGTGGCCACCCTCACCACGAACCTCGCCGCCAACGTGGTGGCGCCGGCCAACGGCTTCAGCAACATCCACCCCAAGAAGATCAGCTTCAAGATGGGGGGCTACATCACCGCCGGGCTCGGCATCGCCATGTTCCCCTGGAAGCTCTTGGAGACCGCCGGCGCTTACATCTTCACCTGGCTCATAGGCTACTCCGCCCTGCTCGGCCCCATCGCCGGCATCCTCATCGTCGACTACTTCTTCATCCGCCGCACCGACCTGGACGTCGAGGAGCTCTTCCGCAAAGAGGGCGCCTACTCCTTCCGCGGCGGCTGGAACCCGAAGGCCGTCGTGGCCCTCGCCGTGGGCGTGGCGCCCAACATCCCGGGCTTCCTGCACCAGGTCGGCGCCTGGGACTCCGCCCCGGCCTTCTTCCAGACCGTCTACACCTACGCATGGTTCGTGGGGCTCTTCCTGAGCGGCGGGCTGTACTGGCTGCTCATGCGCGGCGAGCGCTCCGCGGCAGGATGTTAGTCGGGCGAGTCGGAAGCTCGCGGCCGGCCCCACGGCAAACCCAAGACCCCCGAGCCGCCTTGTTTGCACAGGGCGCCGGCACGCAATAGCATCGCCGCACACAGGCGCACATGGAGTGGGAGCCATGCACAAACGAATTCTACAGGTCACGGTGTGTGTCGTTGCGGCGGGGCTGCTCTCGCTCGCTCCGACCAGAGCGTTCTCCGGCGGCTCGGAGTATGCCTCCAAGACAGCGGGGATCTTCGTGAACCCGCTCGGAATCGCGTTCGGCGTCTACGGGGCCGAGGTCGACTTCGCCGTGGCAGAGCAGCTGACCTTGAACATCAACGGCAGCTTCCACAAGTCGGGCAACACCACCGCATTCGGCGGCGGCTTGGGGGCCCAGTGGTTCCCGCTCGAGAAGGCCTTCCACCGCTTCTGGATCATGCCCAGGGTCGACTTCGCAGCCGCCACGGCGGAGGAAGGAGGCACGTCCGCCGACGCCAAGCTCCTCGCCGTCGGTGGGCTGCTGGGGTGGCAGTGGACCTGGGAGGGCGGCTTCAGCATTCGCCTCGGCGGTGGAGCGCTGTACTACACCGCCATCGCCGAGGACGAGGACAAGGCAGTGGAGGTAGGGCTCAAAGGGGTGCTCCCCGCCCTGGACTTCAGCATCGGGTATACGTTCTAGCGGCCTGCGGGGAGCTTCGCGGAGCGCCCTGGCCCACGTCCGGGTTGCGTCCGCCCCAGGCGAGCACCACCTTCCGGGTCAAGGGCACATGAAGGCTGTCGCCGGGCTGCACTTCTCTTCGGAGCAGTAGCCGCTCCTGCACGCAGAGTGGTCGTCCTCGACGCAGGCCTCGCCGTCGGCGAGCTGGGCGGCGCACTTGCTGTCACCGTCGCCCTCCTTCTTGCAGTAGTTGCCCTGCTGACAGTCCTCGTCCAGGTCGCACAGCTCGCCGACCGCCTTGCGCGCCTCGCACTTGTCTGACTGAAGGTCGCAGTACGCGTCGCTGGCGCAGATCTGCTCCGGGCACGGCTCTCCGA
The DNA here is from genome assembly GCA_964594295.1 of uncultured Myxococcales bacterium. GTDB lineage: Bacteria > Myxococcota_A > UBA9042 > UBA3505 > UBA3505 > CAZQPP01. Next base: position 553 of record CAZQPP010000667.1, on the reverse strand, counting down.
CGGCCGGCTTCTTCGCGCATTTGCGCGACGAGCTCGAAGCACAGTGCAGGCCGTGAGCACACTTGGCGATCATGCCGCCCTCCGCGTCCGCGCAGGCCTCACCCTCGGCCGCTATGGCATCGCATGCCAGCACGCATTCGCCGTCTATGCACTCGAGGTCCGGAGCGCAGTCGCTGTAGCCGCCGGCCCCCGCACATGTGCCTCCCAGGGCCACCGTGCCGTGATAAATCGAGCTGGGCCTGCAAGGCAGGTCGGCGTCCGCCACCTCGTCGGAGGTCTTGCAGCCGATGTCGGCGCGGTTCGCGAGCACGTCCGCAACGCGGCTGCCGTCGAATGTCAGCCCCGCCGCCTTGGCCGCGTCGAGGTCCTCCTTCGCTTTGGCCGTTTCGGCCTCTATGCAGGCAGCTTCGTCCGCGTGCTCAAGGTCCGCACACTTGCAGTCGAAGTACAGCTCGCAGCGCGACCGGGCCAGGCTCTCGGCGGCCTGTTGCTCCGTGACCTGGGCCGGCTCCGAGCCGGCGTCCTTGGCGCTGCCCTCCGAGCCGCCCTCGTC
>CAZQPP010000666.1:0-4287 GCA_964594295.1 uncultured Myxococcales bacterium | reverse complement strand
CGCCGGCATTCAAGGGGCTACCGCCTCAACGCACGGTTTTCACCCGCCACCCCTGCCGCCGCCGGGCGCATCCGCGATCTGGTTTTCGTGTCGCTGACCGGCACGGATCGGAGGCCCGAAACTCACCTCAGAGCACGCAGGGGGCGCGGAGCTCCTCTTTGCCTCTGCGCTCTCCGCGTTCTCCGCGGTGAGTCGTTGCCGGTGGCGCGGGCCTTGGGGCGAAGGAACATGATGCGGATGCACCCGGCCGCCGCATTACGCGCGTGCGTGCGCCTGTGGTAGGTGAATGTCATGTCCGTTGAAGCCCGAGTCGGTTGATGCGCCGCTGGTTGGTGGCCGTCGTGATCCTCGTGTGGATCGCGGCGGCGTGTGCCATCGTCGCGCTGCGCTTGCCGCGCGAGATCGAAGATCGCATCCGCGGAGCCATCCGCGCGAAGGCGGCGGCCCTGGGCTTCGTGGCGGCTGCCGACGCGGTGAGGGTCGATCTCTCGGGGTCGGCCGAGATCCTCGGGCTGAGGTTGGTGGCCGAGGACGAGGCCGGGCCTACCGTGGAGATCGGGAGGGTGCTGGCGCTGGCCGGGCACGTGTCTTTGATCGACAGGAAGGTGGGCCTGGCCGAGATCAGGGTCGAGGGGGTGTCGGCGAATGTGCCGAACGTCGACCGCGCCCTGGAGCTGGTCAACGAGGTGAGGCGCTCCAACGCTGCCGGAGGGTCGAAGGCAGAGGGAGGCGCGCCCGCCGCCAGGTCGGGCTCCTCGGCAGGGTGGGTTGATCTGCGTCCCCTGCCGCGGGTGCAGCTCGACGGGGTGTCCCTGCGGGCCCCGGGGCTCAAGCTCCGCGACTGCTCGGGGCAGCTGGAGGACGCGGCCCTCACCCTCGCCGCGCCGCAGCCGAAGGGGCGCCTGGCGTGCGGCTACTCCGCGGGCGAGCGCGCCGGGAACGTGGAGCTCCTCTTCGAGGTGGGAGACGGATGGCAGGCGGAGCTCCGTCTCGCGCCTCCCGCGCCATTGAAGATAGGCAACGTGGACATCAGGGTAGGCGGAGTTCAGCGTCTCGCCGGCGGGCGCATCCGGCTGGTGGCGTTGGAGGTGGACGATCCGAGGATGTCGGCGCGGATCGGCAGGGTCGAGCTCGAGGCGCGCCCCGGGCGCTCGGTGGTGGAGCTGGCCAACGACCTGGTCCGAGGTCGCCTCCGACCGGTCGAGGTCCCGGCCAAGCTGTCGGCCCTCACCCTCGACGACGTGGAGCTCAGGGCCGCCGGGGACGGCGACCTGTCGGGGCGCATCCGGCGTCGCCTCGAGGGCATGCTCCCCTCGATGCTGAAGGCCTTCCCGACCGCCGTCGCGGGGCAGGCCGCCCCGAAGAAGGAGGAGAAGAAGCGACGCCGGCGTGAGAGCGCGGCCCACAAGGTGACGGTCAAGCTCTTCAAGGACCTCGTCGCACGCTACGACGGCGCCCTCGGGGTGCCCGCGCGGCTGGTCGAGGCCATGCCCCTGGACCTCGTCCGCGTCCGGCGCGCCCGGCTGGTGGACCGGCCGAGCGAAGGCAAAGAGGAGGACGTGGCGGACAAGGTGGTCCTGCGCCACGTCGACATAGAGATCCGAAAGGAGGAGAAGGTGCTGCACGGCAAGGTCTCCTTCCGGGTGCCGTCGGCGGGGCGCGACGCCAACGTCATCACCCTGAGGGCCGACGCGGAGACGCCGGCCCTTCAAGGAGAGGCAACGCTCCGCCGGGTAGGTCTGCCTCCCTACGCTCGTTTCCTGCCGAGCTGGATCTCGGCCGGGCCGGAAGGAGCGTTGACCGACGTGCACCTGCTCTTTGCCCTCGACGGGAGCTCTCGCAAGGCGAGGGTCGAGGGCAGCCTCGGGGTCGAGGACGTCTCCCTGCTCGCCGACGCCGTCGCGGCGAGACCGGTGACCTTCGAAGACATGCACATCTCGGTGGTCGGGGACCTCGACGCCGGCGAGGGCCGCCTCACGCTGAACGAGGGCCTGCTCAGGCTGGGGGCGGGGAAGGTGACGTGGTCGGCGCAGGTGGAGGGAGTCCCGGAGGACCCTCACATCCTCGTCGAGGCGAGCCTGGCGCCCTCGCCGGCGCAGGAGATCTTCGAGGCCATCCCGGACGCGCTCGTGTCCACGATCCGAAAGGCCCGCTTCGACGGCAAGGTGGCGGCCGAGCTCGAGCTCGAGTTCAAGACCAAGAAGCTCTCCGATCTCCGCCTGGAGTTCCGCCCGCAGGGCAAGGGCTTCGCCATCGCGAGCCTCGGGCCGAAGGTGCGCTTGAAGACTCTCATGGGCCCCTTCGTGCACCGGATCCAGACCCCCACCGGGCCGGTGCGAATGGTGATAGGCCCGAGCAACCCGGACTTCGTGCCCTGGGAGCGGATACCGCAGCACCTCGTCAAGGCCATCACCACCACCGAGGACGCGACCTTCTTCGACCACGAGGGCTTTGCCAGCTTCGCCATCAGGAGCTCGCTCATCCAGGACCTCGAGAAGGGTGCCTTCGTGCGCGGCGCCTCGACGGTGACGCAGCAGACGGTCAAGAACCTCTTCTTGTCCCACGAGAAGACCATCTCCCGGAAGATCCAGGAGGCCATCGTCACCCACGCCCTCGAGCAGGAGATCTCCAAGGAGAGGATCCTGGAGATCTACTTCAACATCATCGAGTGGGGGCCGGAGCTCTTCGGGCTCGGAGCGGCGGCGCGGACCTACTTCGGCAAGCTCGCCGACGAGCTCGACCTCGTCGACTGCCTCTTCCTCGTCAGCCTGATCCCTGCCCCGCGGCGTTACGTCGAGCAGTTCCGGCGGGGTCGCGTCAGCTCGGCCTGGCGGAAACGACTTGCCTTCTACGCCAAGAAGATGTTGAGCCGCGGGAAGATCACCTACGAGGAGCACGAGCGTGCCCAGCCCTTCGATCCGGTCTTTCGAGGCCGGGACGTGCTAGACACCCTGCCCGAAGCGGTGGGAGCTCCCTGAACGATGCCGAGGCGCCACCAACCACTCCAGCCACAGCCCAAGGGGCTCTGGAAGACGAGGATCGCGTGGAGCGTCTACGCCGGCATCGGTGTGCTCGTCGTCGCGATCCTCGTGGGCTTCCGCCAGGTCCTGCTGCCCTTCATCATCGGGGCGATCATGGCCTACGTGCTCGCGCCGCCGGTGGGGGCCCTCGCCCGGCGCGGGCTGCCGCGGCTGGTGTCGGTGTTGATCGTCTACGTGGCCTTCTTCAGCGGGTGCTTCGGCTTCTTCCACTACCTCGTGCCCAAGCTCCAGGACGAGTCGCGGCGCTTCGCCAAACGTTTCCAGGGAGCACCGGAGGAGCTGGCCAGAGCCTTCGACGTGGCGGGCGCCTGGCTCGAGGGCTTCTTGGGCTCCGACATGGAGGTGGGAGACGGAGCGCGCACCGAGCTCGTCCAGAGCCTCACGAGGTACGGCCTCGGCCCGGACACGTGGAGGGTGGAGACCGGCAACGGGCAGCGGCCGCCGCTGCTCGAGGACGTCTCCTACCGGAGCGCGCTGGCTCCCTCGACGGCCCTGGCCCGCACCCTCGGGCTCGCCGGCGCCGACGAGGAGCTGCGTGAGGAGGGCATGCAGGACAGCCAGATCGTCGCCACGATGCAGGGGAACCGCATAGGCGTCGAGGTCGTCGAGAGCATGCTCGAGGTGCGTCAGGTGAGCGAGGGGGTTTACCGAATCGCGCCGCGACACCGCGCGGTCGAGCAGCGAGGGCTCGCGCCCGAGGACATCCGCCGCACCGTCCGAGACACCATGAACGGCGCGGTCCACGAGATCACGACCGGCCTCTTCGCCGTGGTGATGGCCGGCAGCCGAGGCCTGGTGGACATCCTCTCGAAGGGCCTCGTCTACCTCGTCGTGACCTTCATGGTGGCCGCCTTCCTGCTCCTGGACCTCGTCGAGATCGAGAGCTGGTTCAGGGGCACGGTCCCGACCCGCTACCGGCACCTCTACGACGAGCTCCTGCAGCGCATGGATCGCGGCTTCTCGGGGGTGGTGCGCGGCCAGCTCCTCATCTGCCTCATCAACGGGGTGCTGAGCGCCATCGGCTTCTTCATCTTCGTGCCCGAGTACGCCCTGGTCCTGGCGGTCTTCGCCACCATCATGACGCTGATCCCCATCTTCGGGACCATCATCAGCACCGTCCCCGCCTGCCTGCTCGCCCTCTCTACCGGCGGCCTGGGCGCGGCCCTCGCGGTCCTCGGCTGGGTGCTGGGCATCCACTTCATCGAGGCCAACATCCTCAACCCGAAGATCATCGGGGTGTCGGCCC
>CAZQPP010000665.1:0-4298 GCA_964594295.1 uncultured Myxococcales bacterium | reverse complement strand
GCACGTCGCCTCGCCCGTGGATGCGCAAGCGCCCTCCCCGCAGGCGGTTGGCAGCACCCCGTAGTCCTCGTCGGTCTCGCCGTCGCAGTCGTCATCCAACCCGTCGCACGTGCCATCGTCGTCAGCGGGCGACCCTTCAAGGCAGGAGTCCGACAGTACACCGTCCTCGCAGCTGACCACACCGACCGCCTCGCAAGCTCCGATGCCGCATCGGCTTGCCCGCTCCTCGAAGTCCTCGTCGGTCAGGTCATCGCAGTCGTCGTCGGACCCGTCGCAGGTCGCATCATCGGCAGCCGGCGTCCCCGCTGAGCACTGGTCGACGACCGCGCCGTCGATGCACGCCGTGGACCCCAGCGCCGCGCAGGCGCCTCGCCCGCACCGCGTCTCCGCGGCGACGAAGCCGCCGTCAGTGTGGCCGTCGCAGTCCCGGTCCACCCCATCGCATGGGTCCTCCACGCCAGGGCGAACCTCCGGGTCGGCATCGTCGCAGTCCTCGCCCCCCACTTCCACGGCGGTGTAGCCGTCGCCGTCCTCATCTACGCTCGAGGTTCCGGGATCGTTGGGGTCGCCCGGATCAAAGCCAAGCTCGACCTCGAGCCAGTCGGCCCATCCGTCGGAGTCCCCGTCAAGCGGTACCCGCAGGGGCCCGAAGACGGCCTGCGTCCCCAGGCTGTCGGTGACCACTACGGAACATGACTCCGCGGGCCCGTGCCCTATGCCGGCGACCAGGCCCGACGGGTCCACCGTGGCCACGGTGTTGTCGGTCGTGTGCATCGTGAGGGGCGGCACGCCGCCGGACAGAGTGAGCAGTAGCTCACTACCAGCGACCAGCACCCACGGTGGTGGCGGTTCCACCGCGACCCCGGCCGCCGCGTCGACCAGCACCGCGTCCGAGGTCGCCCCCTGGCAATCGGCCACGAGCTCGATGACGCCCTCGTCGTCCGCCCGCAACAACCCGGGCGCCAGCATCTCGGCCGAACCATCGGGCGAGACGCTCAGGGTGCACTCGTGGGTGACGTCATGCGTGCTCTCCGCGGCATCGGTGCCCAGAGCCATCCAGGTGAACGGCTGCCCGACCGGCACGTGCGGAGGCGCGACCAGGGTCACACCCACGAGCGCCGGCCACGACACCGCCACGCTGACGTGATCCGGGTAGCTGGCCTGGGCTCCGTCGTCGACGGTGAGCTCGAACTCATACGTTCCCGGCCGAACGGGAACGAAGTGAGCCAGAGCCTCCTGGCCGTCGAGCAGCGCTACCCAGGGCCCGCCCACGCGTCGCCACTGGTACGTCAGCTCAGCGTCCTCGGGGTCGGAGCTCGAGCTGCCGTCGAGGACAACCTCTGCCCCGACCACAGCCGTCTCGTCGGGCCCGGCGTCGGCTATCGGGCGCTCGTTGTCGGCCACCACGTCGATGCGGTGGTAGGCCGGCTCGCTCGACAGCTCCCCGTCGTGCACGACGAGCCGGAACTCATAGGCGCCGGGCTCGGACGGGCGAACGAAGGCCAGGTCCCGGTGGGCGTCCGCGATCGGCACTTCAGGGCCCGCAGACTGGCTCCACGCGAAGGTGAGCGGCATTCCCTCGGGGTCGCTGCTGCTCGAGCCCACGAGCGCATAGCGTAGCCCGGGCGGCCCGCTGTCGCTGCCTTCGGCCACGGCGACGGGCGGCTCGTTCGCCGCCGCCGCCACCTCCACGGTTACGGCGGCGGTCGACGCCAGACCGGCGCTGCTCACGAGGACCTCGAAGGCGTATGCACCTGCCTCAGCGGGCACGATCGACGGCGCGCCGTCCGATGGGTCCGAGAGCTCGAGCTCGACCCCACCGACCTGAGACCACTCGAAGCTGAGCGCCGTCGCGTTCGGGTCTTCGCTGGCGCGAGCGTCCAGCACGAGGGCCTCCCCCACGACGACCTGCACAGGACTCGCGAGGACCACCACGGGCGGCAGGTCGAGCACCGTGACCGTCACCGCGCTCGGCTCGCTCGCCAGGCCTCCACGGGTCACGACGAGCTCGAAGGTGTAGTCACCAGCGCCCAGCACCAGGAGCCGGGGCGTGCTGGCCTCTCCGTCGGTCAAGGCGACCGGTGGGCCCTCGACCTGGGCCCAGGACCAGCTCTCGGGCTCCTCACCACTTTCGACCGATCCCGACAGGACGATCCAACCGGGCTCTACCTCGACGTCCGGCCCGGCGTCCGCCACCGGCGCCTCAGGTCCTTGCGACGGGGGGTCGTTGGGATCGAGAGGGTCGGTTCCGGCGGCGGCTTCCTCCTCGTTGGTGACGCCGTCGCCGTCGTCGTCAGCGTCGCCCGCGAGCACGGTCACCGACGCGATGCCCAGCGCGCTCTCCTGGCCGGCCGCGTTTCGGGCGAGCGCGCCCACAAACCACGCCCCGATCGCGTCGTCCGGTACCTGCACGGTGGCCTGCGCGACCACGCCCCACGGCCCGAAGGCCCCTGACGCCGGGGCCGGCCCGGCTCGGTGACGGTACTCCAGCGTCGGCGACTCGGGATCCTCTGCGGTCCACGACGCGGTCACCGTGCCGCCCGCGAGGGCCCACGGCGGCACGAGGGTCACGACGGGCGCAGTCGGCGCGGTCCCGTCGGGGGCCCCGCACAGCTCATCCCACGCCCGGCCGACCACCCCGAGGACGTTGGTGGCGTGGACCGAGACGAAGTACTCGACACCGTTGGTGAGGCCAGGGAGGGCACCTTCGGCCACGTCGGGCTCTACCGAGCTGGTCACCGCGAGCCCCGAGCCCTCGCGCCGGGCGCGCAGGTCGTAGCCGGCCGCGCCTTCGACCGGCGCCCAGGTCATGAGCACGGCGCCGTCGGCGGGTGCTGCGGAGAGCAGCGCCGGCTTCGCGGGGAGGGGAGGCACGTCTCCGAGCCAGGGCGCGTAGTCCACGTTGTCACTGACCGGGTCGCCCTGGCCGTCGGGGTTGTGCAGCCCGCCGGTCGCGGTGTCGTCGCTCGTGTCCTTCGGTCCGGTCGCGTGCCCCCACCAGCAGTCCTCGGCTGCGACGGCGGTCGTCGTGGAGCTGTTGACGGCTGCGGTGTTGCCCACCAACTTCGTGCCCGACAGTGTCACCGCAGCCGAGCCCGAGGCGCGGATGCCGGTGGTGTTGCCGAGGAAGCTGCCGCCGTCGAAGCTCGCCGTCGAGCCGGCGCTTGCGGTAACCGCCGTGGAGCAGAGCGAGTCGAAGGTGGTCGACGCGGCGGTGAGACTCGCCCCCGAGGAGAGCTGAATCCCGTCGAAGCCGGTGAGGTGGCCGTGAGTGAGCTGCGCCGCGCCGCCCGCGGGGATGACGAGGTCGGCGGAGCAGGTCCCCGCCACGGAAACCGGGGCGCCTGCGTTGCCCGTGGCCTCGAGGTTGCCTTTGACGGTGAGGTCGTTCCCGCCCATGTCGAGGGAGAGGCCGGGGCCGAGGACCAGCGTGTGCTCGGGCTGGATCGTTAGGCTGCTGCTGAGGCGGTGGGGGGCGCCGGGCTCAAGGGCGAGATCCTGGTAGAGCGTTCCGCTGAGGGAGATGCGGGCGCCGTTGAGCCAGGTGTTGTTGAGAAGGGTGATGGTGGAGGGGGTGGTGCTGAACGAGACCCGCAGTGCGTCGCCCCCGCCTTTGGGAGCGTTCACGGTGCTGTCCTTGACAAGAAGTCCCGAGCCTGAACTGGATTCGATGGCGTAGCCGCACCAGTCTTCGAGCGACACGTCCTTGGCAGACAGAACTGCATTCTGTGGCACATTGATCTGCAGCTTGGAGAGCTCGACATGTTCCAGCGTCGCCGCGCTCCCGCCCGTGAGGTTGATGTCACTGGTGTCGCAAGCGCTTCCAGTGATCCGCGCCGGCGACCCTTCTCCTCCGACCACGACCAGAGCCCCGCCTTCGCGCACAGTGATGTCCGCCGTGTCCTCGAAGCCCAACAGCGTGCCGGCTTGAAGCCTGAGCGTGCCGTACAAGTTCATCTCTCCGTTGGTTCGCGTGTACGCAGTTCCCGCACCCAACGTTAGCGAGCCATATACTGAGACTGAGTAGAGCTCGAAGGGATGTCCAGCAGGCAGCACCAGATCCTGGCCCACCGAGCCGCTCGCTCGCGCTACGTCTCCCTCTGCAAACGTCGTGTTGCTCACCTGCAGCGTCGTCGGTGTGCTCGTGGAGAAGCTCACCTGGAGCGGTCGGTGTGATGCTTCGTCCGAGGCCGCGCCGAAAGCAAAGCCGTCCAGAGTCAGCGCCGAGCCGGAGCTCGCCTGAATGGCGTAGCCGCACCAGTCTTCGAGCGACACGTCCTTGGCAGACAGAACTGCAT
>CAZQPP010000664.1:0-4299 GCA_964594295.1 uncultured Myxococcales bacterium | reverse complement strand
AGGCGCCCTCGATGACCCTCACCTTGTCCGCGATCTTCCACTCGCCCTCGGACCACGTGACGGAGCTGTCGATGTAGCCGTTGATCTCTCCGGCCGTGATCTCCTTCTCCCCGCGCTCCTCCTTGTAGGTCTCCTCGTCGTAGACCCAGCTGATCTCGAGCTTGTAGGTGTAGCTCGTGCCCTTCTCCAGGCCTGCGTCGATCTCGTCGACATGCTCGTCCTCGGCGAGGGTGGCGATGACGGTGTCGTCGCGGAAGACCCTGGCCACGGTCACGCGCTCGTCGTTGCCGTCGTTGCCGAGGCCCGCGTAGTAGTGGACCTCGGTGTTGCCCACGTACTTGAGGGTGAGGCTGCCTGGCAGGACGGCGCCGGCCGAGGAGGGGAGAAGCAGCAGGGCTGCCGCGACGAGCGCAGAGGTAGCTCGGGTCGAGAGGGCTCTCATCGTTCCTCCTGCGTGTTTCTTGCCGGTGTGCCGCGACTCCTTGGTTGATCGCCCACCGCACCCTGAGGAGCGAGGCGCGGGCCGTTGACCGCGACGGCCCGATAACCTAGCACGCACGAAGTGTAGCCTCCACGCGTTCGTGGCCTCCGCGGGCACGCAGGAGCTCGACGGAGCCAGAGCATGAGCCCATCCCGCCCTCTGCCGCCCCCGGGCGGCGAAAAGCTTCTCCTCGGCGTGGTGCACCTGCCGCCCCTTCCGGGCGCGCCGCGTTACGAGGGCGGCGGGCTCGATCCCGTCGTGGAGCACGCTCGGGCCGACGCCGAGGCCCTCTTGCGGGCGGGCTTCCACGGCTTCATCGTGGAGAACTTCGGAGACGCCCCCTTCTTCGCCGGCGCCGTGCCGCCGGTGGTAGTGGCGAGCATGACGGCGGTCCTGCAGCAGCTCCCGGTCGAGGGCGCCGTGGTCGGCGTGAACGTGCTCCGAAACGACGCGGCCTCGGCGCTGGCCGTCGCCACGGCCGTGGGGGCGGCCTTCATTCGCGTGAACGTGCACGTGGGCGCGATGGTGACCGACCAGGGCGTCGTCGAGGGTCGAGCGGCCGAGACCTTGAGGTTGAGGGCCGCGCTCGGCGCTGAGGTGGGCATCCTCGCCGACGTCGACGTGAAGCACGCGCGGCCCCTGGGCGGTCCCACGGATCTCCTCGAGGCCACGCGAGAGACCGTCGGCCGCGGCCTCGCCGACGGAGTGATAGTCACGGGCAGGGCGACCGGAGCGCCCGTCGATCCAGGGGACCTGCGACGGGTGCGCGACGCGGCGGCCGATCACCTCGTGCTCGCGGGGAGCGGCGCCACTGCGGACAACGTAGCCGAGCTCCTGGCCATCGCAGACGGCGTGATCGTCGGGACCTCGCTCAAGCACGGCGGGGACGTGCGCGCCCCCGTCGACCCGGCACGTGCCGCGGCCTTCATGAGGGTCGCCGCGCGCTCGCGCGCCTAGCAGGGACCGGACCGGCAGTGCCTGAGCACCGCTTCGACTCCGAGTCCCCGATCTCGGTCATCCACCGCGACGGCGACCTGCTCGTCATCGACAAGCCCTCCGGGCTCGCCGTCCACCGCGGCTGGGCCGCCGAGCGCGTCACCGCTCTCTCCCTCGCGCGGCGCATCGCCGGGCGGCGCGTCTACCCCATGCACCGCCTCGACCGCGGGACGAGCGGCGTGCTCGTCTTCGCGCTGAGCCCCGAGGTCGCCGGGCTGTTGGGCGAGACCCTGCGCGAGGGCGAGGTCGAGAAACGTTACCTGGCGATCGTGAGGGGCAGGGCGCCGGGACAATGCCTCGTCGAGCGCCCGCTGGCCGCCGAGAGGGGCGGGAAGGAGCTGGACGCGGCTACCGAGGTGCGTCGCCTGCTGGCTCAGCAGCTGGACGTCGAGGCCTGGCGGGAGCGGCAGGCGGCGGAGCCGGAGCGCTGGCCGGAGGGGTCGAACGTCTACAGCCTCGTCGAGGCGAGGCCGCGAACGGGACGCCTCCACCAGGTGCGCCGCCACCTCAAGCACCTCCGCCACCCGATCATCGGCGACACGACCTACGGAGACGGCAAGCACAACCGCCTCTTCCGCGATGTCTTCGGCATGCACCGCCTCGCCCTGCACGCCAGCGAGCTGAGGCTGCCGCACCCGCAGTCCGGCGCTGTTTTGCAGCTCTCCGCGGCCTGGCCCAAGGATCTGCCGGCCTGTCTCGGCCCGCCCGGATCGAGCTGAAGCTGTTCGTTCACCTTCAACGTAAGTACAATACTGCCCCCCTGGGCTCTACAGAGCGGAGGAATCGTGGGTATTCGCACAAAACCGGCGTTGACCTCCCTGTGTGCGCTCTCCGCTCTGCTCCTCTCCTGTGAGTCGGGACAGCAAGGCCCGTCGAGCAGCCTCACTGTGGCCGACGTCTGGTCGGTCGTAGACACGAGGGCGCCGCAGACACCCAAAGACATCAGGCCCACGGGGCACGACTTCGGACCCCGGCCTGCAGAGGACGAAGGGCAGGTCATCGAGCTACCGGCCCAGCTCGACACCACGGGAACCGAGCCGGGCTCTTTCGGCTACCCGTGCTCCACCGGCGAGGAGTGCGTCAGCGGCTTCTGCGTGCCCTCCCGGCAGGGCAAGGTGTGCACCAAGGACTGCATCGACTCGTGCCCGGATGGATGGGAGTGCACCCCGATACGCACTCCCGGCTCGGACCACGTGCTCATCTGCCTCGACATCTGGCTGAACATCTGCCGCCCGTGCACGGTCGACATGGACTGCGAGGTGACGAGCTTCGGGGCCATCGGCAACCGCTGCGTGTCCTTCGGCGCGGAGGAGGGCTCCTTCTGCGCCAGGTCCTGCTCGCCGGAGGAGGGCTGCCCGGAGGGCTTCACCTGCGAGACCATCGTGGGCCCGGACGGGGGCGAGGACCTGCAGCAGTGCCTCCCGCCGGACCGCATGTGCACCTGCTCCGAGGACGCGATCGCCGCTGCCGCCACGACGACCTGCAGCCGCGGTCGCTGCCAGGGCACGAGGACCTGCACCGCGGAGGGCCTCGGAGAGTGCACGGCGCCGACACCGTCCGACGAGGTCTGCGACGGGGCGGACAACGACTGCGACGGGGAGATCGACGAGGAGCTCGACCCGAAGCCCTGCACCAGGGAGAACTCCGCCGGAGCCTGCGAGGGGCTCGAGCGCTGCGTCGGTGGGGTGCCCGAGTGTGACGCCCCCGAGCCCGCGGCCGAGGACTGCGACGGGGCGGACAACAACTGCGACGGGGAGATCGACGAGACCTTCCCCGACGCCGACGAGGACGGCACCGCCGACTGCACCGACGAGGACGACGACAACGACACCGTCCCCGACGCGATCGACAACTGCGTCTCCGTCCCGAACAAGGGGCAGGAGAACACCGACGGCGACGACGACGGCGGCGACGCCTGCGACGATGACGACGACAACGACGGGCACGACGACGTCGAGGACAACTGCCCGCTCGTGCCCAACAGCGGCGGAGAGGACACCGACGGCGACGGCGCCGGCGACGAGTGCGACGAGGACGACGACGGCGACCTCGTGCCCGACGACGAGGACCTGTGCCCCAGGATCGTGAACCCGGAGCAGCTCGACACCGACTGGGACGGGCTCGGCGACGCCTGCGACACCGACGCCGACGGCGACGGCGTGCCCAACGCGCACGACAGCTGCCCGATGGTCGCGAACGCCGACGCCTTGAACGTCGACGGCGACATCTTCGGCGACGCCTGCGACCCCGACGACGACAACGACGGCGTCAACGACGAGATCGACAACTGCCAGCAGATCCCCAACGGCGCCCAGACCGACACCGACGGCGACCGCGAAGGCGACGCCTGCGACGACGACGACGACGACGACGGGGTGCTCGACTACGCGGACAACTGCCCGCTCACGGCGAACCTCGGCCAGGTCGACACCGACGGCGACGAGCTGGGCGACGCCTGCGACGAGGACGACGACGACGACGGGCGCCTCGACGTGGAGGACAACTGCAGCCTCGTCGCCAACGCCGACCAGGCCGACTCCGACGGCGACGGCGAGGGCGACGAGTGCGACGACGACGACGACAACGACGAGAGGCCCGACCTCGCCGACAACTGCCCCGGCATCCCCAACCCCGACCAGGAGAACCACGACCTTGACCCGCTCGGGGACGCCTGCGACGACGACAACGACGGCGACGGCGTCGAGGACGACGAGGACAACTGCCCGAACACGGCCAACGCGGAGCAGCAGGACAACGACGGCGACGCCGACGGCGACGAGTGCGACGACGACGACGACAACGACGACGTGAGAGACGTCGGC
>CAZQPP010000663.1:0-4301 GCA_964594295.1 uncultured Myxococcales bacterium | reverse complement strand
AACAACTCGACCGGAGATCCCTCCGACCTCGAGGCCATCTACGACTCGATCGCCACGGTCCTCAAGAACATGTACATCGTCGGGTGGTACACGACGGGCGACCCGGGCGAGATCGTCGACGTAGCGATCACTGTCTCGTACGCCTGCGCGAACGGCCTCTTCACCGACACCTTCTCCGTGCAGTACCTCGTGCCGGAGCAGTGAAGGGGCGGCGGCGCGGTTCGACTACTCGGTCTCCCAGGTGTAGAGCAGCGTACGCGGCGTCACAGCTTCGGGGCCTTCGTCCAAGCCGACGCGGTACCAGCTCCCGCCGAAGTCCCCGGAGAAGGCGAAGTAGAAGCGCCACTCGGTCGCGTCGGGGAAGTTGAGGTCCCCGGCAGGCATGTCCCAGCGGTACTCGTGGTTGTTGCCCACGCGACCGTAGAAGGTGAGGTCCTCGTACACCGGCTCGCCCTCGACGCCGTCGACCACGGGGCGCCGCTCCATTCGGCCGACGAGACGGCTGGGGTCGCTGTAGTCGTCGTCGGTGAAGCCGTCGACGTAGACCTCGGCGATGATCTGCCGGCACACCGCGCGCGAGCGGCGCCAGCTGTCGATCTCTATGGGCTCGCTGATGTCCACGCGCTGCGCGGCGCAGTCGCCGTCGCGCGTGAAGAGCATGCCCCAGTTGCCCGCCCAGCCGACGTGCAGGGCCACGGTCACAAGGAGTGTGGCCGCTGATTCGGGGTGGTAGCCGTTCGGGCTGCCGTCGATGTCCGCGTAGGTCCAGGTGATGCCGCCGTCGCGGCTGAAGCGGTAGGCCACGTCGTAGATGCCTGACTCGTCCACGACGAAGGAGGCCTGGTACTCGTCGTTGTTGCCCTGGTCGGCGTGGAACTCGGCGTCGAACCAGCGCCACTCGTCGGGGCTCCGGCGCGGGTCTGTGCCGTCCGGCCCGTAGCCGACCTCCGCCTCGATTCCCGCGCCCTGCCCGGGCCCCTCGGTAACGAGGTGCTGGTAGACCTGGCCGTAGAAAGGCCCGGCCGGCGTGCCCGCCCGCGCCACGGCGGAGTGAGGCCACTGCATCACGCTCCACCACACGCCAGGGCCCACTACCAGCTCGCCGGCCTGGTCGGCGCTGTAGCCGCCCTCGGTCAGGCCGTCGCGATCGCAGTAGACCCAGCTGGCGCCGCCGTCCACCGAGAAGCGCCACGCGTAGTCGTAGGTGCCTGCCGTGAGCTCCACGATGCTCGCAGTGTACTCGTCGTTGTTCTCGTACTGCCCGACGTAGGTCCCCGGCACCCACGTCCAGCCGCCGGCCGCCGGGTCGCTGCCGTCGGCACCCCAACCCAGCTCGCCGATGATACCCGTGTGCATGCCGTCGGCGTCGCTCATTCCCTCGGCCCACACGCGCCCGTAGACCGGCGCGCTGGGTAGCCCCTCGGTGCTGGTGGCGCCCGGCGGCCACTGCAGGTTGCACCACCCGGCCACGGTCCCGTCGGGCGCCTCGTCCACCACGCCGTCGCAGTCGTTGTCCTCGCCGTCGGCCACCTCCTCCGAGGGCACGCAGCCCTGGCAGCTCCCCGCGGTGCACGCGTCGCCTTCCTGGCAGGGCGCCGCAGGCCCCCAGTCACGGCAGTCGTCGTCGTCGTGCTCGCCGCAGGTCTGCATCGCGGCCTCCTCGCCAGGCGCGCAGCGCGCGGCGCCCTCGTCGCACTCGTGCTCGCAGATCGCGCGGCACTCCCCGTTGGAGCAGGCCTGGCCCTCGGAACAGGGAATCACCGCGCTCCAATCGCGGCAGTCGTCGTCGTCGTACTCGCCGCAGGTCTGGCGTCCGCCGGCCGGAGCGCAGCGTGCTCCGCCCACCTCGCACTCGTCCTCGCAGACCACCACGCACTCGCCGGCCGAGCAGCCCTTGTGCGGCCCGCAGGGCGTCGAAGCTCCCACGACGAAGCCCTCGCCCACCGCCGCGCCCCAGCGGGCACAGCGCAGCGGCGCTTCCCCCGCCTCGGCGCAGGACTGCACCCCGCCCTCGGCGCAGCGATGGGCCCCGGGCGTGCACTCGGCCTGGCAGGCAGTCGTGCAGCCGCCGGCCACACAGACCTGGCCCTCGGGGCAGGCGACCGGAGCGCTCCAGTCGAGGCAGGCATCCGTGTCGTAGCTGCCGCAGCTCAGCACCGCCTCCCCCTGGCAGCGCACCGAGCCCTGCGCGCAGTCATCGTTGCAGCGCTCCACGCAGCGGCCGCGCGAGCAGACGGTGCCGACCTCGCACGGCGCCGGCAGCCCCCACTCCGTGCACGGGTCGTCGTCGGACTCGCCGCAGCGCTGCACACCGCCCTCGGCGCACTGCGTGGCACCCGCGACGCACTCGTCCGAGCAGCTCGCCGCGCAGACGCCGCCCGAGCAGGTCTGCCCCTCCTCGCAGGGGCTCGCCCCGCTCCACTCGAGGCACGCGTCGTTGTCGTAGTTGCCGCAGCCCTGAGAGCCGCCAGCCGTGCAACGCCGGGAGCCCGCCGCGCACTCGTCGGCGCAGACCGCGCTGCACTCGCCGAAGGAGCACACCTGGCCGTCGGGGCAGGCGCTCACGGGCCCCCACTCCGCGCAGGAGTCGTCGTCGAAGTCGCCGCAAGTCCGCACGCCGCCTTCGGCGCACGCGCGGGTGCCTCCCACGCAGTCGTGGGAGCAGACCTCGACACAGCTCCCCCCGAAGCAGCTCTGCCCCGCCTCGCAGGGCTTCACACCGCTCCACTCCAGGCACGGGTCCGGGTCGAGCTGAGCGCAGCTCTGCACGCCGTCGAGGTTGCAGCGGAGGCTGCCCTCCGCGCATTCGTCGCTGCAGGTGGCGACGCACTCGCCCAGGCTGCACAGATCGCCCTCCTCGCAGACCACCACCGGGCCCCAGTCCAGGCAGTCGTCGCCGTCGAACCGGCCGCAGGTCTGGTAGCCGTTGACGGTCGAGGAGCACTGGCGGCCGCCGATGGCGCACTCGTTGTGGCAGAGCTCGGCGCACTGCCCGTGGGTGCAGCTCTGGTTGTCCCCGCAGGCGCTGACCGGGCTCCACTCCCTGCAGTCGTCGTCGTCGAAGTCGCCGCAGGTGCGGAAGCCCATGCCTTCGCAGGTGCGCGTCCCCTCGGCGCACTCGTCGCTGCACAGCGTCGAGCAGGTCCCCGCCGAGCAGGTCTGTCCCTGGTCGCAGGCGATGACCTGGCTCCAGTCGAGGCAGTCGTCGTCATCGTAGTTGCCGCAGGTCCGCCGCCCGGGCCCAGCGCACTGGCTCTCGCCCTCGGCGCACTCGTTGGCGCAGGCCTGCACGCACTCGCCGAAGGAGCAGGTCTGCCCCTCGGCACAGGCCGTGGCCTCGCCCCAGTCGAGGCAGGGGTCGGAGTCGTGCTGGCCGCAGAGCTGGAAGCTCGCTGCCGCCGTGGCCGCGCACTGGCGGCCGCCCTCGGCGCACTCGTTGCTGCACGTGCTCGAGCAGCTGCCGTTGGAGCAGGCCTCCTGCTCGGCGCAGGGCACCAGGTCTCCCCACTCGATGCACTCGTCCTCGTCGAAGTTGCCACAGACGCGGAAGCCTTTGCCGTCGCAGGTGCGGGTGGAGGCGGCGCACTCGTCGCGACACGTGCCCGAGCACTCGCCGCCCGAGCAGCTCTGCCCGGCCGGGCAGGCGGTCACCTCGCCCCACTCGAGGCAGCCGTCGCTGTTCAGGTCCTCGCAGAGCCGGAAGCCGTTCTCCACGCACTGCCGCTCGCCCTCGGTGCAGGCGTCGGCGCAGCCCGGCACACACACACCTCGCGCGCAGGTCGTGCCCGCGTCGCAGGCCACGGCCTCACTCAAGGCGTAGCAGCCTTTGGCGTCCGGCCCCTCGCAGATCCTGAAGGACCCGGAGCCTTCGCACACGGACTCCCCGGCCGGACACGAGCTCTGGCAGCCAGGCTCGCACTGCCCGTCGATGCAGGGGACGGCGCCCTCGCACTCGACGGGCTCGGACCAGCCGAGGCAGCCGCTCGCCTTCTCCACGCACTCCACCCGCGAGCTGGGGCCCGAGCAGCCTGTCTGCCCCACCTGGCACTGATCCTCGCAGCCCCGGGACGACGACTCGTCCTCGCCGCAGCCCGCCGCGGCGGCCAGGAGCACCACCAGAAACAGATTCGTCAATCTCGCTTGCACGGCAACCCTCCTCTTTGGAGGGCCGCAACTTACAACAGGGCGTTTCCCTGGGGAAACGCCCCGCGTAGAGGTGTTTCGCCTGCGAAACGCCTGCCCCGCTCAACAGGGCGTTTCCCTGGGGAAACGCCCCGCGTAGAGGTGTTTCGCCTGCGAAA
>CAZQPP010000662.1:0-4306 GCA_964594295.1 uncultured Myxococcales bacterium | reverse complement strand
GTTTCAGGCTAACCGCTAACAGCTAACAGCCAACAGCTAGATCAAAGTCTAGTCGGGCGCACGCGCTGCTCCCGTGCTCTTGCCCCTGCCCCAGCCCCTGCCCGCCGTGCCCCTCAGTCCTCCTCGATGGTCGTGGGCACGTAGTAGGCGTTGAGCTTGTC
This sequence comes from uncultured Myxococcales bacterium, assembly GCA_964594295.1. GTDB lineage: Bacteria > Myxococcota_A > UBA9042 > UBA3505 > UBA3505 > CAZQPP01. The sequence goes on along the minus strand of CAZQPP010000662.1, from coordinate 4,145 downwards.
GGTCCGCCCGACGGTCACGGAGAGGCGCACGATGGCGAGGGGGAAGCTCGAGAGCATCTCCTTGAGGGGGGAGCGCTCCTCCCGCGCCGAGGCCAGGGCTGGCAGGGCCGAGACCTCCTCCCAGCTGATGTTGTTGTCCACGAGCGAGAAGTCGACCTCGCGGATCTTCTCGATGGAGGGGTCCTCGAGGGCGGTGAAGCGGTGGATCGTCAGGAGGTCCTCGATGGACTCGTGGCCGCCGGCGCGCAGCTGCTCGAGCAGGTCGACCTCCCCGACGATCTCCTCGGCCTCGTCGAGGTCGACGTGGTGGTGGGTGAAGTAGAGCTTCACCGCCGCGAGGCCGCTCCCGGTCAGGTCCATGCCCACGAGGTGCAGAGACTGTCCGCCGAATCGCTCCGAGAGCCCGGGGGCGCGCAGCATCTTCTCGGCGAGTTGGAGCGGCCGGTCGCCGACGCCGTCGTAGAACTGGAGGTAGAGCTTCATCCTCCAGTGCTCCGAGGTGTCCCAGGCGATGCCGAACATCGGCTGCTCGACGCAGCGGTCCGGGGTGAAGTTGAGCAGGCGGCGGGTCCACTCGACGTGGCGCGCGCCGAAAGGTGCCGCGAAGGAGAGCATGGCCTCCTTCATGGCCTCGGAGTCGTCGTGGTGGCCCGGGAAGGCGTAGGAGAAGCGGTAGAGGTGCCAGCCGGTGCCGTCCCGGCTGAAGGAGGGCTCGAAGACCCCCGAGAAGTCCCAGCGGTCCTTCTCGAAGCGCTGGAGCACCGCGTCCTCCAGGCGTCTCAGGCGATCGTCCTCGGCGCCCTCACGCTGGGAGAGCCAGTCGAGCAGCTCCCTGGCGCTCTGCACCGGCGTGCCGACGAGGGGCCTGAAGCACTCCGGGTAGTCCTCTGCCGGGTCGTCTCCCTGCGTGCAGGGCTCGAGGTCGGCGCAGATGTCGCATCGGGCGTATGGACGAGGTTCTGGCACGCGCTGGCACTCCAGAGCACACGAGGTTACCGGTCGCCTCGGTGCTGCACAAGAGCCCTCACGAGGACACCGGGTTGACACCACCCCACCGGGGCGCTACTTCAACACGCCCTCTGCTCCGGGGGCTCCAGAGAGACCGCGGGCTGGGAGGTTTCGATGACCCAACGAGCAAGCGCCGCTGGCGCAACGAAAAAGAGGCCGCGCGAGGAACGTCGAGGCGCCCCACGGGCACGCGTCCACCTCTTCGTCACCGAGTTCCGCGGCCAGGACACCTTCCGCCACCCGGTCGTCTACCTGTCGGCCACGGGGATGCTCATCCGCGACGCCTCCTTCACCCTGGATCGCCTCTTGGACACGCCCGAGCTCGATCTCGACCTGAGGCTGCCCGGGAGGCGCTCCAACGTCCGCATCCGCGGCCGAATCGCCCACGTGGAGCCGACCGACCAGGGTGAGCCTGGTGTCGGGATAGAGTTCCTGGGCCTCTCGAGGAAGGACGCCGAGACCATAGACGCCTACGTCCAGGGAGTCCTCGACGGAAGGTCCGCCGCGCGCTCGGGCGGGCACTAAGTCACACCGTGAGCACCAAACGCGCGGTGGAGCCGCCTGAGGGCCCGCGCTATCGTGACGTGGTCGAGATCGTCATGCGCCTGCGCCGCGAGGGTGCCGAGGCCTTCCTCGTGGGCGGCTGCGTGCGGGACATGGTGCTCGGGCGGCGGCCCAAGGACTACGACATCGCCACCTCGGCCAGGCCCGAGGTCGTGACCGACATCTTCGAGCGCACGGTGCCGGTCGGAAAGGCCTTCGGCGTGGTGCACGTGCGGGTGTCGGGGAGGAGCTACGAGGTCGCCACCTTCCGCAAGGATCTGAGCTACCGCGACGGACGGCGACCCGAGGGGGTGGTGTTCTGTACGGCCGAGGAGGACGTCGCGCGCCGCGACTTCACGGTCAACGGCCTGCTCTTCGACCCCGAGACCTGCGAGGTCCTCGATCACACCGGCGGCCTCGACGACCTCGACGCCCGGCTGCTCCGCGCCATCGGAGACCCCGCGGAGCGTTTCGGCGAGGACCACCTGCGCTTGCTCCGGGCCGTGCGCTTCGCCGTCGAGCTCGACTTCGAGATCGACCGGGACACCTGGGCGGCGGTGTGCGCGTTGCCTGAGAACCTGAAGAGGATCAGCGCCGAGAGGATCAGGGACGAGCTCAAGCGCATCTTCTCCTCGCCGGACCCAATCCGCGGGCTCGACCTGCTCTTCGAGAGCGGCCTCCTGCAGGTGATCCTGCCCGAGCTCGGAGCCGGCCGCCGCGCCATCGAGCTCGTCGCCGAGGCGCGAGCCAGGCTGGCACGCATCCACGGGGTGTGTGCGGTCGACCTCAGCCTGGCCCTCGCCGCGACCCTGCTCCCTCTCTCGACAGCCGGGTGCAAGCTCGTCTCTACCGACGGCAGCCGCTCGCGCCTCGAGGATGCCATGCCCGAGGTCTCCTCCGCCCTCTCCCGGCTGCGGCTCAGCCGCGAGACCGAGCGCCGGGTCATGGGAGCCGTCGCGGTGGCCCGCTGCCTGCTCGACGACGAGGTCCGCTCCTCCCGGCCGCACGTCCGGCTGCGCCTGCTCCGCTGGCCGGGGGCGCGCGACGGCCTCTCCCTGGCCCGCGCGGAGGCCGGGCGCCTCGGGGGGGCCGCAGCCGAGGAGGTCGAGCGCTGCCTTGCCGGCCTCGAGTCCCTCTCCAGGGAGGACTACCGCCCGGCGCCCCTGGTCACCGGAGAGGACCTCAAAGCCCTCGGCCTCACCCCCGGTCCTGACTTCGCCCGCATCCTCAGGGCGGTCGAGGACGCACAGCTCGACGGCGAGCTCACAGATCAAGAAGAGGCACTGGAGCTGGTGAGGAAGCTCTCCATTCAGCAGTGTTCCACTTGATCCGCGAGTACTGGATCGCAAGCATTCAGGCCCGTGGCCTGAATGCGCGCAGCGAGCCGCAGGCGAGCGAAGTAACCCAAGCGGATTGGTCCCAAGCCATCGGGGCTCGGCTCCGATGGCGCGCTATCTGGGGGCAGCATCCGCAAGGGCGGATGCGCCATTGCCGGAGGCGAGCCTGGCCTCGCTCGGATCTCCGCGTTGGCGGCAGAGCGTTGGCGGCTCCGCCGGATTAAGTGGGACACACCTCTCTCTTCCTTGATGACGCCCCCCCCCTTCGATAACTTGTCCTGCCCGCCATTCGCGGTCCCAATGTCCATGACCTCGCGCCCTTATCCGCTCATCACCGCCCTCTGTCTGCTCGCCCTCATAGCGAGCGGTTGCAGCTCGGAGGGCAAGCGCTCCGATCCGCCTCCGGGAACGGAGGCCGACGAGGGCGTCTCCGACGTCACCGCGAGCGACGCGGGGGGCGAGGTGAGCGCCGCCGACGAGGGCTGCGTGATCCCGGAGGGAGGCAAGTGCTGCCCCGGCGAGCCCAAGGAGTGCGTGCCGGGCAACCCCTACCAGATCCTCGTGTGCTCCGAAGACGGCACGGGCCACATCCCGACCGAGTGCACATCTCCGGACGGCACCCCGAGCGCCTGCCTCGCCGGTCGCTGCACGCTCTGCCGCCCAGGCCAGAAACGCTGCAAGGACGACGACCAGGTCGAGAAGTGCGACGAGCTCGGCGAGAAGTGGCAGGAGGCGGAGTCCTGCAACGGGGCCACGACCGGTCGCATCTGCGAGTCGGGCGCCTGCCTGAAGCCCTGTGACGTCGCCGCCAAGCTCTTCACCTACATCGGCTGCGACTACTGGGCGGTCGACCTCGACAACGCCTTCGTGCCGGGAGGGAGCCAGACCGGTTTCTTCGACGCGGCCAACGCCCAGTACTCCATCGTGGTCAGCAACCCCGACAACCGGCGCTCGGCGGACGTCGAGATCTCGACGGTGCACGGGCCGGCGCTCCTCGACAGCGCCGGCGAGGCCCTGGACCTCAGCCCGATCCCGCCCGGCGGCCTGCGCATCCTCAACCTGCCGCCCCGCAACGTCGAGGGCACGGTGATCGCGCCCCTGGCCTACAGGGTCCAGAGCAGCATCCCCATCACGGCCTACCAGTTCAACCCCCTCGAGAACGTCCAGGTCTTCAGCAACGACGCCTCCCTCCTCCTGCCGAGCAACGTGCTCGGCAAGTACTACATCGCCATGGGCCGGGAGCAGACCTTCGAGTCC
>CAZQPP010000661.1:0-4310 GCA_964594295.1 uncultured Myxococcales bacterium | reverse complement strand
TGTGCCCCAGCCCATCGCGGGCCCTGGGGCCGTCGACCCGATGCGCGACCCGGCCTCCGTGGAGGCCTTCTTGGGCGCCTGCGCCCGCGCGGGTCGAAGGCGCCTCGAGGTGGGGGCCGCCCGAGGGACCTTCGCCGTCCCGATGGCCTTGCGCCATGCCGGCGACGTGCTCCTGGCCAGCGAGGTGCGGCGCTCCCAGTGCAGGGCGATCCTGCGCCGGCGCACGCGCAGGCGGATCGACAACCTCTACGTCATGGTCGGCGACGTCCGCCTGCACCTTCCCGCCCTGCTCTCGGGCGAGCCGCTCTTCGACGAGGTCTACGTGCTCTTCCCGGACCCCTGGTGGAAGAGGCGCCACCGCAAGCGCAGGCTCTTCCAGCCGAGCTTCTTCGAGCTGATGGCGCACGCGGTGGTGCCGGACGGGCTGCTCGTAGTGAAGAGCGACGTAGCGGACTACCTCGAGCACGTGCGAGATCTCGCGGCTGAGACGAGCACCTTCGAGCCCCTCGCGGCCGAGGTGCAAGAGCGCGTCGTACACGACCTGCCGCCGACGGGGAGGGAGCGGGAGCTCCTGGCGGCAGAGCTTCCGATCGGGTCTCTGGTGCTCACGCGCACCGCCGCCGCCCCCCCCGCCATCGAAGAGGACTGATCATGGGCATAATCGCCACCCTGGTGATGCTCGCGATGCTGGCCGTCGGCCTGGGCATCTTCTCCAAGACGATGTCCACCAAGATCGGCGCCCTGCTGAACGCCGAGCCCGAGAACCGTTTCGACCGCCTGTACGAGCGCGTCGACCGCGTCATCGTCTTCATGTTCGGCCAGAAGCGGCTCTTCAAGGAGCCCGTGAGCGGGCTGATGCACGCCCTCATCTTCTGGGGCTTCTGCGTCGTCGCGCTCCGCACCCTCACGCTCTTCATCATGCCCTTCACCTCGTCGGGCTTTCACTTCCACCTGCCGCTCTTCGGCGACGGCTTCATCGGCGGCGCCTACGCCCTGACCAAGGACATCTTCGAGATGATCGTGCTCCTCTCGGTCATCGCCGCGGCCTTTCGACGCCAGTGGTTCCGCCCGGCCCGGGTGACCCCCTCGGGAGAGGCGCAGCTCATCTTGGGTCTCATCGCGACCCTGATGATCACCGACTACCTCTTCGACGGCTGGCTCTTCGCGCAGGAGCTCCGCGCCGGCGGCGAGCTCTCCACCGTGGCCAAGCTGAGCCCCATCGGGCTGCTCGTCGCGAAGGGCTACGTCGCCCTGGGCATGGACACCTCGGCGGCGATCGTCGGCCAGGCCTCCTTCTGGATCCACTGCGCGACGATCCTCTTCTTCTTGAACCTCCTGCCGCTCTCGAAGCACTTCCACGTCATCACGGTGCTCTTCAACGTCTTCTTCTCCCGCCTCGGCGCCCCCGGCGTGCTCGACCCGATCACCGACATGGAGGAGCGCGAGACCTTCGGCGTGAACCTCATCGAGCAGTACACCTGGAAGCAGCTCCTTGACGTCTACTCCTGCACGGAGTGCGGGCGCTGCACCCTCACCTGCCCCGCCTGGAACACCGGCAAGCCCCTGGCCCCCAAGATCCTCATCAAGGACATCTTGGAGAACCTCCACGCCCACGAGACCCGCCTGGCAGGCGAGCTGGGGGCCCTCGGCATGCTCTGGGCGAGGATCAAGAAGAACGGCGAGGAGAAGGGCGGCACCGGCGCGCCGCCGGACGAGGTCAAGCCCGACCTCATCACCCAGGTGAACGAGGACGTCATCTGGTCCTGCACCACCTGCCGCTCATGCGAGGAGAACTGCCCGCTCCTGATCACCCACGTCGACAAGATCGTCGACCTCCGGCGCTACCTCGTCCTGATGGAGAGCCGCTTCCCGAAGGAGCTGAACGCCGCGCTCAAGAACCTCGAGACCAAGTCCAACCCCTGGGGCCTGCCCCTCGGAGAGCGGGCCGCGTGGGCCGAGGGCCTCGACGTGCCGACCCTGGCCGAGAAGCCCGACACCGAGCTGCTCTTCTTCGTGGGCTGCGCCGGCTCCTACGACGACCGCACCAAGAAGGTCACGAAGGCCGTCGTCAAGATCCTCAAGGCCGCGGGCGTCGAGTTCGCGATCCTCGGCAAGGAGGAGGGCTGCACGGGCGACCCGGCGCGGCGCATCGGCAACGAGTACCTCTACCAGATGCAGGCCGAGCAGAACGTCGAGGTGATGAAGGGCTACGGCGTGAAGAAGGTCATCACCCTCTGCCCGCACTGCCTGAACACCATCAAGAACGAGTACCCGCAGCTCGGCGGCGACTTCGAGGTCGAGCATTACACCGACACGGTCCAGCGTCTCCTGGACGAGGGCGCCATCAAGCCCAGCAAGCCCGTGGATCTCGGCGCGACCGGCGGCGGCGGCGACACCACCATCACCTATCATGACTCGTGCTACCTTGGGCGCTACAATGAGATCTACGAGTCACCAAGGAAGTCTCTGGAGGTGCTCCCCGGTGCCAAGCTGGTCGAGATGGACAAGAGCCACGAGAACGGCTTCTGCTGCGGCGCCGGCGGCGGCCGCTGGCTGATGGAGGAGCACATCGGCAAGCGCATCAACCAGGAACGTGTCGACCAGGCGATGGAGGTCAAGCCCGACGTCATCGCCACGGCCTGCCCCTACTGCCTGATGATGGTGGAGGATGGCATCCGAGAGAAGGGCGTCGAAGAGGAAGTCCGAGCGCGAGACATCGCCGAGCTCGTCGCGGCGGCGCTGTAATGCGGCGGGCGGTCCGCCCCACGCAGCGCGCTGAGGCCACCCGGGAATACCCATGAAGCATCCCCTCACTCCCCACGTCGGCTGGGACCTCGTCGACATCCTTCGCGACCGTGGCGAAGAGGGCTTCTCCGGGGTCGTGGAGGTGAGGGTGCCCTCGGGGCGGGCGCGTCTCTACTTCAACCAGGGCGCCTTGATCCTCGTGCGCTCGGACGACGTCCGGCTCTCCTACGCGGCCTACCTGCTCCGCAGCCGTTACATGGACCGCAGCCAGCTCGAGCCCTGCCTCCAGGAGGCCAAGAGCTCGCTCGTCTCCTTGGAGGACGTGCTGCTCTCCCAGCAGCACCTGGACGAGAGGTCCCTCGCGAGGCACAAGACCGAGCTCGGCATGGACATCCTCGAGCGCCTCTACCCCGAGGACCACATGCAGATCGGCTGGGCCGAGGTGGACCCCGCTCCCGCCGAGCTCGAGGTGCGCCCCGTGCTCTACCTGGCCGCCTTCTTCAAGTCGGTCCAGATGCGCGCCGACCCGGAGAAGCTCGAGCACAGCCTGCGCGGCAGGGAGGACTTCCGCCTGCACGCCTCCGAGCTGCGGGCGGGCTTCTTCGACCTCTTCGACCGGGTCTTCGACAGCGGCAACCCGCCTCCCTACCTCGACGGCAGCGTACAGGTGGGGGAGCTCATCGAGGGCCACGACGGGGAGCGCTTCCTGCGCGAGGTGTTCGCCCTGACCCGCCTGCGCATGGCGTGGTTCCACCGGGTCGAGCCTCCGAACGTGGACCCCAAGGTCTCCATCCGGGTCTGGGAGGACGTCTTCAGCCAGTTCGGGAAGGCGGTGTAGCTGACTGGGGGCGCATTCGCGTCGGCCAGCAGTGACCCACACGTCCACGTCCACGTCCACGTCCACGTGCACGTGCACCTCCTCCATCCTCCTCCTCGTCCACGCCACCGCCAACGAGTGCGCTCGACGCGCAACAGCCTTGTCTAACCCACCGCGCCTTCGATCAGCTCCACGAGCCTCAGGGCGCTGCCCTCGGGGCCGACCTCGTCGAGCTCGCGCAGGCCCATGGGGCTCGTGACGTTCACCTCGGTGACGTAGGGGCCTATGACGTCCACGCCGACAAAGCGCTGCCCGTGGGCCCCGAGGTCGGGGAGGATGCGGGCGAGGATCTCCTCGTCCCTCGCGGTGAGCGAAGCGCGCTCGGCTCGCGCGCCTACCGAGAGGTTTCCGCGGAAGTCCCCCGGCTTCGGCTTGCGCACGAAGACCCCGAGGATCTCGTCGTCGAAGGCCAGGATACGTTTGTCGCCTTCCCACGCGTCCTCGACGAAGGCCTGGACCAGGCCGCGCCTCTTGCCTGACTCGAGGGACATCTCCACGAGGGCCTCGAGGTTCGGGTCGCTCCGGTCGAGCATGACCACGCCCCTGCCGCCCATCATGTCGAGGGGCTTCAAGACGGCCTTGCCGCCCCAGGCATCGAGGGCCTCGAAGACCGTCTCCCTGCTCCGGGTCAGCGCCGAGGGCGGGCAGAGATCCGGGAAGCGCAGGGCGTAGACCTTCTCGTTGCACT
>CAZQPP010000660.1:0-4312 GCA_964594295.1 uncultured Myxococcales bacterium | reverse complement strand
CGCCGTGCCCTCGGTCTACCGCCTCGCCCTCACGAGCGACGGCAAGGCCAGCCTCGAGGCCTCGCGCAGCTTCGACGAGGACAGCATCTCCACGGTCATGCTCGACGGCGCGGGCCACCTCCTCGTGACCCACCAGCGCCGCCATGACTACGAGGGCAGCCTCGGCGGGCTCGGCGGCGTCACCAGGGAGTCGACCGCGACCGCGACCTCCTCCCTCGGCGGCCTCGGCAGCCTCTCGCAGACCCAGAAGCTCGCCGTGCTCGACGCCACCTCCCCAGACCTCGCCGTCCGCTCCGACCTCGGCTGGGCCTCCTGGGCCACGCTGCGCCACGCGGTCTCCGGCCGCGCGCTCCTCTCGGTGGACGGCGGCTTCCTCGTGGCCAACATCGACGACCCGGCCGCTCCCTACGCCCAGGCCTTCTTCCCGGCCCAGGGCTGGCCGCGTCGCGTAGGAGTGTCCGGTAGCAAGGTCATCTTCGCCGCCGACCAGTACGGCGTGCACAGCTTCGATCTCGACGGGGCGAACCTGGACTAGGACGAGCTAGAGGGTGCCTTGCCGAGAGCCGTCCAGCGACGGAGGCAGCTGCGCGACGGCTCCATGTCGGCGCCGTGCGGCATGCGGGTTGCCATTGCGGCGCTGCTCTTGGCTCTCGCTGTCGGTTGCGAGGTGGGCACGGGCACGCGGGGAGGTGTCGCGCCTCCTGCCAGGGCGTCACGGGCAGGCCCCGGCGGAGAGGTTGTGCTCGGCTCGGCGGCGGCATCTCTGCTCGTGGAGACCCATCCGCCGATTCGAGCGTTGCACACCGCGGTGTGGGACGACGCGGCCCGGCGCCTCGTGGTCTTTGGCGGGCAGGGCGTCCACGGGAGGCTCGACGACTCCTGGGCGCTCTCCAGGAGCGGCAGGTCCTGGGCGTGGGAGAGGCTGACCCCGCTTGGTGATACCCCCACGGCGCGAATCGGGCACACCGCCGTCTGGGACGAGGCGGGCCAGCGCATGCTCGTCTTTGGCGGCTCCTACCCTCTGACGGGGGGCGTCACGTGGGAGCTGGCCTGGAACGGCACGTCGTGGCTCTGGTCCAAGCTGTCTCCGTCCGGGGAGCCGGCCCCGGCGCGCTGGCTCCACTCCGCGGTGTGGGATCCGGAGAACGACCGCATGATCGTCTTTGCGGGTCACAAGCACTCGGGCGTGACGGCGAACGACACCTGGGCGCTCTCGTGGGACGGCTCCGCCTGGGCCTGGACCGAGCTGTTGCCCGATGGCGACGCGCCCACCGCGCGAACCAACCATTCCGCGGTGCTCGATCCGGAGGGGCGGCGCATGCTCGTCTTCGGAGGCAAGGCGCGGAGCGCGCCGGGTGTGCTCCCCAGCGATGTCTGGGCGCTCTCCTGGGGGGACTCGGGCTGGTCGTGGTCGAGGCTGCCGGCCACAGGTGCCTTGCCACAGGAGCGGCAATCCCATGCCGCGGCGTGGGACCTTGCCGGCCGGCGCATGCTCATCCAGGGAGGGCGCGACCCCGAGGGCAACACCCTGAGCGACGCCTGGGTGGGGACATGGGGAGGCTCCTACTGGATCTGGTCCGAGCTCGAGCCCGCCGGGACGGCCCCGCCGCACCTGTCCAACCGCACGGCTGCCTGGGCTCCCGCCCTCGGGGCGATGCTCGTGTCCGGCGCCTCGACCCTTCGCGGGAAGAGGGAGATCTTCTCGCTCTCCGACAGTGCGGGCGGCTGGCGGTGGGCGGGGCTCCCGGGGAGCGGCGGCTCTCCCCCGCCCCGCTACGGGCACCGCGCGGCTTGGGATCCGGAGGGCGGGCAGGTGCTCGTGCACGGTGGCGTCGACCACGACCTAGGTCCTCTCGGCGACCTGTGGACGCTGACCTGGGACGGCACGTCCTGGGCGTGGTCGGAGCTGTCTCCGTCGGGTGACCCGCCGCCGGAGCGCTACTACCACTCGTTCGCGTGGGACGCGGCCGGCCGGCGCGCGCTCGTCTTCGGGGGGTGGAGCCTCCAGCCCACCAACGACCTGTGGTCTCTCTCCCGAGAGGGCCCGAGCTGGAGGTGGGAGCAGATCCGCCCCATGGGGGCACCTCCTCCGGCGCGAACGAGCCACTCCGCCGTGTGGGATCCGGCAGCGGAGCGCATGCTCGTCTTCGGCGGCCGAGCAGTCACCACGATCCGCGGCGATGTCTGGCAGCTCTCGTCGAGGGGCTCGGAGTGGCGCTGGTCCGAGATCAGGCCTTCGGGCGAGGCTCCGACTGCGCGGGCCTCCCACGCGGCGGTCTGGGATCCGGAGCGCCGCCAGATGATTGTCTCCGGCGGCCTCTACGAGTACGCCGTCTGGCTCCTGAGCGAGGGCGAGTCGGGCTGGGCATGGGAGAAGGCGGTCCCGGAGGGGATCGGCCCGCTTGGGCGCAGCAAGCAAAGCGCACACTGGGACCGAGAGGGGCAGCGCATGCTCCTCTTCTCCGGTCTCACCAGCGGGGGGGAGGCCCTGTATGATCTTTGGGCTCTCACCCGGACGGGGTCGAGCTGGGTTTGGTCGGAGCTCGAGACATCCGGGCCGGAGCCCATCGCGCGCATCGACTCCGCCGCGGCCTGGGAGCCCGGTGGCCGCCGCTTGATGGTTTCCGGCGGCCGCGGCTCGGAGTCCGAGTCGACCGACGAGGTCTGGGCCCTCTCCCGCGCAGGCACCAGCTGGGTCTGGAGCTCCATCTCCGGCTGGTGCGAGGACGAGCCCCCCGTACCCGTCCTGGACACACCCGGAGACATGGAGGAGCACGGGCTCTGCTCGGCGCTCCGCTGGAAGGGGGGCGGCGACGGAGTGGGCTATGCCTACCGCGTCTTCCTCGACGGAGAGCTCCTCACCACCGAGAAGGCAAACGAGGGAGAGAGCTACTCCGCCTACCTTCCGCAAGGGAGCGCCCACGGCCGGTACTCCTGGCACGTCGAGGCGCACGGGTGTCCCGGCACCTCCTCGTCATCAGGGAGCCGCTCTTTCACCACGCTGGAGCCCGCTCTTCCGGAGCCGCCTCTGATCGAGGAGGTGGGCGACCTTCGCTGCGATGTCGATGCCCCGACCTTCAGGTGGTCGGGAGGAGAGGACGAGGTCTTCGACCTCATCCTCAACGGCCGCCCCGTTTTGAGATCCCTTCGCGCCTTCGAGGCGACTCTGCCCCGCGGCACCCGCCTGGCACTCGAGAACACCTGGCGCGTGGTGGCGAGGGACTGCCTGGGCAGGGAGGCGTCGTCGGCGCCGGGCCACTTCATGGCCACCTCCGAGGAGCTGCCCTTGGCGCCGGAGATAACCTGGCCGCCGGATGGCTCCATCCAGGGCTGCGCGCCGACTCTCACGTGGAGCTACCCCAGTCACGCCCACGCGGCCTCATTCGACATCGTGACCGCGGGCTCGACCATCCTGGCCGAGGCGGTGCTGGGGAGCTCCTGGACCCCTGCCGCCGGGGAGGAGCTCGCCGACGGCCCCGTCGAGCTCTTCGTCGTGGCCCGTGACTGCACCGGCCTACACTCGGCCTCCTCGGGGGCCCGCTCGTTCGTGGTGGACGCCACACCCGTGAGCCCGGCGCCAAGCCGGCCGGCGGAGGCCGAGATCGTCGGCTCGAGGCCCACCTTCGCATGGACCGTGGAAGGAGAGCAGGCCGCAGGCGTGGAGTACGCGGTCTTCTTCGACGGCGAGGAGGATGTGGCAGCGAGCGGACGCCTGGGCTCCGATACCCTGTCCTGGTCCTCGGACCTGCTTCTGGCCGACGGCAAGCATACCTGGCGCGTCGTGTCGTACGGCTGCGCGGGCGAGGTCGCGCACAGCTCGCCGTGGCGTGAGCTCCACGTCGACACGAGGGGCCCGGAGCCCTTCTCCGTGACGGCCCCCGACGACGGCGCATGGCTCGGCGGTACAGGGGGCACGGTCACCATCGCCTGGGAGCCGGCCGTGGACGCTCCGGCCGGCGTGGCGCGCTACGAGGTCTGGCTGACGTCGCTGGACGACTACTGGCCGGGTTTCATGCGCAAGGCCGTGGCGTCCTTCGACCGGACCAGCCTGGAGATGACGCTGCCCGGCTGGGAGGGGATCTGCGGCTGGGAGGGAGCCTATCTGTGGCACGTAGAGGCCGTCGACGGCGTCGGGAACCGACGCAGGTCGGATGCGCGCAGGTTTGACGTGGACTGCACGCGGCCGCTCGACCTTGAGCTCATCTACCCCGAGGATGGAGCCGCGGTCGGCGAGCGGAGCCCGCAGCTGTCGTGGGCGCAGGGGGCGGACGAGCGCTCGGGCATTGAAGGCTACGAGCTGGTGCTGGACCCG
>CAZQPP010000659.1:0-4323 GCA_964594295.1 uncultured Myxococcales bacterium | reverse complement strand
CGCGCCGCAGTCGGCCTCGCAGGTGAGGCAGTCCTCGGGGTCCTCGCAGCTCCCGTCTCCGCAAAGCGCCGGGCACTGGCCGCAGTCCGCGGCGCAGTCGGCGCAGGTCTCGGTGGCGCCGCAGTCGCCGTCACCGCAGACGCCCGGACAGTCGCCGCAGTCGCCCGCACAGGTCTCACAGGTCTCGGCGGCGTTGCAGACGCCGTCGCCGCACTCGGGCGTACCCGCATCGCAATCCGCGCAGGGGCACTCCGCGTCGCAGGCGACCCCCGCCGCGAAGTCGGCGCAGGCCTGGGTCCACGAGCCCGGCCCCGTGCAGCAGTCGGGGATGGTGGCGCAGACGCAGCCCTCGCACTCGGCCACGAGGCACATGCCGCCCGGGTTCGCCGCGCAGCAGGACGCGCTCTCCGCGTTGCCGGCGCCGCCGCAGTCCTCGGCGCAGGTGTTGCAGTCCTCGGCGCCGGCGCAGAGCCCGTCGCCGCACGCGAGGGGGCAGGCGCCGCAGTCGGCCTCACAGCTCTCGCAGGTCTCGTCGCCGTTGCAGCTGCCGTCCCCGCAGGAGACCGGGCAGGCCCCACAGTCGGCCTCGCAGCTCTCGCAGGTCTCGTCGCCGTTGCAGGTGCCGTCCCCGCAGGTCGGCGCCGCCCCGTCGCACTGTCCGGCGGCCACGGGCGCTCCGCAATCGGCCTCGCCGCGGAGTCAGGTCTCGTCGCCGGCCCAGACGCCGTCGCCGCAGTGGAGCGGGCATGCGCCGCAGTCGGCCTCGCAGCTCTCGCAGGTCTCGTCGCCGTTGCAGCTGCCGTCCCCGCACTCGGGCGCGCAGGGCCCGCAGTCCCCCGGGCAGTCCGCGCATCGCTCGTCTCCGTTGCAGGTGCCGTCCCCGCAGGTCGGATCCCCGCCGTCGCAATCGCCCACGCCTCCGATCCCCGGGCCGCAGTCCTCGCCGCAGGTAGCACAGGTCTCGGCAGACGAGCACACGCCGTCGCCGCAGCCGTCGCCGCAGGCGCCGCACTCGGAGGGGCAGCTCGCGCAGGTCTCCGCGCCCGTGCAGAAGCCGTCGCCGCAGCTCGCCTGGCACTGGCCGCAGTCCTCTCCGCAGGACGAGCAGGTCTCGTCGACGTTGCAGGTGCCGTCTCCGCAAGACGGGTCGCCGCCGTCGCAGTCACCCTCGAGGAGCTCGGGGCCGCAGTCCTCCGTGCAGATCACACACTCCTCGGGCGCCTCGCAGGTACCGTCGCCGCAAGCCTGCGGGCAGGCCCCGCAGTCCGAGGGGCAGCCACCGCAGGTCTCGCCGGCGCCGCACAGCATGTCGCCGCACGTGGGCGGGCAGTCGCCGCAGTCTCCCGCGCAGTCCGTGCAGGTCTCGGCGCCGTTGCAGGTGCCGTCCCCGCACGTGGGCGTGGCCCCGTCGCACTCGCCGCCCCCGACGCCCGCGCCGCAGTCGGCCTCGCAGGTGAGGCAGTCCTCGTCGCCCTCGCAGGTCCCATCCCCGCAGAGGGCCGGACACGCGCCGCAGTCGGCTGGGCAGGTCGCGCAGGTCTCGGCTCCCTCGCAGGTGTCGTCCCCACAGCGCGCCGGGCAGATCCCGCAGTCGCCTTCGCAGCTCCGGCAGGTCTCGTCGGCGTTGCAGGTGGCGTCTCCGCAGCTCGCGGTCGCGCCCTCGCAGTCGCCCGGGGCCACCGGCTCGCCGCAGTCCTCCGGGCAGGTGAGGCAGTCCTCGTCGGCCGTGCAGAAGCCGTCGCCGCAGCCGACCGGGCAGACGCCGCAGTCGGTCTCGCAGGAGCTGCAGGACTCCTCGGGGCCGCACAGGGTGTCGCCGCACACGACCGCGCACTCCGGCGTGCTCTGGTCTTCGCCTCCCTCACACAAGAGATCGAGCCCTCCGGGGCAGCTCCCCGCCACCACGTCGGTGCCGCAGGCGCTGTCGTCGTCCACGGGGACCGACGCGCAGGCGAAGTCGACGCAGGAGGCGTCCTCCCGGTGGCCCTGGCAGGTCGCGTTGTCGTCACAGACCGCGTCGGCCGCGTAGCTCGCGGGGCAGTCGCCGTCTGTGGTGCAGCAGTCCGCGGTGACGTCGCCGTCATCCGCGTCGGCGAGGCCGTCGCAGTCGTTGTCCGCGCCGTCGCAGGTCTCCTCCGCGACCTCGTATGCCGCGCTGTATTGGCGGTACTCCACCTGGCCGCAGGCCTCCCACACGCCCCCGACGCAGAGGTAGGCGGGGCTCTCGGAGCCCGCGCAGACGCCTTGCTGCTCGTCGCATCCAGCGAGCACGAGATCCGGGTCGTCCGCGTCGACGAGGCCGTCGCAGTCGTTGTCGAGACCGTCGCAGACCTCGTCGAGGGTGCTGGACCGGCCGGTGTCGATGCGCGCGCAGTCGGTGTCGTCACCGTCACCGTCGCCGTCGGTGTCGTCGTCGCAGTAGTTGAGCAGGCCGTCGCCGTCGAAGTCCGGCGATCCCTCACCGCTGGTGCGCTTGAGCAGCAGGGCCACGAGGATCTGCATGTCGGCGTTGGTGAAGCCCCCGTCGCAGTTCAGGTCCGCGTTGTGGCGCGGCACACCGCGATCGCACTCGGCGTCCGTCCTCCCGTCGTCGCAGGAGGGCGAGACGTTCTCCCTGCCGAGGACCGAGCGCGCGGCGAAGCAGCCGGGCAGGCAGAGGCGGTGGCCCCCGAAGCCCTCCTTGCAGACCTGCGTCGCACCGCAGTCCCCGTCGTTCGCGCAGTGATCGGAGGAGAGCGGTCCTGCGAGGATCAGGCTCTCGTTGAGAAGAACCATGCACTGGAAGTCGGCGGCGTCGATCTTGTCGTCGCCGGTCAGGTCACCGCTCGGCACGGTCACGATTGGAGCGGCGAAGGCCGTGGAGGTGAGGAGGAAGGCGCAGAGAAGAGCCGGGAGGGTGATGGTGATGCGCGCGTTCATCGTGCACCTCCCGTTACGAAGAGGGTGCCTCCCTCGGTGGTGCGGATCTCCAGGTCGAGGCCGCCGTCGATCCTGTCGAAGTGGATCGAGGCGATGTCCACGACGGCGGGCGCGCTCGCCGGGATGTCCCGCAGGAGCTTGAAGCGCACGATCACCACTTCCGACTCTTGAGGTGGCGGCCCGCCGGGTGGGGCGACCACCTCGCTCAGCGGCGCGTCCAGGGCGCTCGAGTGCACCATGGTCAGGGAGATCCAGTCCTCCCAGTCGACGCGGTCGCGGGGCACGAGCAGCACCTCGTGGCCGGTGGGCTGGAGCTTGAAGACCGAGCAGGCGCGCTCGCCCGCCTGCATGCAGCTCACGAGGTTGATGGGGAAGCAGGCGCCGACGCAGAACTCGTCGACGAGGTTGTCCAGGGCGAGGTCGCCGGATTGCCAGGCGAGGCGCAGGTCGGCGCCGGTCGCCGGCTTGTTGTCGGGCGCCCCGCGAGCCAGGCGCACCGGACAGTCGTAGGTGTCGCCCGAGCTGCCCGAGACCTCGCAGAAGGTACCGAGAGGGCAGAGGTCGATGGGCTCGTGCACGCAGCCGCGCGAGGGCCGGCAGGAGTCCACCGTGCAGGGGATGCCGTCGTCGCAGCTCATGTCCTCGCCCGAGCAGGTGCCGGTCTGGGGGTCGCAGCTCCAGTTGACCTTGCACTCGGCTCCGTCGGGCGGGCAGCGGACCTCGCTCCAGGCGTCGTGACGGCAGGCCGAGTCCACGCAGCTCCAGGTCCCGGCGCAGAGGTCGCCGGCCGCGGCGCCGGCGCAGTCCGAGTCCTCGTCGCAGGGGCACGCGAGGGGGTCGGGGGTGCCGACACAGACTCCCCCGTCGCAGCGGTCAGACACCGTGCACTGGTCGCCGTCGTCGCAGCCGCCTTCGGCCGGCACGCGGATGCACCCGTTCTCCGGGTGGCAGGTGTCTTCGGTGCAGGTGTTGCCGTCGTCGCAGACGTCCGCGTCCGGCACGAAGGTGCACCCGGACGAAGGATCGCAGGAGTCCACCGTGCAGGGCACGCCGTCGTCGCACTCGATGGGATCGCCGAGGCACTCACCCTCGATGGTGCAACGATCGCGGTCGGTGCAGGAGTCTCCGTCCTCGCAGTCCGCGCCCGTGAAGGGGCTCGGCACGCAGGTCCCGGTCGAGGGCTGGCAGCGGTACTCCACGCAGGTGGTGTCGTCATCGCACTTCACCGACAGCGCCTCGTCGAAGACGCACTCCCCCGCGCCGTCGCAGCGGCCGACCTCCGCGCAGCGGTCCTCACCCCAGCAGTCGTCGCCGGAGGCGGCCGCCGGGTCTCCGGCGCAGCTACCGTCCGCCGCGCAGACGTCGTCGAGGGTGCAGGGGTTGCCGTCGTTGCAGCTGGCCGGG
>CAZQPP010000658.1:0-4324 GCA_964594295.1 uncultured Myxococcales bacterium | reverse complement strand
CAGCTAACGGCTAACCGCTCCAGCGGCGGGACCCCCTTTTTGCCAACGCGCCCCAAAGGTGGCGCGAGGGCGGCGGCTCTGGGAGTCTGGGCCGGTCACGAGAGGAGCAACACGTGCAACGAATCTGCAGCCCGAGCCGCACCTCGATCCTCGTCGTCTGCCTCGTCGGCCTCTGCGCGTGCGGAGACGGGAGCGACAGCGACGGCACCAGCGGGCAGGACGTCGGCGCGGCCGCCGACACGGCTCTCGACGCGGCGGCCCCGGACCCCGGCGCAGCCGACGTGCCCTCAAGCCCTGGAGAGGACACCAGGCCTGGAGATCCGGGAGAGCAAGACGCGGTGACGGACCCGGGAGACACCACGCCTGCAGATCCGGGAGACCAGGACGCGACGACGGGACCGGAAGACACCACGCCCGCAGATCCGGGCGAGCAGGACGCGACGACGGACCCGAAGGACGCCGAGCCCGCTGATCCGGGCGAGCAGGACACGCCCGCCGACACTACGGAGGACGCCGCCGCCGACACAGCCGAGCCG
This sequence comes from uncultured Myxococcales bacterium, assembly GCA_964594295.1. Taxonomy (GTDB): domain Bacteria; phylum Myxococcota_A; class UBA9042; order UBA3505; family UBA3505; genus CAZQPP01. Next base: position 3,788 of record CAZQPP010000658.1, on the reverse strand, counting down.
CCCGTCGGCCCGCCGAACCTGGTCCTGGTGGTCCTCGATGACTTCGGTGTCGACGCCCTTGCGGCCTACCGCGACCTCGAGAGTCTGCCCGAGGCCCCGACACCGGCTACTCCGGCGATCGACGCCCTGATGGCGGACGGTGTGCTCTTCCGTCGCGCCTGGGCCTCCCCCACCTGCAGCCCCACGCGCATGGCGCTGCACGCCTCGCTGTACGCGGCGCAGACCGGCGTGATCGCCCCGGTCGGCCAAAACGAAGAAGGCCTGAAGCAGCGCCACGAGACCCTCCCCGAGCGCCTCGGCGACGGGTGGCGCAAGGGCCTGTTCGGCAAGTGGCACCTCGCCGGCAACCGCAGGGCGCCCGTCCACGTCGGCGGGTGGGACGTGTACTCGGGCAAACCCCACGGAGGCCTCGACGACTTCTCCTCCTGGAAGCGGACCTACGTCGAGAAGGGGGCTGAACCCATCGACGAGATCGTCGAGACCTACGCGACGACCGTCAACGTCGACGACGCGCTGCGCTGGCTGCGCGAGGGCGACCAGGACAAGCCCTACATGCTCATGCTGGCCTTCAACGCGCCCCACACGCCCTACCACCTGCCGCCGGCTGCCCTGCGCCCCACCCTGCCCGACGAGGCCCTCGACGCCGACGGCGACGGCGAGTGCGACTCCGCCGCCCCCTGCTTCCGGGCCATGGTGGAGGCCGCCGACACGGAGATCGGCCGCCTCGTCGCCGCGCTCCCGGAGATCGACGGCGGCCGCGACACCGTGGTGGTCGTGATGGGCGACAACGGCACCCACGGCGAGGTCATCGAGACGCCCTACTCCAAGCGGCACGCAAAGGGCTCGCTCTACGACGGCGGCGTGCACGTGCCCATCGTGATCAGCGGGCCCGAGCGGCTCGTCCCGGCACGCGGCAGCTCGGATCTCTTCGTCCACGCGGTCGACCTGCCCGTCACCCTGCTCGCCCTCGCGGGCGTCGAGCCGCTCGCCGCAGCGGAAGGGCGCGACCTGATGGCGGACCTGCGCGGAGAAGGGGGCGACCCGCGCACGCTCCTATACGCCGACGGCGCGAGCGGCCCACCCGACACACCGGTCGAGGGCGCCACGGCCCGAGGCCGCCGGTACAAGGTCCTGATCCCCGACGTGGGAGCGCTCGACGACTACTCCTGCTTCGACCTGACCGAAGACCCCAACGAGGAAGAGGACCTCAGGACCGGCCCCGAGGCGCCGGCGGCGGCCTGCCAGAGGTTGCACGAGGCCCTCCTCGCGGAGCGGGCGCGGCTCACGTCGGGGAGCAACTAGGGAGGGTGGCACATGTTGGGACTCGAGAATCTGGGCGTAAGCCATCGCTGGGTCTTTCGCTTCGATCGTCCTGGGAAGACCCTGGAAGCGCTCCCCGGACAGGTATACGCGGACATCGGCAACAAGCTCTGCCCGGGTGTGATCGACACCCACTTCGGCACCCCCTACGAGTCGACGACCGCCGCGATCGCGGACAACCCGCACCTCGTCACGGCTCACCTGCTGGGGGATCTCGTGCGTCGAGTCGCACGCGGAGGCGCTCCGGGGCGGAACACCATCCCGTTTTGCTTCGGGACGCACACCAAGCCCGACTGGGACGCGGTGAGCGCGTTCTACCTCTGCGACTACCTCGTCCGTCACGGACAGCTGCCGGAGAGGAAGGTGCTTGACTGGATAGTGTCCGCGGCGAACCAGGTCGACCAGGCCCGGGTCGAGATCGGCGGCGAGGTAGCGAGGGTCTTCCTCGTGTGCCGCGCGTTGGGCGGCGTTGAGGAGGAGCGCCCGTTCTCGGAGTGGCTCGAGAAGGGTTACTCGCTGATCGAGACCGTTCTGGACCACGCGCTCAACAGCGGCGCCGCGCTCCAGCCGCAGGGCAACCCCTTCCTGGACCCGATGGACCCTTCACTCGCCCGACGCTACGCCCGCGAGATCGAGGAGCTCCGCGAGGACCTGCAGACCTTTGTCGACGAAGCCCGGGAGGTCTCCGTGGTCTCGGTCGGTCCGCCCCGCGGCAGAGGGGGCGGCGCCTCGGAGCAGGCAGAGCCCGTCAAGGCCCTCGTCTTCGACGAAGAGCCGCGCTCCAAGCTGCCCGATCACTGGATGTACGAGCAGGACCGGGCCGCGTTGCTCGCGATCCCCAGGCGCGCAGAGGCCGCCCCGGAGTGGGACTGGATAATCTGCTTGCACCCCGACAAGGGGCGCTCGCTCCGCAGGCTGGGCTACTGTCTCGAGCTGGCCGAGGCGTCGGCCCGAGGGGAGGCCGCCGACCCGCGCCGGCCCCGCGGCAGGTATGCCCAGGCGCCGATCGAGGGTGCGGTGCGCAGGCAGGGTGCTCCTCGTTTCGGATCCCCGTTCTACTGCGACAACGAGGATCCCTGGTACGACGGCCGCAGCCACGGCTATCGAATCGTCGTGTCGCCTCGTCGCGGCTCGGTCCTTGGGCCGGAGAAGATCAAGAGCATCCTTCTCAGCCGCTTTCACAATCTCACCGCCAGCCGCGCGACGCTGGCCCACTACTTCTTCTTGGAGCTCCCGGAGGCCGGCGCTCTGCCGGAGCAGCTGGAGGACGGGTCGGAGTGCGCGTGGCCGCTGAAGGAGGTCAGCCACGCCTTCGGCTTCGCCAAGCAGGTGGCGCTCCAGGTCGTCGACTCCGAGCAGGACGCCGGAGCGAGCTGGCGCCTCTACTGGTCGGACGTCACGCGCCACGCGGTGTTGGAGGTGGAGCATGTGCTCCCCGGTCCCAATCTCGACCTGGAGACCGTGCCGGCGACGCTGGATGCGGGCCGCGAAGAGGCCGCGCGGATCTGCGGCGAGGTGCAAAAAAAGCTGGGGCTGCCGCCCGCCGCGCTCTGGGGCGACGAAGGCTACACGCGGGTGAACCTCGTGGACCCCGACTTCCAGAACCACGTGCCGCACCGCATCCACCGCCTGCTCCGGAGCCTCTGCAAGAACGCGCCCCTCGACGAGCGCGTCGCCGCAGATCTGGCGACCGGGGCGGCCGGCGACGCCCTGCTCGCTACCGCGACCAACAGCGCCTGCGTGGTCCGCTCCCACAGCGGCCCGGGCGCCGATGACGACGACACCGCCGACTTCCGGAGCCTCCTCCTCTACGGCCTCTTCCTGAAGACGGCCTACCGGCGCTTCTCGGCCCGACTCTCCGAGATCACCAAGAACATCCCGAGGCGACCCAACGTGCGCAACTACAGGAAGATGCGTCGCGTGGGCGGTGCGCTGCAACGCACCCTGGCCGTGCAGGCGGACTTCGCACGCTTCCTGGGAGAGTGTGAGTTCTCCGAGCGTGAGCTCAGCACCGACGGCCGCGTGCAGCAGCAGATGAGACGGGTCGCGGCAGCGGTCGAGCTCGCCGAGCAGAGGCGCGAGACCAACTTCGAGATGGAGCTCTTCGGCAACGTCGTCAACACCATCGAGGGTGAGTCCCGGTACCGCGGCGAGACCCTCACACACCGCATGTTGGGCGTGGTCGGCGTGCTGGCCCTCGGTGACTTCCTCTACTCGTGGCTCAGCGGCGCCTGGCCCGACCTGCTCGGGGGCCCGGCGGAGATCGGGTGGTGGGTGTTGGCCCTCCTGCTTGTGATGGGCATGGGCACCTGGCGCATCCTGGCCAGGGGGCAGCTCCACGACCCGGAGCCGGCGAGCCTTGAGTCCGAAACCACGGACGGAGCCTAGTCTTTGATCTAGCTGTTGGCTGTTGGCTGTTAGCGGTTAGCCTGAAACCCTGCGCACTTGCGGCTGCGTCTCCGCTCGCG
>CAZQPP010000657.1:0-4346 GCA_964594295.1 uncultured Myxococcales bacterium | reverse complement strand
GGCGAGGGCTCGGGTGACGTCTGCGACCTGGACGACGACGGTGACGGCAGCGCGGACGCCGAGGACTGCGCTCCCAAAGACCCGGCCGTCCACCCGGGCGCGGCCGAGCTCTGCAACAGCGTCGACGACGACTGCGACACGGACGTCGACGAGGGCGAGGTCTGCGGGGCCATGGACACCCCTGAATGGACGGGGAGCGAGCCGGCCTCCCCTTCGCCCGAGCCGCAGCCGCTCCTCTCCGGGCGCGCGGGGGACGGGGTCACGATCGAGGTCTTCACGGAGGCGGACTGCTCCGGCACCCCGGTGGCCGAGACGAGCTCCAGCACCGAAGACGGCACCTTCTCGGTCCAGGTGTCGGTGAGGGAGAACACCGAGAACATTTACTACGCGCGCGCGAGCGACGGGGCCGGGAGTGTCTCGGGCTGCTCGGGGCCGCTGAGCTACGTGCACGACGACGAGGCCCCCACGGTGCTCTTGACCGGCACCGATCCAGCCTCCCCTGCACCGGACACACGCCCGGACGTGCTCGGCCAGAGCGAGCCCGGCGCCAGCGTGCAGATCTTCTTGAACGCCTTCTGCGTGGGCGACCCCGTCGCCGAGGGCGTGGTCGAAGACGACGGCACCTTCTCCTTCACCGTGACCGTGCCCCCGCGCGCCACCTCCCAGCTCTCGGCCGCGGCGGTGGACGCTGCGGGCAACGTCAGCGAATGCTCCAACTCCATCAGCTACGAGAACACCAGCCCCGGAGCCCCCATCGCAGCGCTGCGCGGGCGCTATGCCTGCGAGGAGTTCCCGATGCGGATAGGCACCGTCGTGGGCCTCGCCGCTCCCGATGCCTTCGTCGAGATCTACGCGGGAGAGGGTTGCGAGGGCGCGACCGCGGCGACGGTCGAGGCCAACCGCGCCGGGCACTTCGAGAGGCGGGTCGAGTCCGATGACCCGACCGGCGGCGTGTGGAGCCTGCGGGCGCGTGACGCCGAGCAGCGCTGGTCCGCCTGCTCCGGGCCGGTCCAGGCCGGTCTCCCGGCCTGCGACTACGTGCCGATCGGCGCCGAGAAGGTGTGGGTCGGCGGGGAGCCCGGGCGCGAGCGGGACTGGCACTTCGACGGCAACTGGGAGCCGGCCGGCGTGCCCGAGGAGGGGAGCGACGTCATCGTCTGTCTCGGCGTCGGCGACGACGGGCCCGCCCTGAGCGACGAGACCGACGTGAACAGCCTCACCGTGCTCGGCACGAGCATCCACGTGACCGACCAGAACCTGAGCGTGCACGGCCACATGCTCGTCGAGGGCAGCACCGGCAACGGGCCGCTCTTCCTGCGCGGGGAGCGCCGCCTGGTGCGCGGCTGCGGGCTCGCGAACCTGCAGGTCACCGGCAACGTCGAGATGTCCGGGCGCCTCGAGGTGCTCGGCGACACGAGGATCCACGGCGGCGGCTCGCTCACGGTCGGGCCACACACCCTGGATCTCGGCCTGGACCTGAGAGTCGACATCACCAACGCCGTCGACGACGGCCTGCGCCTCACGGACCCGGGCGCCATCGTGCACGTCGGCGGAGACACCGAGTTTCACGTGCCCGACCACCAGGGGAGCGCCACCTCAATGGGAACCCTCACCGCCGGGGAGCTTCACCTCCGCGGGGACTTCCGCCAGACCGGCGCCTTCCAGTCCTCGCGCACCGGCTTCGTCGCCACGGGCACACGCTGCCACTTCGACGGCGACAGGTACCAGACGGTCACCTTCTCGTCCCCCGGCAGCGACGCCTCCCGGTTCGCCGCGGTGGTCTTCAACAACACCGACGGCGTGACGATCGAGAACGACTTCGTGGCCACCGGCGACGTCCGCGTCAACGCCGGCGCCTACGCGACGGCCAAGGAGGCGGTCACCATCGGCGGGTCGGTGGCGGTGGAGGGAGGCACCCTCAGCGCGGACGGCGTCTCGTCGGTGGACGGTGACTTGAGCGTCGGCGGCGGGGGCACGGTGGAGCTCTCCGGGCGAACGACGGTCGGCGGCGACACCGAGGTCTCCGAGGGCTCCTCCTTCGCCTTCGGCGGGGCGCTCTTCGAGGGAGCGGTGTCGGTCCTCGACGGCTCCACTGCTACCGGGAGCACCCACGCGACCGTGAACGGGGCGCTGACGGTGCAGGCGGGCGAGCTGGAGGCCTACCAGAACCTGTCGGCGTCAGGGCGGGTCACGATCACCGGCGCAGGCTCCCTCACCGTGCACGCGGAGGCCGATCTCGACGGAGACGTCGAGGTGCTCGGCGCCTCCACCCTGGCTCTGGGCCACGAGGCGAGCTTCGGCGGGCGCGTGCAGGTCCACGGCGGCTCCACGATGAGCGGGGTGAACGCCCGCTTCGAGTCGCGCCTGCCCGGGATCGACGCCTCGACCTACACTGTCACGACGACCTACGTGTCCGGCTTCCTCAGCATGCCGGCCGACGCCACCCTGCCGGCCACGACCAACCTGCGCATCGAGCACGGCAACAGCCTCGACCTGAACGGGCACACCCTCGACCACGGCGGGGATCTCTACGTCCGCATCTCCAACGTGGGCAACGACGGGCTGCGCATCGTGCACGCAGACAGCGTGATGCACGTGGGCGGAGACGCGGAGTTCGACTCCTACCGCGAGGAGGGAGGCGCAACCTCCGAGGGCAACTTCAGCGCCGGCGAGATCCACTTCCGCGGCGACTTCCAACAGAGCAGCGACTACAAGGGATCGTTGCGGGCTTTCGTGTCGACCGGGACGCGGGCCGTATTCGACGGCACCTCCCTCCAGACGATCTCCTTCGCCAACGAGAGCAGCGACTCCTCCTCCCGCTTCCACGACATCGAGGTCGGCAACCCCGTCGGGGTGCTCTTCGAGGACCCGACCCTCGCGACCGGAGACCTCGACGTCTCCGGCGTGTTCACGACCACTTCCGAGCTCACCCTCGAAGGCACCATGATCCTCCGCAGCACCGCCACGCTCAACAACAACGGCATCATGAGCGTGGGGGGCTGCCTCACGGAGCCCGGGCACGTGCTCAACGGCGCGGACCCCTGCCCCTGAGAAGAGCGCAGCGCAAGCGCGGGGAACAAGATGACACCTACCCCTGGAAGACCCATGTCATACACGACACGCACCATTCGGTGCCCGGACCTCCTGGCCCGCACTCTCACAGCGGCGTTCTTGTGCTGCGCGGGGCTCGCCTGCAGCTCGACCGACAGCTCGAGCGGCGGCGCCAGCGTGCAGAACGCCGAGATCCCGGGCGGCGGCGGCACCTCCACCGACACCGGCGGCACCTCCACGCGACCGGACAGCGTGACCTTCGCGCCCGCACCAAAGGACGAAGGCGCGGGCGCGACGCCGGCCGACGCTTCGGACGCGTCGCAGAAGCTCGACCCCGGAGCGCCGGACAGCGGGCCTGCACCCTCCACTCCCGGTGCGCCCTGTGAGAAGGACGGCGACTGTCCGAGCCGCGCCTGCGTGCCGACGGCCGTGGGCGGGATCTGCGCGACCGCCTGCGGGCCGGACGAGCCCTGCCCCGAGGGCTGGAGCTGCGAGCCCCTCGACGAGTCGGGCGGCGAGTCCATGGTCTGCCTGCCCAGGATGCCGCGCCTCTGCGACCCGTGCCGCGCCAACTCCGAGTGCACGTCAGTGAGCGTCGAGCTCAACGGCTTGTGCACGGACTTCGGGGGCACGGACGGGCACTTCTGCAGCCACCGCTGCTCCACCGCCATCGGATGCCCCGACGGCTACCTCTGCGACACCGCGCGCGCGGTGCCCGTGTGCATGCCGGCCGACGGAACGTGCCCCTGCAGCAGCGAGCGGACGGGCATGGACGCCCTCTGCTGGAACCCCGACCCCGACGACGGGTGCCCGGGGGTGAGGACCTGCGTCGACGGGGAGCTCCAGCCCTGCAACGCGCCGACCCCCATGCCCGAGGTCTGCAACGAGGTCGACGACGACTGCGACGGCGAGATCGACGAGGACGTGGCAGGCGCGCCATGCGCCCTGTCGAACCAGCACGGTGTCTGCGAGGGGGAGACGCGCTGCTCTGAGGGCGAGCAGCGGTGCGACGCCAGGGTGCCCGCGGCCGAGGTGTGCAACGGCGTCGACGACGACTGCGACGGCGAGACCGACGACTCCGAGCTCGGCGGCTCGGTCTGCGACGACAACGACGGCGACGGCACGCCTGACGGAGTGGACAACTGCCCGGAGCTCCCGAACCCGGACCAGCTCGACACCGACGGCGACGGCGAGGGGGACGCCTGCGACGACGACGACGACGGCGACGGCCTCGGCGACGCCTGCGACAACTGCCCCGGGCACGCCAACCCGGACCAGCTCGCCACCGCCGGCGC
>CAZQPP010000656.1:0-4369 GCA_964594295.1 uncultured Myxococcales bacterium | reverse complement strand
CCTCGGGGCCCCGGCAGACCTCGGCGCCGGCGCAGTCGCTGTCCGCGCAGTCCTTCTTGCCGTCGCCGTCGTCGTCAGTGCCGTCGTTGCACTCGCTCTCTACCGTCGCGTTCACCTTGAAGTCGCAGATCTTCACGAACATGCCGTTGTAGCAGCTGAAGTCGTTGCAGTCGGTCAGGCCGTTGCCGTCGTTGTCGATGCGATCCGAGCATGCGGCGTCGGTGAACTCGTTCGTGCAGCACATCTCGGGGATCGCCGAGCACTTTCGGTCGCCGCAGTCGAAGTTCCCGTTGTCGTCGTTGTCGATCTGGTCGGTGCAGAGCTCGACGCTGTTCTCTACCTGGAAGAATGGGAAAAGCGGCACGATCTCGCCGCAGTGGGTCGAGAGGGCGAGGCAGTCGCGATCGCGGCAGTCGGTCAGGCCGTCCGCGTCGTTGTCGAGCCCGTCGTTGCAGACGTAGTCGTTGTTCTCGTAGCCGAGGATGGGTCTGGCCGGGCGCTCGAAGCCGCAGTGCGCCGCGGCGGCGATCCCCGCGGCGACCAGCGCCGCAGCCATGGCGCGTGAGAGCTTCACTTCTTCAAACACTCCGCCCTGGAGCTGCCGTAGCGCCGCTTGAAGTGGATGTAGAGGCCGCAGGACCCGGCCTCTCGTTGGACCTGGCCCATCTCCCCCGAGCTCAGGCGCTCGCGCAGGAAGCGCTCGGCCGCGCGGCGGAAGGCCTGCACCTCGGAGGAGTCCCTCGACTCGTCGATGAGCAGCGCGCCCGTGTTCAGGAGCTCCATGACGACGTGCTTGACGCGCGCCTCGGGCCAGCCTTCGACCATGGGTCCCAGCTCATCGTCGGCTCGCATGGCGTCCGTCGTTCGTTTCATGTCCTCGGGCAGGAGGCTCACGACCTTGTGGCAGACCTCGGTGCAGTCGGGGTGGCGCTCGCGGTGGCGCCAGACAATGGAGGAGCCGTCGAGCGTGGAGACCAGGCGGTTGTAGGTGGGGCCGCCGCCCGGGTTCTCGTCGACCGAGTGGAGCGAGGTCAGGATGTAGGCAGGGGCGCCGTGGGCCCACATCCCGCGCCCCTCCGCGATGGCGGCCGCCTGGGCCTCCAGCACCTCGGGCGCCGACGGCTCCCAGGTAATCGTCATCGCGTGCGCGAAGCCGTGGCGCACCTGCGAGAGGCGCAGGTCGGGGCAGTCCCAGAGGATGCGCCCGAAGCCGTCGGCCGAGCCGTCGGAGGTGCAGTGCCACACCCCGCGCCGCGCGTGGAGGGTCGCCATCTTGGCGTTGACGTAGAGCTCGCGCCCGGTCCAGTTGCCCCACCTGTGAACCGGCCCGTGGCTCTCGAGGGTGTTGAAGCCCGCGAGGCGCGCCTTGGTGCCCGCGAAGGGCCCCGCGAGCACGCGGAAGCTGTCCCCGTCGTTGAAGGTGACGGGGTAGGGCGTGCCGTTGAGGAAGACCTTCGTCGCGGGAGGTCCCGCGAGGGCTTCGGCCGAGCCGAGCGTGGCGGCAAGGCTCAGCAGCACGGTGGCGATGGCGCGGTAGTTGGGCAGCCGGCTCACCTGCTCCCTCCTTGGCATCAAGGGCGACAAGGGTGGCGGAGTATTGGATCGCCCCGGTGGAGTCAACCGGAGCCGCGCTCCGGGAGCCGCCTCAGGGGCAGAGATCGAGCATGCCCTCGCATTGCGCGAAGGGGTGTTCGGCTCGGGTCCGGCGTCTGTCTATGCAGCCACGGCCAACCTCGACCAATTCAATCGACATACCAGTGTCTCGGCAAGGCGGCGGTGCAGGGGCGAAACGAACCGGCGCGCGAAGGCTATTCGTCGACCGCGAGCGGGTCCGTTGGCTAGGATTCCGCCCGTTGGTCAACGGCTTCGGGCATCAGGAGGATGCTCGAGATGGCGGGAGCGGTGAATCGAAGGGTCGTCTTCGTCGGGTTGGTCCTTCTGCTTTCTTGGTCGGCCGACGCGCTGGCAGTGGATCAGCAGACCTTGACCATCGTCAAACGCATGAAGCTGAAGGCCAACGAGGTCGGCGACGGCCTCATGAAGTTCCACCGCGCGAAACGGAAGCTCTCGAACAAGTTCCGGGCCTATGCCACCAAGGTCGCGAGAGACGGCTGCAGAATTGGGAAGAAGAGCTGGAAATGGCTCGATGACCAAGGGGCAGCCTACAAGGGCTGCGGCCGCGAGTGTCCGACGCAGTACATTGGGGTGTGGTGCCACCTGCAGCTCGAGATGGATGGCTGGGGGTCGTACCAGACCGACTACTACGACAACCTCGCCCATGAGGCCTACCAGCTCGCGAACGCGACGGAGATGTTGGTCTGCTGGTTCCGGTGTGACGTCCGCGTCACAGAGGAAGAGCGGGCGGCCATTCGAGAGGCCGAGCAGAATCAGGTGAAGAGCCTCGAGGACATCGGCAACACGGCGGCGCCGGCGTACAAGGGGACATCCCGTAAGAACACCTGGAAGGTCCAGATCACGACCGGCACGACCATGTTGCTGGTCCCGGTGCTGACCATGGTCGAAGAGGGCAGCGGGAGCGACTTCGAGGACATGACACACGGGGGCTGGCTCGGCGGCGGCATGCGCATCGAGTGGTGGCCCTGGTGGCACGAGAGCTTCGGCATAGGGATCGGCGGCCAGCTCTGGACCGGTGCGCCGAAGAACTTCGCCCTGCAGCTCGGTCCTTCGCTCTACTCCTTCTTCGGGGACCGGGAGGGCTGGCTGGTGAGCCTCGACGTTGCGCGCAACTGGCTGCTCGTCTCGAAGCAGGACCGCGCGGAGGACCTGAACACGGACAAGCTCTTCACGAACCCGGAGGTCTCGGTCAACAACTGGCGCACGACCGTCGCGGCCGGGTTCTACATGATCAAGGCCGGATACGTGCGCGAGATGATTGAAGACAGCGACGCCGCGGATGGCTTCGGGGTGTTCTTCAACGCCGCCGAGTTCGCGAAGATCGAGGTCGTCGGCTTCCCGGACTACCCGGTCTTCCACGACCCCAACAGCTCGACAGGCTGGTACGTACAGGTCTTCATGGGCTTCTCGTTCGCCTTCTACGGCAAGCGCTGAGCCCGGACGGGGCTTCGCCCGCAAGTGAGGCGGCCCGCACCGGCACCGGCCTCCGGTCGCTCTGGGCTCATCCCTCCGGGAGCCGCCACCTGACAGAGATGTCATTGGCGGTTTTGTTGGTAATTCAGGGCACTTAGGGCGAGCGGGCCTGGGAGGGAGTCGAGGGAGCCCCGTGAACCCTGACGCGCGTGTCAGGCCTGCCAACGTTGGGCGATCCAAAAACACCCTTGGCAGGAGCCTTTTGTCGCGCTATAGTTCACCATGTACCCGACCGAGGAAGAGGAGGTCCTCCCGGGTCGTCGTGCATTTCCTATTATTTTTCGAAGCCTATGGGCACGGTTTCTTCGGCTTCTCCGTACTCCTTCTGTGGTTGGTACGGTCCTTGCGTCACTCTCTCGGCGTTCCACTCAACGCCTGAGGGAGGCCGATGATGACGACCGTTCGCACCCAGCTTCTTTGTTCCGGGATCCGCCAAAGGAGCGGCGCCCTGGTGGTTCTCCTTGCCGCAGCGCTCCTCGTAGCCGCCGGCTGCAGCACTGACGAGAGCGGCAAGAGCTCGCTGAACGAAGGGGGCGTGGCTTCCGGCACGGACGGCGGCGCTTCCGCCTCGTACGAGCCCTCCGAGCATGACCAGTACCCCAACGCTCCTGGGGTAGACGCCGGAGCTGCGGTCGATGCCGGCTCCGGGGGATGGCCGCTCAGAGACGAAGGAAGCAGCGCGGGTGGCACCGGCGCCACGCCCGGCGACCCGAACGGGCGCGACGAGGACAAGGACGGGACGCAGACCGGCGGCGAGCACGAGCCGGGCCTCCCTGCAGAGGACGCGGGCAGCTCCGGCTGGGAGCCGCCGGCTGACGAGAGCGACTACCACGCCGGCCCGGACGCCGGCGCGGAGTCGGACGCCGGCGCGCCCACCGGCAACACCAACATCAACCTCGGCGGCGCCCAGGACTTCGGCTACTTCCGGCGTCTCCTCGACGAAGGTGTGGTTCCGAACCCCGACGAGATCGACGCCGCCGGCTTCTTCGCGGAGCACCACACGCCGCTCCCCGAGCCCGACTGCGGCAAGAGGGTCTGCCTCCAGGCCATGCTCGGCGTCATGGGCGACCTGAGGAACGGCGAGAACTGCACCATGCTGCAGATCGGCCTGAACTCGCCCATCATCGCCCACGAGAGCCAGCGGCCGCCGCTCACGCTCGCGGTCGTCGTCGACACCAGCGGCTCCATGAACGACTCCGGCAAGATAGACTTCGTCCGGGCGGGCCTCGAGCGCATGATCGACGAGGCCGAGCGGGCACTG
>CAZQPP010000655.1:0-4370 GCA_964594295.1 uncultured Myxococcales bacterium | reverse complement strand
AACCCTGCCAGACCACATTCTCCGGGCCGCCGCACTACATGGCGACCTACCATACGTCGTACGACGACTCTGTTGGCGGAGAGTTCGGCGTGTACGTACGGTAGCTCACGATTGGACTCGAATAGGACACACAGCGGAGAATGGCTCGGACGGAAAGACAGAAAACCCAGTGAAAACAACCATGCCGGGATGGCGGAATCGGTAGACGCGGGAGGCTTAAAACCTCTTGGCTTAGGTCGTGCGGGTTCGAGTCCCGCTCCCGGCACGAATTGGAGGTGCTCCGATGTCCCGTGCACAGGTCTTCGCTGTTCGCCCCCTCTCGGGCTTGCTGCTTGCCCTGCTCGCAGGCTGCAGCACGGCCGCGGCCGCCGGGGCAGGGGACGGGCCCCTCCTCGAGCTTGTCGAGACGGCGCCGGTCGAGACCCTCCTCGACCACGAGGACATCCGCGAGGCCAAAGACGTCTGGCCGGAGATGATCGGCCGGGCGAAGCGCTCGCTGGACGTGGCGCAGTTCTACGTCTCGCCGAAGGCCGGCAGCCGGCTCGAGTCGGTCATCGAGGCCGTGGAAGCGGCGGCGAAGCGCGGGGTGGAGGTCAGGGTGCTGGCCGACGCGAAGTTCTACAAGACCTACCCGGAGCAGATCGACGCCTGGAAGGCCAGGGAAGGCATCGAGGTCCGCGTCTACGACGCCATGGCTCCGAAGGGGGTGCTGCACGCCAAGTACTTCATCGTCGACGGCAGGGAGCTCTACTTCGGCAGCCAGAACTTCGACTGGCGCTCGCTCGAGCACGTGCAGGAGCTCGGCATGAGGGTGCGCCACGCGGAGGTGGTGAAGGCCTTCGCGGAGGTCTTCGAGATGGACTGGGCGCGGGTCGACCCCGACGGGAACGAGGAGTGGACGCGGCCGGGGCACAGGAGCTCCGAGACCTTCCCGGTGAAGCTCCCCTACCGCGGGTCCGAGATCTCCGTGACGCCGGTGTTCAGCCCGAAGGGCGCCCTGCCCGACGAGGGCATGTGGGACCTGCCGCGCCTCGTCGAGATCATCGCGGGCGCCAGAGAGAGGCTGCGCGTGCAGCTCCTCGGCTACTCCTCGGTTGGCTACCGCGGCGAGTTCCTGCACGAGCTCGAGGGCGCCCTGCGCGAGGCCGCCTGCCGGGGGGTGAAGGTCGAGCTCATGGTCTCCCACTGGAGCCAGGCGAAGAAGAAGATCAACGGCCTGAAGAGCCTCCAGGTGACCCCGAACGTCACCGTGAAGATCGTGACCCTGCCCGAGCACTCGGGCGGCTTCATCAACTTCGCCAGGGTGATCCACGCGAAGCTGCTCGTGGTGGACGGTGAGCGCGGCTGGCTCGGCACGAGCAACTGGGGCCCGGGCTACTTCCACGACAGCCGAAACGTCGGGCTGCTCGTGGAGGGCAAGGTGTTGGCCGCGGAGCTGGAGCGCTTCTTCCTGACGACCTGGCGCTCGCCCTACGCGGAGGTGGTCGACCCCGCTCGGAGCTACCCGAAGCCGAAGCGCATGAAGGGCAAGCGAGAGAAGGGGAAGCGAAAGAAGTGAGGAGCGCGGCCGGCTCTCAGACCTTCGCCGCGCGTCGCCACCTCGGCTGCAGGTAGCGCTGCAGCGGCAGGTGCAGGAGCACCAGCACCCCTACCGCCGCGTGCAGGACCACCGGAACCCACAAGGAGGGGAGGGCGCCCCTCACGGCCAGCGCGGCCCCGCCCCACACCGGCTCCGGCGGGATGCGGTGCAGGATGAGCCAGGCCCAGACGCCTGAGAGCAGGGCCGCCGTGAGGCCGCGGGCCCAGCGGCGCCAGCGCATGCGAGTGACCGACGCGCGCACGTAGCGCAGCAGGGCGATGGCGAGCAGGGCCTCCATCGCCAGGTAGATCCAGCCGTCCTGGAGGTCGGCCAGCAGGACCGTTCCCGCGAGCACGACGGCGGCCAGGCCGTCGGCGGCCAGGGTCACGCGCAGGTAATTGGAGTCGAGATCGCGGACCAGGCTGCGCACGCCCTCCATGCGCGTGGCCTGGTCCTCGAGGATCGAGCCGACCGGCTCCAGGATCTCCCGGCCTACCTCGGAGAGCGCGCGGGCGGCCTCCACGACCGTGGCGTCGCCGCCCGGTCCGGAGCCCTCCGCCAGCACCTCGGTCTCGACCTCCGAGCCTTCCCCTGCGGCGTCCCGCGCCGTCGCGTCTTCGGCGCTCTCTGCCTCGTCGCCGGCCCGCCCGGCCAGGATCTCGGTCTCGATCTCCGAGGGCCGCGCCGGCTCTTCTCTCGGGGGGTCGGGTGTGCTCAACTCAGAAGACGTAGCCTACCCCCGCCGTCAGGCGGAAGTCCCATGAGTTCTGTACGACGACCGAATAAAGCTGCGGGAGGCGTGTGACATCTACCCGATCACTCCACGCGTCTTCTTGCGATAGGTTGCGTGCGGCTCTGAGGCTCAGCGGGATCTCCAAGAAGCCGCCGACCTCGATGACGACGCCTAAGTCCATGGCGAGCATGGTCGAGCTCTTGGACTCGGTCCCGATATCCGGCTTCGTCAGGCTCGTCAGCACAACATTGGCAGCGGTGTCGACGTCGTGGGAGCCGTCGGTCGACTGGGGCATCACGAGCTCCGGCCCGACACCGGCCGTGAGGCGCACGATCCCGAGCGGTAGGATTGCCTTGAGCAGGACGGGCACCCGGAGCACGTTCGCCGAGACCTCTTCCTTGACGGTCACGACACCTCCGGAGAGGTCCACGTTGCGCCAGAGCTTGTTCTGCTCATAGAGCAGGCCGAGCTCGAGCCCGACAAACCGGAACACCCGCACCTCCGCGTAGGCGCCGCCGCCGAAGCCGTAGCCAGCGGTCTCGCCCCTGAAGCCCAGCCCGGTGCCCGGGGTGTCGGTCGGCTCGCTCCAGAGGTTCGCGCCCCCCGTCATCTTCAGGCCCGCGCTGAATTCCGGCATGAACGCAGACGCGCTCGAGGGCGCCGCCGCCAGCGACATGGCGAGCGCCATAGCTGTCAGGAAGCGAGCAGAGACCATGGAATCCCCCTACTGGAACTTGAAGGGCCAGCGCACCGCGCAGCGCCCGCCTTCAGGCTTCGGGAAGCGCAGCTTCTTGATGTTCTTGATCAGGCAGGGGGCGATCTCCCGGTCCTTCGTCGTGTCCTTGGACTTCTTCGCGCTCACGACCCTGCCGTCCTCGCCGATGATGAACTGCACCGTGACGCGCCCCTTGAGCTCGGGGCGGAGCTGGAGCCTGCGCTCGTAGCAGAAGCGGAACGCGCCCGTGCGCCGCTGCATGACGCTCTTGATGTCGCCCGCCTTGCAGTAGCCGAGGGCCGGTGCCTGCTCCTTGATCACGGCTGTCTTCACCGGCTTCTTCTGCCTCTTGCGCTGCGCGAGGTGAAGCACCACGGGCCGCACCGCGCAGGTCGGCGCAGCGCAGTCGAGGGCCGGCTTGAGCCATGCCAGGTCTCCCGCCGCGGTCGTGCCCCGTGCGAAGGAGCCCAGGATGGGCTGCCAGCGCTTCACACCGAGGCCTGGCGCCTTCAGCTCTCCGCCGTCTATGGCCGCGCCGTTGCCGTCGCCCTCGATCCAGGAGACCGCGGTGGCCAGGAGAGTCTCCGTGGGCGTCCCCGCGCCCTCCGAGAGCTTCACCTCTACGATCTTGGTCTTCTTCTTCCTCGACTTCTTGGCGAGCCGCACCTCTATGCCGTCGACGCCGAGCTTCGCCTCCGGGTTGATGAGGGCGGAGGGGGCCTCTCCCAGGGTGAGCAGGAGCCCTTCCCTGGTCCTCGTCACCGACGTCCCCGAGGTCTTCAGGCCTTCCGGGACGGGGGCGACGTCCGCCAGCCAGATGGGGATGCCGCGCTTCGAGTGCGAAGGCGTGAGCATGACGGTCGGGGGCGGGGCCTGTGCCGCGCGCATCACCTCGACCGCTGCCGTGTACAGGGCTGGCGTGATCCTGGTGTCCACCGCGAGGGCGTAGGGGTACCACGTCGGCGCCGGCTTCTCCGCCTTGTCTCCGGCGCCCTCCGCGGCAGGTGCTGCGCTCTCGGGGCTCGACACGCGAAGGTCTCCCGTGAGGATCTCGACGCCCCTGGCGAGGGCCGCGTTGTAGGCCTTGCCCTTGAGCCCGGCGTCCTCGGCGCTCAGCGCCAGCTTCGATCCGCCGCC
Source organism: uncultured Myxococcales bacterium (assembly GCA_964594295.1). Taxonomy (GTDB): domain Bacteria; phylum Myxococcota_A; class UBA9042; order UBA3505; family UBA3505; genus CAZQPP01. The sequence continues at coordinate 206 of CAZQPP010000655.1, read as the reverse complement.
GTCCCAGACCACCTTGTTGTCCCGGACCCTCAAGAAGGCGACCTGGACAAGCTCGACCCCCTGCGGCCCGAGGACGAGGAGGTACTGCGGAGGCGTCGCGAGGGGCAGGCCCGAGCGGTCGGCGAGCAGGGTCCAGATGGTCGGGCCGGTCGCGCCTTCGGGCGCGACACCCGGGAGGATAGCCGGCAGGACCGGGAGGCGGACCT
>CAZQPP010000654.1:0-4371 GCA_964594295.1 uncultured Myxococcales bacterium | reverse complement strand
GTAGCTTCGCTACCCGAAATAGCTCGGCTCGTTCCCCGGCGCCCACTTGATGTTGCAGCCGATGCTCGGCTTCTGCTCCTCGGGGGTGGCGCGCCCTTCGAGCACGGCGTCTATGGCGGCGCGGAGATCCTCGCCGGTGACCGGGATGTTGTTTCCGGGGCGGGAGGAGTCGAGCTGGCCGCGGTAGGCGAGGTGTAGCTCCGAGTCGAAGATGAAGAAGTCGGGGGTGCAGGCCGCGCGGTAGGCCTTGGCGACCGACTGATCCTCGTCGAAGAGGAAGGGGAAGCGCCAACCGAGCTCTGCGGCGAGGCTCTTCATGTGCTGGGGGCCGTCCTGGGGGTGGGTCTGCTCGCTGTTGGAGTTGATGGCGGCGATGGCGAGGTCGCGGGTCGCGTAGTCCGAGGCGATCCGGGTCAGCTCGTCGCGCACGTGGATGACGAAGGGGCAGTGGTTGCAGATGAACATGACGAGCAGGGCCTTGCGGCCGGAGAGGTCGTCGAGGGAGACGGCGCTGCCGTCGGCGGCGTTCAGCAGAGAGAAGTGCGGGGCGGGCGTGCCGAGGGGGAGCATGGTGGAGGCGGTCGCGACCATCTGGGCTTCCTTCGAGTGGGGGGGCCGCCTCCGAAGATCGCCGAGCGCTTTGGCGCGAGGCTGGCTTCGGGAGGGCGGCCCGGCGGGCTGCCCGTTCGGCGGGCTGGGGTCCGAGCTTAACACGCTCGCAGGGCGATCAAGGGCCTTGACATCGAGCACCAATTACTGAACACTTGTTGCGTTTATCGCACTTATGTTCAGGAGCTGTCCATGAGCGCCTCGGCCGCAGTGGTTGCACGCCTTCGGGAGATGATCCGGAGCAAGGAGATGGAGCTCCGAGACGAGGTGGAGCAGGAGGTCCTGCGCTTCGGCCTCGACGAGGTGGACGCCCTGCTCCCCCGCGGCGTCGGCCCTGGCACGGTCGGAGAGGTCGCCGGCCGCTGGTCCTCGGGCAAGACCAGCGTGGCCCTCGCGGCTGCTGCGGAGGCCACGAAGAAGGGCACCTGGGTAGCCCTCGTCGACGGCCAGGGAGGCCTCTACCCACCCGCCCTGGCCGCCCTCGGCCTTCGCCTCGAGAGGGTCCTGGTGGTGCAGGCCCGGCGCCCTTATCCCGATCGCCAGCGGGGCCAGGCCGGCTGGGCGGCCGAGCAGCTCGCACGCTCGGGGCACTTCGGGCTCGTGATCCTGCTGGCCTCCGGCAGCCTGGACCGGGCCCTGGTCCGCCGCCTCCAGCTCGCCGCCGAGGCGGCCCGGGCCGTCGTGCTCGTGGTCCACGACGCGGCCTCCCCGCCCGGCAGCATCCGCCTGCGCCTCCACGTCGACCCCGGAGCGGGCGAGCAGCACCACCCACCCCCGCGCGAGCCAGGCAAGCCGTGGGTGCCTCTGGTGGCCCCCACCCGCCGCTGCGGCGTCCGCGTCGAGCGCAAGGGCCGCTCCGAGGCGGCCGAGGTTCGGCTGCGCGCAAGCCATTGATCAAACATGAGCAGATGGGCCTACATCCGCGTCGGACCCGAGCGGCACCTGCCCGAGCCGTCGCCCTCGGAGCCCCATCTGAGCGTGCTCGCCGAGGCGCTGATGGCCCTCTCGCCCGTGGTGGCGCCGGCGGACGACGGGGTGTGGGTGGAGATCGGGCGCTCGGCCCACCTCTTCGGTGGTGAGGAGGAGGCGGCGGCGGATGGAGGGCGCATCGCGGGGCGCCTGGGCTTCTGCGCCCGGGTCGTGGTGGCCGACGGCCACCTGAGCGCGCGCGCGCTGGCGCGCTGGCTGCCCCTGCCGAGCAAGCCTCAGGACAGCGGGCGCGTCCGGCCGGTGGTGGTGTCGGCGGGGAGCGACGCCGCGGCGCTGGGGCCCTTGCCCGTGGCCGCCCTCGGGGCCTCGGAGGGAGCCCTCGCCTACCTCGACCGGCTGGGCGTCCGGACGGCGGACACCCTGAGGCGGCTGCCCGCGGCCGGCATGGGGCAGCGCCTCGGCCGCGAGGGCGAGGAGCTCGTGCACCTCGCGCGGGGAGATCCTTTCCCCGCCCCCAAGAGCTACAAACCCAGGGAGCAGCCGGAGGCTACCCTGGAGCTCGATCCCCCGGTGGGTGCCGGCGAGCCTCTCCTCTTCCTGGCCCAACGGCTCCTCTCCGACCTGGTGGCCTGCGTGTCGGGGCGGGGGCTGGCGGTGGCCTGCTTCGAGGCCGAGATCGCGCTCGAGGGAGGGGCCTGTCACCGCACCGAGGTGATGCTCCAGCGGCCCCTGCGCTCGGCGCGATCGCTCCTGGCCCTGCTGCGCCAACGCTGGGAGCACAGCGAGGTGCCCGACGAGCGGGCCTCGGGCATGCGCATCCGCGTCCTGCGCACGGCGAGGAGCCAGGAGGCCCAAAACGACCTCTTCGACCGGCGGGAGGTGGGGGCCGAGGACCTGGACGACCTCATCGCGCGCCTCGCGGTCACCCTGGGCGAGGAGGCGGTCTTCGGGGTGGAGCTCGTGCCCAGCCACCGCCCCGAGGGCGCCTGGGCAAAGACGGGCTTCGCGCCGCCGCCCCCCGTCGAAGGTTCAGCGAAGGAGGCGAGCGCCCACGATCGGCCTCCCCGGGTGCCGACGCACCGCACCGCGGGGCTCCGCACCGGCCCGGGCGGCTGGATCGGGGCGGGGTCGAGACGCAAGCCCGAGATCGCCACCATGCCGCTCCCGATCCCTATCGCCCCGCGCCCCGTCTTCCTGCTCGAAGAGCCCCTCGAGGTGAACGGGGAGATCGCGGCCGGGGCCGACATCCGCTGGGGCGAGCAGCGGAGCCGCATCCGGGAGGTCTTCGGGCCCGAGCGCCTCCGGGGGGACTGGTGGACCAGGCCCTTCCACCGGGACTACTTCGTGGTGGAGCTCGAGGGAGAGGGGCGGCTCTGGGCGTACCGGGACCGCGTCCTGCGCCAGTGGTTCGTGCACGGGGTCTTCGATTGAGGCTCGTCCAGCCCGAAGATGCCGCGCCGGCCTACGCCGAGCTGATCTGCCGCTCGGCCTTCTCCTTCCTGGAGGGGGCCTCCAAGCCGGAGGAGCTGGTCGACCGGGCGGTCGAGCTGGGGCTCTCATCCCTCGCCATCACCGACCGGGACGGGGTGCAGGGGGTCGTCCGCGCCCACGGGCGCATTCGAGAGCTGGTCAGGACCGGCCGCATCGAGGAGGGCAGCTTCCACCTGATCGTCGGCTCCCTGCTCCGCGTCGAAGGCCTGGGAGAGCTCGTGCTACTCGCCGAGGACCGCCACGGCTACGGAAACCTCTGCGCCCTGGTCACCCGCGGGCGGCGCAGGGTGCCCAAGGGCGAGTGCCTCCTGCGGCCCGGCGACCTCGGAGACTTCGCGGGCGGCCTCGTCGCCCTGCTCCTGGACACAGATCCGCCGGGCACGGTGGAGCAGCTCAAAGAGGTCTACGGTGATCGCCTCTTCCTCGCCCTGCGGCGGCACCTGCTCCCCGGCCGGGAGGAGCGTCTCAGGCGCATGGTCGAGGTGGGCCGCCGCCTCGGGGTGCCGCCTGTCGCCGTCACCGACGCCCTGATCCACCACCCAGACCGCCAGGCCCTCCAGGACGTGCTCACCTGCATCCGCCTCGGCTGCACCGTGCAGGAGGCGGGGCTGAGGCTCCAGCCCAACGCGGAGCGGCACCTGCAGTCCCCCGAGCGCATGACGCGCCTCTTCGCCGACCTGCCCGAGGCCGTGCACCGCACCCTCGAGGTGGCCGAGCGCTGCACCTTCTCCCTCGATCAGCTCCGCTACCGCTACCCCTCGGAGCTCCTGCCCGAGGGCACCGAGGCAATGGCCCACCTCAGAGCCCTCGTGGAGCAGGGCGCGCGGGAGCGTTACCCCAAGGGGCTCTCGAGCAAGGTCCGAGGGCAGGTAGAGCACGAGCTCGCCCTCATCGCCAGGCTCGACTTCCCCCACTACTTCCTCACCGTGCACGACCTCGTGCGCTTCGCCCGCGGCCGGGGCATCCTCTGCCAGGGCCGCGGCTCGGCCGCCAACTCGGCGGTCTGCTTCCTGCTCGGCATCACCGCCGTCGACCCCTCCCGGTCGAGCCTGCTCTTCGAGCGCTTCATCTCCGAGGAGCGGGGCGAGCCCCCCGACATCGACGTCGACTTCGAACACGAGCGCAGAGAGGAGGTGATCCAGTACCTCTACGACAAGTACGGCCGGGACCGCGCCGCCATGGCCACCGAGGTCATCACCTACCGCTCGCGCTCGGCCGTCCGCGAGGTGGGCAAGGCCCTTGGCTTCGAGCCCGAGGAGGTCGACCGCGTAGCCAAGCTCGTGAGCTTGCGGGGCGGGCGTTTCGCAGGCGAAACGCCCCTACGCGGGGAGTTTCGTGCCG
>CAZQPP010000653.1:0-4403 GCA_964594295.1 uncultured Myxococcales bacterium | reverse complement strand
ACGAACACCTGCTTCGTGTAGTACTCGTAGGACCAGCAGCTGTTCATGAAGAGGACCTGGTAGGTCGCCTCGGGGTAGCTCTCGCGCTTGGCCAGCACGTCGAGCGAGCCGTAGAAGGAGTGTCCGTTGTAGACCAGGATCTCGTGGGTGCGCAGCATGTCCGCGAGGAGCTGCTCCGCCGCGTCCCCGAGCTCGTGCAGGTCGTAGGGGGAGACGAGGTCTATCACCTGCACGATGCCTCCCCGCTCGCGCCGGTAGCGCTGCCCGACGTCGAGCCCGTCGACCTCCTCCCACCCGGAGATCCGGAGGTTGGCGGCGTAGCTGCGCCAGACCATGACGCCCCAGTCTTTCGCGGTGGGCGGGCCGTGGTCCGCGGCACCGAAGAAGACCGCCGCCTCGAGGCGCCCGTCGGCCGTGAGCCTGTCGTACTCCGGGAAGGTCTCGACCTGCGACAGCAGGGAGCGCACGTGGAAGGCCGTCTTCTCGGACATCTCGATGGCGCACCCCTCCTTGTCGGGGTCGAAGTAGTAGAAGTAGCTCAGCTCCTCGAGGTGGCCCGGATCGAAGCCCTCCGCGCAGGACTCGCCGGCGCGGGCCATCAGGTTCCGCGGATCGCTCGGGACCTTGATCGAATAGCGTGTGTCCTCCAGCGAGGCCGGTGAGATGCCGGCATCGGCCAGCTCCTTTGTGGTGACGAGGGTCTCGGCCTGGACGGCGTAGGAGGCGACGAGGACACGCCGGTCGCCCCGTGTTTCCAGGGCCTTGCTCGAGAACTCGGCCGTGCCGGCGGTCAGGTTGAGGTGAAGCATGCGAGCGGCGAGCTGGTTCTTGGCGAGCTTCACCTGCTGGTCCACGACCGCGTCGAGCAAGGCCGGGTCCTTGAGCCACTCCTCCTGCTCGCCGGGAGACAGGTCGGTGAGATCCAGCTCCAGGCTCGACTCGAAGGTGCCCTCCAGCTCCAGCGCCAGGTTCGAGTAGTAGCCGGTGTCGTACTTGCCCCCCGCCTTGATCAGGTCGTCCTCCTCCGCGTAGCCGGGCGGCTCCTCGGCGACGGTGGCGGAGCGATCGCAGGCGGCGGGGACGAGCGCGGCGACCAGGAGGGCGCAGAGCAGCGGGATTCCGGTGGTTCTCATGGGCTCAGGCTCTCCGGACGGTGCATTGCTGTACCACAGGCGGTCGGATTCAGTCTCCCCCGGCCACGGACTCGGCGAGGAGCTCGCGCACCCGGTTGATGTTGACGTGGGGGTTCTTCCAGGGATCGCGTGGGCCGTGGGCCGTCGGGCCCGGGTTGGCCAGCGGGCCCATGGGCACCCACAGGAAGTCCGGGTGCGGGCTGAAGCCGATGCTCCGGTCGGCGCCGGCCTCGATCCACTCTCCGCCGATGATCCGACCCTCGTCGTCAAGCTCGAGCACGTAGGCGTAGGAGTCCGTGCGCACATACTCGTCGTGCACATCGAGGAGCGGCTGGTCCGTGGGCACGGACTCGGTCACCCAGAAGACGTCCATGGCCACCTCCACCCAGCGCCGGGCGTCGGCGTTGTAGGGATAGGCCGCCTCGTCGGAGCCCGGCCCGAGCAGGCGCTTCGTGGCCTCGGCTTCGGAGATCTCCTTCATCGCCGTGACCTCGTAGCCGTGGATCGGCTGGTTCCAGACCTGCGCTCCGAAGGTGCGGTCCTCGCCTATGCCGAGGCCGTGCATCCCCATCAGGTTGGCCATGACCACGTGGAAGCTCCCGGCGTTGGTGTCTCGGCAATTCGGGTCGAGGATTCGCCCCGTCTCGTCTCGCTCCACCACCTTCGCCCGGCAGCGGGAGCCGATGACGACGGAGCGGCTCTTGTCGTAGACCGTGATCAGCAGGGCCTTGATGTCTGCGATCTCGAAGGTCACGTCACCGCGCCGCACCGGCCTGCGCGGCTCGTCCTCGAGCATGGCCGCGGGAGCCCACGCGTGACAGGAGCCCCACCAGCCGTCGATGCCGTCCGAGTCCCCGCACTCGTCCACCTCGCCGTCGCCGTCGCTGTCGACGCCGTCGCGTGCGCGCAGGTTGCCCCGCTCCCGGCTCATCCAGTCCGCCGCCGGGCCGAGGGCCTCGTAGTAGCTCGCGTCGAAGCCCTCGTCGCAGCCGACGAGATCGCGGGGGCGCAGCTCCATGAAGCCCTCGGGCGGCTGCCAGCCGTTGAAGACGAGGTCGTACTTCTCCAGCGGGCTCATGGTGTCGCTGCCTTGCCAGCGGTGGTTCGTGCTGTCCTCGTAGGTAGGCCAGTACGAGGCCGGCCAGGCCTTGCGAGAGGCGGTGCCCTTCAGCGGCAGGGCGTCGAGGCGCAGCTCCAGCTCCTCGTCTACGAAACGGGCGAAGCGCTTGGGGTCGTTGACCCAGTCCCACGCGTCCGACTTGCCGAGCGGCGGCAGGACGCCACCCTGAGGCTCGGCGCTCTGCTCCGGCTCCGGCTCCAGGCCGGACGTGCAGGCCAGCGCGCACAGCGCCAACGCCAGACCGATGATCCTGCGGCAGAGCTCCATGAATACACCTGGACGTGGGGACATCGCACGGGTGCCGGATCGCCGGGGTTGTGTCAACGACACTCTCGCTCTCGATGGCTACGGCGGCGAGGAGGTCACTGGCACTTGCCGCTCTCCTCCGAGCAGGTGTGCCCTTCGGCGCAGTCGGCGTGCTCGCCGCAGCGCTCGCCCGGCGCGAAGGTCTCGAACACGCCGCGGTCCATGACGTGCTCGAGCTCGACGCCGTGCGCCGCCGAGAAGTGTGCGTTGTAGGCCCTCACGAGCGTCGGCTGCTCGGCCTCGACGTCCACGCTCAGGGAGAAGCGCGCTCGCATGAACACCGCGTCCCCGGTCATGACGCCGTCGATCCCGAGGGTGGCACCGGTGAGGGGGACGGTCGTGTCGCCGGGGTTGGCGACGAGCGCCGCCCCTCCGTCGACCCAGTCGGCCGCGCTCGCCGGCTGCATCGCGACCGAGTGCCCGCTCTCGCTTGGTCCCTGCGAGAGGTCCAGGTCGAAGCAGCCGTGGCCCTCGTAGCAGGCCTCGGCGAAGAAACCCAGGAAGTCGAGCTTCTCGCCTTCGAAGCCGAGGTTGGTCTGCATGCCGGTCGCGTCGTCGGAGGCCCCGGCCTCGCGCCGGACCACGCGGATCGGGCACTCGACGGTCTCCCCTGCCGTGCCCGAGACGCCGCAGAGGATGTCGCAGTCGAGGTGCTCGTCGGTGTCGCCGTCGCAGTCGTTGTCGTGGAGGTCGCAGGTGACCTCGGCTGCCTCGTACAGGGGATCGGCCGGTGAGCACGCAGGGTCGCCGGCGTCGCTGCCGGGATCGGCGCCGGGGTCCGAGGTGATACCCGGGTCCTGCTCGGCGCCGGGGTCCTGCTCGGCGCCCGGGTCCTGCTCGGCGCCCGGGTCCTGCTCGGCGCCCGGGTCCTGCTCGGTGCCGGGGTCCGGCTCGGCGCCCGGGTCCTGCTCGGCGCCCGGGTCCTGCTCGGCGCCCGGATCCACAGACACGTCGCGCTCCTCGCCGGCGTCGGCGAGCTCCCCCCGCCCCGGGTCGCCGCCGGAGCCGGTCGCGGCCGAGGTGCCCGAGTCGCCGCAACCGGCGAGCCCGCTCGTCACGATGGCGACCGCCGCTGTCAGGAGGGCGGCACGCCACCACGCCTTCCCGCCTCCGGTCTTCGGGGAGCCGATCCAGTCTTGCCCGCTCATGGCCTCTCCTCGCTCACGCGCAGCCATCTTGCATCACGATTGCGCCGGCCCAAAGAAAGGTCGGCGCCGCTTCCCCGCGGTCCTTACGGGAAGTCCATCACGAACTGGATCTGGTTGAAGATCCCGTCGAGGGTTCCCAAGCCCAGCTGGCCGGCCGTGTTCGCGCCCCAGCACTGGGCGTCGCCGGCCGCACGCGGGGCGCACGAGTGCTCTGCCCCGAGCGACAGCGTGAGGGTGTCTATGAGGTTGTAGACCTCGGTCCCCCGGTCCAGGGTGTTTCCCGACTCGCGGTTGCCGATCTGGCCGACGGCGTTGTCTCCCCAGCAGCGGATGCGGCCCGTGCCGAGGCGCGCGCAGGTGTGGCGGGCGCCGGCCTCGATGGCTACGGCGCTCTCGACGTCGGCGACCTGCCGCGGCGTCGGGTCGCTGCCCACGGCGCCGCCGGCGTCGCCGATCTGGGCGGAGCTGTTGTCGCCCCAGCAGAAGACGTGGCCGTCGAGGAGGAGGGCGCAGGGGGGGAGGTCGCCGGCCGCCACCGCGGTGGCGACGCCGAGGCCCTGCACCTGCTCCGGCTCGGTGCGGGGGTCGAGCGAGCCGACCTCGCCGAGCTGGCCCTTGGTGTTGTCGCCCCAGCAGAAGACGCGGCCTTCGTGGTCGGCGGTGCAGGTGTGCTCACCGCCCGCCGCGGCCGACACG
>CAZQPP010000652.1:0-4411 GCA_964594295.1 uncultured Myxococcales bacterium | reverse complement strand
AGCAGCCTTGACCTCTGTGAACAAGTGGTAGGCCATCTTCGGGTCTGCTTGGTCATTCAGTGCCGTGTCGACATAGTTGTGGATCGTCCCCGGAGGGAACGTTTCGGACACGACCACGCAGAAGCCCACTCCTTTGGCGCTCTCCTTGTCGGTCACCGAAGCGTCATCCACCCATGCCGGAATGCTCTCCTGAGTCGGCTCTTTCACGATCCAGCACTTCTTCGCGCAGCCGCAAGCGAACATGCCGAGAACGAGTGCGGCGACTAGCGGCGCATGAATACGCTTCATTGATTCCTCCGTCATTTTGAGCCTCTGGTATGTCGTCCCGTCGCGGCCTCTTCCTCCGTCGACCCAAGCAGGGCCTTGCGGAAAGAAGCTTTCGGCGTCCAAGAACAGCATGCCTCCCTTCGGACGCTGCCTGTTGTCTCGCACCAACTCCATCTCGTCACCAGAACAGCGTCCGGCGATGGTGCCCCATCGCTTGGCTGGAGGCAACTCGGATTCTCCTGGTGTCATGAAGAGCTTCAAACGCATGGCTGATTCATGGCTGGAGAAGGAGAGAAGACAGGAAGTCCCGCCGGTCACCCGGCGAGCACGCAGCCAAGAGAACGCTGCTGCTCTTGGATTGACGTACCAAGGCAGCGGATCTGACAGAAGCCGGTCAGGAGTTGCCGCCCCGCCGGCAAGAAGGCAACATCTCTGAAACCTCTCAGAAGGGATACCGAAGCTCCGGCAGCTTCCTGTTCCCAAGGCCGGATTATGCAGACTCTGGCACGAATTCCCCCAATCCCGTCGCCCCCGTCGCTGGCTTCGAAGCGCCTGGTCTGCGATCGCTGCTGGGAGCTCTTCAACGACCCGGGCGCCGCGGTGTGCCCCGACTGCGGGCGGCAGCGGCCAGAAGAAGGCTGGCCGGCCCTGCCGCTGGCGTTCCGGCACTTCGTCTTCCTCGACCGCCTGGGACGAGGAGGAATGGGTGCGGTCTTTCGGGCCTGCTACGGGCGCATCAGCCGGGGCGAGAGCGATCCTTCGCAGCTCGTGGCGGTCAAGGTGGTCCGCAAGCGTGGGCACCCCAAAGAAGAGCAGCTCTACGTGGCCATGTTCAAGCGCGAGCAGGGGGCCACGGCGCTGCTGAGCTCCGACAGGAATCCGGACGACAACGCGGACCTCCCATTTGTTCGGGTCCTGGAGACGAGCACCGTCGACCCGCCCTTCATGGCGCTCGAGTACGTCCCCTGGCACCGCCTCGTGCACCTCCTCTCGGAAGCTCCCCTCCCGCCGAAGGCCGTCGCCCGAATAGGAGTCGCCCTCCTCAAGGCCGTGGAGGACATGCACCGCTACAGGATCGTGCACCGCGACCTCACGCCGGCGAACGTCTTCGTGCGGCAGCCGGAGGATCTCGCGCGGGGCCTCGACGTGAAGATCGGGGACTTCGGGCTGTGGGTACAGGCGGCCGCCTCCGAAGAGGCGGTCACCCACGCGCCGGTCAACATGGCGCCGAGGGCGGGCCCCCAGGAGTACTCGAGCCCCGAGCAGCTCCGCGGCGTGCCGGTGGACGAGCGCTCGGATCTCTACAGCTGCGGCACCGTGCTCTGGGAGCTGGCGACCGGGCGCCTGCCCCACCCGCTGGAAGATCCGGACGGCGACGACGGACTGGCGCGGCGTCTGGAGGCCATGCGAGCCGATCCGACGCCGGCCCCCGAGCTAGACGGGGATCTCGACGTGATCTTGCGCAAGGCGCTTCGTCACGACCGGAAGAAGCGCTGGGCCTCCGCCAGGGAGATGCGAAAGGCGCTCGAGAGCCTCCAAGCTCTACCCTCGCGGGAAAGCCTCGGCAGCCTCGCCGAAGCCCTCGAGCGCTCGGTGGCGCTCGGCGTGCGTCTCGGTGAGATGGCGGACGGCCTCATCGAGATCAAGACCCTGCACGACCTCGCTGACGGCCTTCAGAGGCGCGTCCAGGCGCTGCTGGACCCGAGCAAGAACCTGAGCCCGGACGCTCTCGAGGCCGAGATCGAGGTCATGCACAGCGAGATCGAGAGCCTCGAGGCCAGGGCCAAGCCGGTCCTCGAGTGGCCCAGAGATGGGGGCGAGCGCAGGCCCGGCGCCGTCTCAGCGGTCGAAGCTGCCCCTTCTCCGCCGAGTCAGGAGCATCACACCACGGGGGAAGCCTCCCCGGCCTCCGCCGGCCGGCCGGCCTGGTCGCTCCCCGTGTTCCTGGCCGTCGCGGCCTTTGCCTTCGGGCTTGGCTTTGCAGCGGCGAGCGCGATGGTGCCGGTCGCGCCGGACCCCGAGGCGGGCGAAGCTCCGGCCTCCACCGAGGCCCTCACCGACAGGTCCGCGGAGAAGCGGCGACCCGTGGCTGCCCCGGGCGATGGAGGTGCGCAGCAGGCCGCGGCCGACACCGTCTCGTCAGGCCGTGCCTCCAGGCCAAAGGCTGAACCGGCCGAAGCCGGCCCGCCGGCGCGCGCCGGGCACGAAGGCTCCGACTCCCCGGCCACGGCGGGGCAGAAGCAGGGGCCTACCCCGGAAGCCAAGCCCGGCAGTCCGCCCGAGCCCCCCCTTCGCGATTCTCCCCCGCGCGAGGAGATCGTCGAGCGCCTCAACGCGGTCGCCCCCGCCGTGCGGCGCTGCCTGCCGGCCGCCGCGGCCGCGCGGACGTCCTCGCTGACGGTCCGCTTCGTCATCGAGGGGGAGAGCGGCAGGGTCGTCGAGCCCGAGGTGGAGAGCCCCCCGTTTCGTGAGCGCCGCGCGATGGAGTGCGTGCAGGCGGCCCTCGCGGGGATGCGGTTCGCGCCTTCGCGAAAACGCCGCGTGAACGTTCGGGCCCCGCTCGACCTGCGCGGGAACTGAGAGGAGGCGGCGGTGAGCACGCTGAGATCCTGCCGATCCCTGGCCGCGCTCGCGTGCATTGCGTGCGCCTCCCTCGCGGGCTGCGGAAGCCCTCCTGCCGCCGTCGTGGTCGACGAGGAGCCGGATGACAGCCCGGGCGTGACGAGCAGCAGGAGCCTGCGCCGCCAGCTCGGCCGAGGGATGGCCGATCAGCTCCTGGAGTTCTTGCGATCCGAGGAGAGCGACTGGGTCCATCCGAAGGTCGTGGGCGGCAGCTCGACCTGCCCCGCCTTCTTTGCCCTTCAAGTCAAGCCCGTCGCGAAGCAGGTCGAAGAGGGTGGAGAGATCACCTACACCGGGACCGCAGACGAGTGCTTGAACCTGGTGGCAAAGGACATCCTGGAGGAGATGCTGTCCACGCGTCAGGGGCGAATGCGGGTGAAACGGAAGGGAGGCGACGCCTGCGTCATCGGCGCGGGGCCGGAGGTGCATTGGCTGCGAAACCTCTGGCAGGACGACAACCCCGTGCGCGTGCGGCGCTCATGGTACCTCTCTTCACGGACGCGGCCGGTTTCCTCAGCGCGCGACTCCTGATCGCGCCCTTGAAGGTCTGCGAGGGGCCTGGTGCCGCACCCGCGGGCTGCGTCGAGCCCGACCACACGCGCTACGTGACCGACGTGGGCCCATTCAAGCTCGACGAGCGCATGAACGCCCTGTGCTGTCCGGGGCGGGGGGGCGAGCCGCTTCCGCCCGCCCGCATCGTGCACAGCGAGAGCTTCTGCTCCGCCGTGTCCGAAGACGAGGCCAGGACCGGAGCGGAGCTCAAGGCCAAGATGGTCGTGATCGAGAAGCTCAAGGCCGGGAGATTCGAGATCAGCGAAGGCTACGACTCCATGGCCGAGCCGGGGTCGAGGGCGTGGAGAGAGGCGGCCGCCCGCTACACCTCGGTCGTGCTGATCGACTGCGACACCCGTCGGGTGCGCCGAGGCGTTGAGCAAGAGCAGCACTGCTTCCGCTCCACCTGCTCCTGGGAGCGCAAGAGCTGCCGCTGACGCCGAGCGACCTCAGAAGCGATAGGACAGGAAACGGAGCGGCATGGGCCGGCGGCCGAGGACTGCGAGCCGGAAGAGGGTCGGCGCGAGAGCGATGCCCAGCACGAAGAGCCCGAGCAGGAGCGGCGGCGTCGAGCTGGGCACGTGCGCGATAGGAATAGAGGCCGCCCTGGTCATCAGGTAGGGCGTGACGTGGTGGAGGAGCCATTGATCGGCAAGCGCTACCGCGACGAGCGCTATCGCCGCCTGCACCACGGCGAGCTGGAGCATGCTGAGCACCAGGTAGTGCGTCCGCCGCAGCCCCAAGGCTGACAGGATGCCGTAGGGCCGGAGCTTCCGCAGGGCGTCGAAGAGCAAGAGCACGGCCAGGAAGATGAGCAGCAGGCGCACGATGAGGTCGCGCGTGAACCTGTTGAAGTCCGAGATCGTGCTCCCGAGCTGCTCCATGGCGCGGAGCCGCGCCACGACGCCCGAATCGGCCAGGATCCCCTCCGGCTCCGCCTCGTGCAGGAAGCTCTCGTACTCGCTGGCGT
>CAZQPP010000651.1:0-4414 GCA_964594295.1 uncultured Myxococcales bacterium | reverse complement strand
ACAACCCGACCCCGGGCCCCCGACACCCGACCCCGGGCCCCCGACACCCGACCCCGGGCCACTCGCTCCAAACGGGGCGTGCAGCCTGATGGTCAACGACCGGCTCATTCCGCTGCATCCCCTGGTGCTCAGCAACCTGCACGAACCAGAGCCGGGCGCCGATGTCCTGCTCTTTGACGGACGGGATCGCAACCGGCTCGTGTTCGTTGGCACGGAGCACAAGCAGTCACGCTCCGACCTCTACGTCCCCTTCTCCCAGGCTCTCGATGCCAAGGGCCGCCTGGCGCTCGAGCAGGACCCGGTCTCCGCCTGGGACCAAAGACGCGTCCGAAGCGAGCTGTTCCAGTGTATGTGGCGCGCCGAAGCCAACGGCAGCCAGCAGGGTTCCCCGGCTACCTTCGTGACGCGCCCGGCGATAGAGCAGCGCATCTCCGGGTTCCTCGAGTCGGCCAGCCCCGGGGTCCTGCTCACGGGGCCACCCGGCTCCGGGCGAACAACCCTGCTGGCGCGGACCGTCGAGCAGGCCGCCGCCGCCGGTCGCCCCGCCATCTGGTTGAGGGTCGGCCTGCTGGCGCCGATGCTGAACCAGAAGCCCCGGCCACCGCTGACGAGGGTGCTCTCAGAGCTCCTCGCCCTGCCCTACGATTTCGACGCCATCCTCGACGCCGGAGGTCGAGGTCCAGAGCGGGGCCTGTTGTTGGGTCTCGACGGTGTTGGCGCGCTTGGGGCGGCGGAGGACATCGCCGCGTTTCTCGCCGACGTGGAGGCCCAGCTTCTGAGTCGCGACCCCGACCTGATTCAGGTCATCGCCACGCTTCAGAGCCAGGGCTTCGAGCGAGCCGCCGACACCGGTTTCTCCCCGGGCACGGGTTGGTGGCACGAGCTCGGCGACGACGAGCTGCGCTCCATCCCGGAGCTGCGCGTGCCGCCGATGTCGGACGAGGACGCCGCGACGTTGTACGAAGCGCTTCGGAACGCCGCAGGGGCGGCCGCCCCGAAGACACCCTGGTCGCTCCTGCCACGAGCGGTCCGGGAGCGCGCTCTGGTGCCCGCCTTCGCCGCGCGGTTGGTCGACGGCGCCGCCGGGCGAGTGATCCGGTCCACCGATGTCGCCATCGACATCGACGCCACCACCATCAGCACCGAGCTCCTCGGAGCCGTGTACGCCCCTCGCCTCAGCGAGTACGTCGACTCTTTCCCCCAACGGCGCTCCATGCTCCTGTCCGTGTTGCGGTACCGGGTGGAGCACGCGACGCACGCCGTCCCGGTCGACCACCTCCTCGACGAGCACGATGTCGAGGACTATGCCGCTGTCCTCTGGTCCGGTGTGCTCGTCGAGCGCTTCGACCCAGCGGCAAGCTCGGTGAGCGTCTCGTTCGCGTCGCCGTCCATGGTCACCGCGGTGACCGCAGAGTGGGCCCGGGCCTTCGACGAAGTGGAGGCAGCGGGGTTGTCCGAGACGTGCCGGCTGATCCCGGGCCTGGAAGACGGGCTGGCGATTCGGCTGATGCGAGCGCTGCCCGCCTCCGGTTCGAAGCGCTTGCCCGGCCTGCTGGGATCTACCACCGGACAGGGGATCGTGGCCAAGGCGCTGCTCCGAACGGCGGAGGCTCACCCCGACCGACTCGAGCACGCCGTCTCACAGGTGCTTGCCGCGAGTGACACGGCGTTCGACGAGGTCGTCGAGAGCGGCTTGCGCGTTGGTGAGTGGAGGCGGCTAAGAAAGACAAGGTGACGGCGAGATCAACCCGTCGAGGAGCCGAGCCGCGTTTGGGAGACCGCATGGGGTTCTACGAGGGCGGCGCAGGCCCTCTGGCACGAAGCAGGGGGAAGGAGAGCACAGCTCGTGGTGACCGAAGGGGTGGATGCGATGCCGAGATCGGCCGTAGAGCGCAGCTCGCTACTCCGACCCACAAGGCCGGTTGCTCCGCTGGTGCGGCGGGGGCGACCCCAGCGCCTGCGCTGGCGCGTGGCTCCCGTGGGCGGAGCTCGGGACGTCTCGCGTAGCACGATGGCGGCCAGGATCGTCTGGACGACATCGGGACCGTGGATCATCGCCACGTGCCGGTATCTGCCGCCGCACTCGCATTGGAGGGCGTCGATGGGAAACACCCGGCGGATCAAGTCACTCCACGCCATGCTGTTGGGACCGAAGATGCGCCGGTGGAGTTGCAGAGTGAGGCCCTTCAGGTCCGCGTGCTCGGGCGGCTCGACCGGAACGAAGGGAAGCACATCGGCGGCGGGTCCACCCACGAAGACACCGTCCGGCATGAGGATGTGCAGTTGAACGTAGAGCCTGGCCGCGTCGCTGAAGCGCTGCACGAAGACCACTGCACCCGGGTGCGAGAGTCGGCCTGGGCCTAGGCTACGTTTGCGAAGCCGGGAAAAGAGGACTCGGATGATGAGGCGACTCACCGCCGAGGTCAGGCTCCGGATGGGTGTCCGCTAACGGAAGGGCTCAGCCGGCGAAACAAGGCGCCCACTCTTTTGCCCGTGAGCTCGAACTAGCACGGGACGGCTCGTGGGTTCTCCGCGCCAGCGCCAAGGATTCCACCAGCCCGACAGAAGCCCTCGAGATTCTGGCCAGCTCCGTCGAAGTCCTTCTCTGGGAAGGCCGGGGCGCCCCCTCCCGGCCGCTCGGTCGAGATCGCGCTCAACTGCGACCAAAACCTATCTCTGCCGAAGCCCGACGCCAAGGCCGAACCGATCTCCTGGCTCCTCGGCACCCCGGAAGGAGCATCGCCGCCCGAGAGCGTGCTCGGCAAGCTGGCAGGCAGCATCGCGCAAGCCGTATGGGGACGCATGGAGCGCGCATGTCACGTTTTAAGCCTCCCTCTGTCATAGTAGAGGGACAAGACAGAGGAAGTCGACAGATGGCCAACCAGAAAGAATGGGAGATCATCGGGGAGTTGCTGGACGGCGAGCCGCGGCCGTGCATCGTCGCTCAACACTACACCCGGACGCCCCTCCAACAGGAAATCTCGGCGTTGTGCAACCAACTCCAGACGGCGACGGATGCCGGGGTGCGACGCCTGCTGGAAAGGGAGATTCGGGCGAAGGCCGAAGAGTACCGTTCGAGCGGAGCTGACGGCCACGTGAATGAGCAATGGTCAATCGCCACGCTGGACGGACACCTCGCTGACACCTTCCACGGCAGCGAGGCGGCGCTAGTGCACGACCGGAAAGCCCTTCAGATCGCTCGGGATACTGGAGAGCCATGGATGGTAGTTGTTTCGTTGGCGAACATCTCGGATTCCACGCGCCGGGCAGGACGACCAGGCGAGGCAGTGCTCCCAGCCCTTGAGGCGCTGAAGATCGACCGTGGACATGACGGCCTCTGGGTCTACCTGACTCTTGCGCTTCTCCAGAGTGGGAGAGTGGATGACGCTCGCACGATCCTTCGACGAGTACCGGACATGGCGGACCTTTCGGATCGGAGCAGCCCCTGGCGCAACTACCTCAACGCGTACAAGGACGAGTTCTTGGCGGCCAGCCCGGCCGCACCGGAGATCTCCCTCCTGTACGACGCGATCGAAGAGCCGCACTGACAACGGAGGGATCTCACGTGAACGCCTCGACAAGCGAGTTCGAAAAGGCATGGGCGAAGAAGGACCCTTTCATCCGCAGGGCAGTGCGAAGACAGGTCGGACGCAGGCTCTCTCCCGGAGAGGAGATGGACTGGGTGACAGACGTGTACGTGTTGGTGAAGTCCGCCGCGGAGAATGGGACCGGGATTTTCAGAAAGCACGCCGACATCCCCACCGCATTTCAAAAGGCGAGCTCTCGACTTTGGGTGAAAGAGGCAGCCAGAGCTCGCAGGACTTCGCACAAGCGTGAACCGCCGATTGGCGACTATCCAGACCGCCTGGCATCTGACTCCCATACGCCGGAACAGCTCGCTGCCGTAAACGAGGTGGCGGAGTTGTTGTTCGAGAAGATTGGCCCCAAGAAATGCGAGCACCTCCTCCAAGACACCAAAGACAAGGACCCGAAAGTCTCGGCCAGGTTAAGGCAACAAAAGCACCGTGCTGAGAAAGCTCTTGTGGGCGCTGTCAACAAGTTGCTGCAAAGGAATGCGCCGCCGGAGGGTACTCAGTGGAGGTCTGAAGACCTAGCGAAAGGAGGGGCTGTCCGAGATCTCGCGATCAGCAGCCTTCGGAACTGGCTCATCATCGCACTCGTCGTCTCGTTTTCGATAGGTGTCTTCAAGGGCACGGCTGTTCGGGCACCTTCTGTAGGCGAGTCCTTGGTTGATGCGGACGCGAGCCTGCCGTTGCCAGCCGCGAACCTGGTCGCGTCAGAGTGGATCCCGGCAGTAGTGGACCTGCTGGCTCGGGAACGGAGCCCGGCAGCGCCGAACCTGATCGCACGGGAGTGGAGCCCGGCAGCGCCGAGCCTGATCGCACGGGAGTGG
>CAZQPP010000650.1:0-4422 GCA_964594295.1 uncultured Myxococcales bacterium | reverse complement strand
ACCACCGGCAGCTTGAGCGGGCATCAAAAAGCCGTACGCAGACAGGGGCCGAACGGTTAAAGCTCAGCCGCGTGGAGAGGCGTGATTTTCAGATCGACCCCGACCTGAGATCGATTCCGATGCCTTACGACCTTCGCTTCCAGGATCCGTAGCCTCTGCACGTCGGCTGCAGCGCCTTGTTCGGCCATTTCTTTGTTGTTTCCGCTGGTTATACTACATTCATTGGTGTTTCTCTGGTTCTTTGGGCATTCTGCGGGCCTCGTTTCTGTCCTTCTGCCCTGGGCCAGATCGAGCCTTCCGATGGCGTTTGATGGCTCGATGAGTTGCTGCGTACTCCGCGTGAAATGGGTCACGTCACCTCGCATCTTCTGCCTTCGCGTGCTCGGGTTGGCGGAGTGGCGATGTTCCCTTCCGTTCGCGGGAGTGTGGGAACGAGAAGGCAGGCCTGCCTGCGTTGGTCGTCTGGTCTCGCGCCGACGCTGTGACCGTGGACTCCGGCGCCAGCGGGGTCGGTGACCGTCGTTTGCACCCGGTGATTGATGGTCGAGGCTCGTCTGGTTTCGACCCGGCGTTGTGGAATCGACTTCTGGCTCAGCTGGGTGCTTGGTCGGTGGTCGAGTCTTCGTGTGGGATGGCCGGGGCCATGCGCGTGGCGAGCTTGGATGGGTTGAGAGCGTGGTGGCACTCGACCTCCTGTCCTGAGAGCGACCGGGACCGCCAGCTGCCGGTGGTCTGCGGGGACGAAAGGTCGGCTTGTTTCGCGCAGACGTAGTGGCCCCTGGTGTCCGGCTGCGGCGAAGTCCGCGGCCGTGTGTTGGGACTTCGTGCGGGATAGCCGAGAGCGCGTGTTTGCTGATCTTGGATGCTTCACGGTCGGTCAGTTCCAGATCCCCGATGGCGGCGGCTGGAAATGCTCTACTCAGCTTCGGAGAGCACGGCACTGGACGCAGCCAAGCGGCTTGAGGCAAGGGCGAGAGCGATTGGCGGGGTGCAGGTGAATGGATGGGGGGGGATCTCGGGTCTGGCCGCCATGGGGATCATTCTCGGGCCGGCGCTGAAGTCCTCGGACGCGAGAAGTCGCTGGTGGGCTCTCGTCGAGGGCCGTGCATGACTTGGTGGGGACGACGCGAAGATCGGCGGCATGAACGCTCGTTTCGGCATTCTCTGGCTGAGCGCACTCCCGTGCGCTGTCTGCAACCTGAGTGCGTCTTCGACTTGGAAGGCGGAGGTCGCCTGGACAGGAGGAGTGCGCCGTTCTCGCAGACTCGCAATCCGACCATCGATGCGCGCTGGTCTTGGGCCACGACGTCCACGAAGTGACCGCAACGCCAAGCTGGAGCGCGAACCGGTGTGGCATGACCGCGACGTTGAACTGGAGCACGATCTCGTCTGGAATGACCGCGACCGTGAGACAGACCACCGGCAGCTTGAGCGGGCATCAAAAAGCCGTACGCAGACAGGGGCCGAACGGTTAAAGCTCAGCCGCGTGGAGAGGCGTGATTTTCAGATCGACCCCGACCTGAGATCGATTCCGATGCCTTACGACCTTCGCTTCCAGGATCCGTAGCCTCTGCACGTCGGCTGCAGCGCCTTGTTCGGCCATTTCTTTGTTGTTTCCGCTGGTTATACTACATTCATTGGTGTTTCTCTGGTTCTTTGGGCATTCTGCGGGCCTCGTTTCTGTCCTTCTGCCCTGGGCCAGATCGAGCCTTCCGATGGCGTTTGATGGCTCGATGAGTTGCTGCGTACTCCGCGTGAAATGGGTCACGTCACCTCGCATCTTCTGCCTTCGCGTGCTCGGGTTGGCGGAGTGGCGATGTTCCCTTCCGTTCGCGGGAGTGTGGGAACGAGAAGGCAGGCCTGCCTGCGTTGGTCGTCTGGTCTCGCGCCGACGCTGTGACCGTGGACTCCGGCGCCAGCGGGGTCGGTGACCGTCGTTTG
Organism: uncultured Myxococcales bacterium; assembly: GCA_964594295.1. Taxonomy (GTDB): domain Bacteria; phylum Myxococcota_A; class UBA9042; order UBA3505; family UBA3505; genus CAZQPP01. The sequence continues at coordinate 2,481 of CAZQPP010000650.1, read as the reverse complement.
CACCCGGTGATTGATGGTCGAGGCTCGTCTGGTTTCGACCCGGCGTTGTGGAATCGACTTCTGGCTCAGCTGGGTGCTTGGTCGGTGGTCGAGTCTTCGTGTGGGATGGCCGGGGCCATGCGCGTGGCGAGCTTGGATGGGTTGAGAGCGTGGTGGCACTCGACCTCCTGTCCTGAGAGCGACCGGGACCGCCAGCTGCCGGTGGTCTGCGGGGACGAAAGGTCGGCTTGTTTCGCGCAGACGTAGTGGCCCCTGGTGTCCGGCTGCGGCGAAGTCCGCGGCCGTGTGTTGGGACTTCGTGCGGGATAGCCGAGAGCGCGTGTTTGCTGATCTTGGATGCTTCACGGTCGGTCAGTTCCAGATCCCCGATGGCGGCGGCTGGAAATGCTCTACTCAGCTTCGGAGAGCACGGCACTGGACGCAGCCAAGCGGCTTGAGGCAAGGGCGAGAGCGATTGGCGGGGTGCAGGTGAATGGATGGGGGGGGATCTCGGGTCTGGCCGCCATGGGGATCATTCTCGGGCCGGCGCTGAAGTCCTCGGACGCGAGAAGTCGCTGGTGGGCTCTCGTCGAGGGCCGTGCATGACTTGGTGGGGACGACGCGAAGATCGGCGGCATGAACGCTCGTTTCGGCATTCTCTGGCTGAGCGCACTCCCGTGCGCTGTCTGCAACCTGAGTGCGTCTTCGACTTGGAAGGCGGAGGTCGCCTGGACAGGAGGAGTGCGCCGTTCTCGCAGACTCGCAATCCGACCATCGATGCGCGCTGGTCTTGGGCCACGACGTCCACGAAGTGACCGCAACGCCAAGCTGGAGCGCGAACCGGTGTGGCACGAGCGCGACGCTGAATTGGAGCACGACCTCGTCAGGCAGGGTCGCGACCGTGAGATAGACCACAGGCAGCTTGAGCGGGCATCAAAACACCCAACGCAGACAGGGGCCGAACGTTTAAAGCTCAGCCGCGTGGAGAGGCGGTGAATTCCAGATCGACTCCGCCCCGAGATCGACTCCAATACTTCGCGACCACCGCCTCCAGGATCCGTAGCCTCTACACGTCGGCTGCAGCGCCTTGTTCGGCGCAGAATTGCTCAAGAAAGTTCGAGCTTTGCATCGCCTGCCTGAGCTCGGCGGGTGCCGGGGAAGGATGGTGTTTTCGTCGCCTGCAGCGACTTCGATACCCCAGGTTTGCTGTGCGGTTCAGGAGCGATGCCAGTTAGCTCTGTGTGCCATCGTCCCGAATCCAGTCCTCCACGACTAGACCCGGGATTCGGGAGTAGTGGCGGAGATTGCCTGTGACGAGCGATGCCCCAGCAGCCAACGTGATGGCGGCGACGATGAGATCCGCGTCGGCGATGACTTGTCCGGTCTTGGACAGCTTTGACTTCACATCCCCGAACACTTGCGCAGACGCGAAGTCGAGCCCGAGAATCTCCATGGACGAGAGCAACTGCTCTGCCAGGCCTTGGTTCTTCTCGGGATCGACCGACTTCGCCGCTCCGAAGAACAACTCGCAGGCCGTGATCCAAGTGGTCGAGACGTTGTCAGCCAGACACTCCCTGCGGTCGACGACCTTCGTGTTGCCGCGGAGGATCTCGATGCAGACATCAGTGTCCAGGACCCTCAAAGCTCGACCTCACGGCCTTCGCTCCGTGCGGAGTAGATGCTCGCAACCTCTTCGTCGACTGTCTGGGAGCTTGTCCACCGACCGGCTACTTCGCGCCAGACGTTGACCTGGTGTTGCCTGCCGTCGACTCGTTGGTTCGCAGCTTCCTGGTGGATGAGAGCCTCCTCGAGAAGCACGATGGCTTGCTGCGTCATACTGCGCCGTTCCAGCCGCGCCTTCTTACGCAACTGGTCGAGCAGCGTCTCTGGGAGGTCCTTCAGGGTGAGCGATGCCATGGGCTACTCGTTGGCTGCATAGTGCAACCATATTGGTTGCATCTTCGTGCATTGTCAAGCGTAGGCTCGGGGTGGCGGCAGTGGCAGATCCCGTGACAGCGAGAGGCGGTGACGGAAGGCAGCCCGTGAGGTGGTCCCTAGATCGTGGCGCGGGGAGGTTCCATCCCGGTGGCGTTTGGCATCTCGTTGTGGGCTCTCCAAGAAGGCGCACGGAGGCGCGGGTTGCACACGTGCCAGTGCATTTGGACCATGCTATGAGTTGGAGTGGGCGTTGGCCGACGTAAAGTTGGGGAATGGGGAAAGAGGCAGGAGGTACAGGGGACGTCGTCGCTCCGGAGCGCGGTGCGGATGGGTAGCGACGGGTAGGAGGTCAGCGCTGGCACGAAGGCGAAGTTGTGCCGCACTCGGTACTGTGGAGAGTGCGTCTGCGAGGTGCATGTCGGTGGCAAGAGAGTGGACACCAAGATGGAGTCAAGCGCCGAACGGTTAAAGCTAAGCCGCAGAAAGAGGCGATGAATTCCAAGGTGAGCCCGCGCTTGAGTGCGAGCTCGATGGCTTACGACGTTCGCTTCCAGGATCCGTAGC
>CAZQPP010000649.1:3879-4424 GCA_964594295.1 uncultured Myxococcales bacterium | reverse complement strand
GACTACTGGGTGTGGGATCCGAAGGAGAACTGGTCTCTGGTGAGCTGGCTCGTCTTCGCCGTGTACGTCCACCTTCGGCACATGCACGCCTGGCGCGGGCGCCGCGCGGCCGTTCTCGTCCTCGTCGGCCTCGCCGCCGTCATGTTCACCTACCTCGGCATGCACCTCCTCCCGACCGCCGGCCAGAGCGCGCACGTCTACCAGTAGGCCTTGGACAAGGGCGGGGCGCAGCCCGCCCGCCAAAACACGTCCACGTGCACCGACACGTCCACGTACTCCCCAGCACGTCTCCCTCGGCTGTCGCGCCCGCCCTGATTCGCAGGCCTGCGAAGCCCAGACCCCATAATTCGCCAACTCGCGGATCCGCAAGCACGCAAACCCACCGCCGGCTGATTCGCAGCACTGCGAGCGGCGGCGCGAAGTGGCGTTAGGTGTCTACCGTGCTCAGGACGCGAAGTGGGGTCAGCGCGAAGTGGGGTCGAAGTGGGGGGGGGGGGGGGGGGGGAAGTAAAAAAAAAAAACCGCCCCCCGGGGGGAAAAATAAA
>CAZQPP010000649.1:0-3869 GCA_964594295.1 uncultured Myxococcales bacterium | reverse complement strand
GGGTGTTTTTTTTTTTATTTTTCGCGGGGGGGCTTTTTTTTTTTTTGGTCTACACCTGACCCCATTAAAAAACCCCGACCCGCCGGAGCGGGCCGGGGTTGCGTGCGAGGCCCGGGTTGAAGGGCCTCAGGAGGTTGGTTCTAGGGTCTGGTGAGTCCGCTGACGTCGCCGCCGAGGTCAGCGATGGAGTCGATGAGGAGCTGGACGGTGTACCTGGTGTTGTGGGCCCAGGCGCCGTGCTCCTTCCGGGATTGCTGGTAGTTGTGGACGGCCCTCATGAGGGTCGGGGTCCACGACTTGTAGCTGTTCGAGCGCTCGGCCTCGTCCGGCTCGAGCGAGCCGTTGTCGTTCAGATCGTTGAAGAAGTAGGGGTAGCCGCTGCCGGCGAGGATCGGCTTGCCGGCGTCGGCCGCGGCCTGCTGGATCTGAGCCCAGAGCAGCGCGGCGAGGCCGTCGATCTCATCTCGGAGCGGCTCGGTGTTGTCGCCGTCGCCGTCGTAGTCGTCGCTGCGGCCCTTGCGGATGGAGTGCACGTCTCCGGCGCTCGCCTCGTCGTGGCAGCCCGTGCAGGTGTCGCTCACCTTCACGTGGAAGCTGTGGTCCGCGCCCTCGACCTCGTGGCAGTAGGTGCAGCTCGACGGCGCGGCGTTGCCGGCGTGGTTGAACTTGCCGGCGTAGGTCTTGCCCTCGTACTCGTAGCCCACGGCTGCTGCGCTGCCGCGAGGTAGTGCACGTTCAAGAAGCGCAGGTTGTCCGCGGCGATGGCCTCGTCGATGGTGCCCTTGCCGGTGCGGCCCTGGTGGCAGGTCATGCACAAGAACGAGTCGTCGGGCTTCTCCGAGTCGTTCATGATCTCCATGCCGCCGGGGAAGGTGACCTTGGCGACGTAGTGGCGCGGGGCCTCTCCGCCGTAATCCTCACCGGTGTGGCAGGTGTCGCAGCTCATGCCGTAGGGCAGGGGCTGAGCCTCCTCTGGATCGGCGCCGGTCTCGAGGTAGACCTTGAGGCCGGCCGGCGGCGCGTGGCAGCGGGCGCATCGGCCCGGCACCGCTCCGTCCTCGTCCCAGTGGCGGAAGGCCTCGGCCGTCGGGTCGAAGTGGCCCTTGTCGTTGCGGACCATGGCCGCCATGTCGACCGTCACGCCCTCGTGCATCGCGAGGTCCTCGATGGAGTCGTAGAGGAGCTCGATGACGTACTTGGCGTTGTGGGCGAAGGCGCCCGGGTCCTTGGCGGCGTACTGGTAGTTGTAGGCAGCCTTGAGCAGGCGGGGCGTCCAGGTCTGGTAGCGGTTGCCGTAGTTGCCCTCGTCCGGGTCCACCTCGCCGTCGCCGTCCTTGTCGGCGAAGAAGTAGGGGTAGGCGTGGCTGTCGTAGACGATGGGGTTGCCGACGGCCGTGGCGTAGGCCTGGAGGGTCTCGTAGAGCTTGGTCTTGAGGTCCATGAGCTCCTCGCCCACGCCCTCCTCGAGGTCGCCGTCGCCGTCGTAGTCGTGCTCGGAGCCAGCCATGCGGATGGCGTGGGCGCCCTCGAGGTCGGTCGCCTCGGCGTGGCAGCCGGCGCAGGCCGCGAGCTTGAGCTCGAGGGTGTGGGTGCCGTGGCAGTCCGAGCAGTTGGCGAAGGGCGCCGGGTGGGCGAAGAGGCCGTCGTAGTGCTTGCCTTCGTACTGGTAGCCGCCCATGGCCTCGCCCCCGTAGCGCGTGGCGCCGGCGGCGAAGTAGTGGATGTTCTGGAAGCGCAGGCTGTCGGAGACGGCGTCCGGCTCCAGATCGGCGAGGGCCTCATTCATGCTGGCCGTCGAGGTGCGTCCCTGGTGGCACTGCATGCAGAGGTTGGTGCCGGCGTGGCCGCTGTCCACGGTGGCCCCGCTCGGGAAGGTGACCGAAGCCGCCTCACGCAGCTCGGGGCCGTCGTCGTCGACGTGGCAGTTGGCGCAGTAGAAGCCGCTGGCGACCGGCTCCGCCTGGTTCGCGCCCACCTCGAGGTAGAAGGCCAGGCCGCCGCCCGAGTGGCAGCGTGCGCAGCTGGCGCTCACCTCGCCGTCCTCGTCCCAGTGACGGAAGGCCTCGTCGGAGCCGGCGAAGTGGCCCGCGTCCTTTCGGTGTGCGGCGGCCATGTCGACCTTCGTGGTGAGCGCCGTGTTGAGGTCCGCGATGGAGTCGTGGAGCAGCTCGATGACGTACTTCGCGTTGTGCACGAAGGCGCCCGGGTCCTTCTTTGAGAACTGGTAGTTGTAGGTCGCGCGCACGAGGCGGGCGGTCCAGGCGTCGTAGCGGTTGCCGTAGTTGGCCTCGTCCTCGTCGACCTCGCCGTCATCGTCGGTGTCGATGAAGAAGTAGGGGTAGGCGTGGCTGTCGTAGACGAGGGCCTTGCCCGCGATCTCCTTGGCGTAGCCCTGGATGCCGGCGTAGAGCTTCTCCTGGAGGCCGGCGATCTCCTCGTAGATGCCCTCGTCGACGCTGCCGTCGCCGTCGTAGTCCATGATGGAGCCGAGCATCCGGATCTTGTGCATGTCCTCCTTGGTGGTCACGCCGGTGTGGCACGCGGCGCAGCCTTCGACGTCGACCTCGAGGGTGTGCGGGCTGTGGCAGTCGAGGCAGGCCTGGCGCCCCGGCACATGGCCGAAGGGGCCGTCGTAGGGCTGGCCCTCGTACTCGTAGCCGCCCTTGGCGAGGGCGCCGTAGACGGTGGCGCCGGCCGCGAAGTAGTGGATGTTGCGGAAGCCGAGGTCCTCGTCCACCGTGTCGTCGTCGGCCACCTCGGCCTCGGCGATCTTGGCGTCGACGCTGGTCTTGGACTCACGACCCTGGTGGCACTGCATGCAGCGCGCCTCGGAGCCGAGGCCCTCGACAACCTCGCCGGAGGGGAAGGTGACCGAGCTGAGCTCCATGGCCTCGGCGTTGTGGCAGGTGGTGCAGCCGATGACCGTGTCGGTAGCGTGGGCCGCGTCTACCGTGCCGGCCTCGCTGCCGTCGGCGCCGAGGAAGTCCTTGTAGCCACCGTCGCTGTGGCACTTGGCGCAAGACGCCGAGACCTCGCCGTCCTCGTCCCAGTGGCGGAAGGCCTCCGCCGTCGCGTCCGCGTGCCCGGAGCCGGCCCACTTGTCGGCGAGCGGAATGTCCGGAGCCTTCTCGGGCTGCGGCGAGACCACGACGCCGTGCTTCGCCGTGGCCTCGGTGTCCTTGCCCGTGGCCGTGATGAGGGCCTCGCCGGCCTTGACGCCCGTAATTACCCCGCTCTCGTCGACGGTCGCGATCTCGTCGTCGCCGGACTCCCAGGTGTAGCCGGTGTCCTCGCCGTCGGTGGTCGATGCCGTGAGGGTGAGGGTGTCGCCCACCATCACGCCGAAGCCGCCGCTGATCTCCACCATCGGCGTCTTGCCGGGCGTGACCGGGTCCTCGCCCTTCTTGAAGACGAAGACGCCCCATGATCCCGAGGCCCCTGTGTCGGCTCCGGTGGCCGTGATGACCGCCTCGCCCTCGGCGACGCCGGTGACCGTGCCGCTCTCGTCGACGGTGGCGACCTCGTCCTTCGAGGAGGTCCACGCATAGGCGCTGTCGGTGCCGTTCTCGGTCGCGGCGCTCAGGGTGACGGTCTTGCCTTCCTCGACCGCTACGGCCCCCGAAAGGGTAACCACGGGGGTCTTCTCGGTGACGGTCCCGGTCTTGGTGGTCTCACTCTCGCAAGCCAGCAGACCCAGGCTGGCGACCATGAGCGCCAGCGCCGAGCGCGTTAGTGCATGCCGGATCATTCTCATCCTCCTGGGAAGCCCTTCGGCCGGGTGATGCTCTTTGAAGCCGTGAAGGACTAGTCTTTTATCTAGCTGTTAGCTGTTAGCTGTTAGCGGTTAGCCAGAAACCCTGCGCACTTGC
>CAZQPP010000648.1:613-4427 GCA_964594295.1 uncultured Myxococcales bacterium | reverse complement strand
GTCGGCATAATCCGGAAGTCGGCATAATGGCGCATCACGTGGGGCGAGACGCGACGTGTGGCCACCGAGGGGCAGACCGCGGTCGCTGCGGCGACATGCTTCTTCAGAACGTGCGCGCAGCCCCAGCGCGTCATGGGCTCGCCCCGCCAATTGAGGATCAGCTCCGGAGCGGGCGCGTCGCCGCGAACGGCGAGCCAGGCCCGGACCGCCTCGGCGACCTCCTGCCAGAGGACGAGCGGGCGGTGCTTGCGGCCCTTGCCGCGGACGTGGACCTCGAGGTAGCGCCCGTCGAACGTGAGGTCGTCGATCCGCAGGCCGACGATCTCCGAAACCCGCAGGCCGCCGGCGAAGCCCATGTAGAGGATCGTCCGGTCCCGGATGCCGAGCCGCGTGGCCGCATCAGGGGCGTCGAGGATCGCCTGGTACTCGTCGGCGTTGACGTGGCGGACGAGCGGTACGTCGGTGCGCTGGACCGGGATCGCCAGCACGCGGCGGATCTGGTCGAGCGCCGAGGGCACCCGGTGCTCGAGGAAACGCATGAACGACTTGATGGCCACGAGGCGGGCGTTTCGCGTACGGGCGCTGTTGCCGCGGTCAGTCTGCAGGTGCTCGAGGAAGTCGAGCAGGAGCGGCGCGTCGACCTGCTCCACCGTCAGGTCGGACGGGGCCACGCCGAGCCGGGCGCTGGCGAACTCGAACAGGAGCTTGAAGGCGTAGCTGTACGTGTCGATGGTGTGGCGGCTGGCCTGGCGCTCGAGCGGGAGGCGCTGCCGCAGGTACGCAGTGATGTGGGGTGCGATGGGCGTCATGACCGTGCTCCCTTCTTGAACGCGGCCTCGCAAGCGTCGGCGATGTCGCGCATCAGCTTCGGCGTCGCCTGCAGGTACCAGTAGGTGTCGGCGACGTTGCTGTGGCCGAGGTAGGTCGTCAGGGCCAGCATGTGCTGGGCGATGCGGTCCCGGCCGTCGGGACATGCCTCGAGCGCACGGACCGCAAAAGTGTGCCGCATGTCGTGGGCCCGAGGTTGCGGCTGGCCGGCCGGGCGCTCCAGGCCGGCGGCGCACCGCGCTTGCCTGAAGGAGCGGTTCATGCCGCGGTAGCCGAGGGGCCTGCCGTAGTAGTTGATGAAGATGTGGTCTGGTGGCGTGCCCGCCCGCAGGCGCAGGTCGATGTACCGCTGCAGTCCGGCCCGAGCGGTGTCGTGCAGCGGGATGAAGCGCGACTTGCGGGACTTGGCCTTCCGGATCAAGAGCCCGTTGTCCGTGAAGTCGTCGAGATGAAGGGCCAGGGCCTCGGAGATCCTCAGACCTGTCGCGAACAACAGGCCGAAGACCGCCGCCACGGTGTGGGGCCGAAGGGTGCCCGCTGGCCCGAGACCTTCGGCTGCGGCGACGAGTCGAGCTGCCTCCTCCGGCGTGTAGACGTAGGGCATGATCTGGCGCGGAACCCGCGGGAAGACGTCGCCCGGCGGCACCTCGTGGCGCGAGTCCTCGGCGCGAACGTAGAGCGCGAACAGGACCACGCGACGGAGGCGGCAGTGGCGCTGACCCGGGGTGCCCGCTGCGGCGGACCAGTCGATGGCGGTCTTCGCCAGGACGTGGGTGTCGCCGCGGGCGGTCGCGAACTCGACGTACTGCCGAAGGAGTCGCTCGGTTTGGCGCAGGTCGAAGCCGAGTGCCCGGCGAACCTCGAGGTAGGCGGTGACAAGCTGGCTCAGCATGACGTCACTTCCCCGGGCCACGGCTGGGCCACCCCGCGGAGCTGGTCGAGCTCCCCGGCGCTGCCCTTTGCGGGCGGGGCGTCCGGCGCCCAGTCGGACGCTGCTGTCTCGGGCCACGGCTGAGCCACCTGGCCCAGCAGCGTGCCGTCCACCCGCGCGTACTGCGTCGTCGTCTCGATCGTGCTGTGGCGCAGGACGGCGCTGATGCTGGGCAAGGACGCACCCTCGCGCAGCATCGTCGTCGCTGCCGAGTGCCGCAGCAGGTGGGAGCCGCGGCTCGGAGCCTCCACGCCGGCGCGGTCGATCGCCCGCCCGACGACGTTCGCGATCGTTGCATTCGAGCCGATCGGCCGCCACGGCGCCAGCGCCGTCAGGAACAGGTAGTCGCTCCGCACTCGCGGTCGCCCGTCCTCCAGGTAGGCGAGGATGGCGTCGCCGACGTCCTGAGGCAGCGGCAGGCGTGCCTCGCGGCGGCCTTTGCCACACACGCAGAAGCTGGCATCGGCCCAGTCGACGTCTCCCAGCCGCAGGCACATGATGTCGGCTGCCCGCAACCCGAGACGAGCCAGGAGGAGCAGAATGGCGCGGTCACGTAGCCTCGTCCTGGAACTCGCCCAGTCGCAGCTCGCGATGAGCTTGTCGACGTCCCCGGCGGGCAGGTGCTTTGGCAGCGTCCTATTCCTCCACCTGGCCACGCGAGGGATGGCGTCGGCCAGGTGCGGGCTGCACCGACCGACGACGGCCAGGAAGCCGAGGAACATGCGCGTGGCCGTGGCGACCTGCTTGGCCTTGCTGGTGCCGTGCCCGGCGGACATGTCGAGCACCGCGTTGCGGAGCGCCTGAGGGCCGTACTGTGCCGGATCCTCCCCGAGCCGCTCGATCAGCCCGCGGACGGGCCGGCTGTAGACGCGCAGCGTCAAGTCGCTCAAGCCCCGCTGCCGCTTCATCCACTGGCGGAACTCGATCAGCCCCCTGGGCTCGGCCTGCTTCTCGACGGCCGCCGGCGATGCGACACCGATCTCTCGCAAGTACTCCAGAAACACGCGCACCCTGGCTCCGGCGCGCTCGTGGCTGCCCGGGCGCTCGTACGGGCATTCGCATGTGCCGAGGTGAGCCTCGAACGCCTCGACCGCATTCTCGTCGAGCGCCTCGATGGCGAGATCCCGCGCGGCAGACCAGCGACCAGCATGTACCGCGTGGCGCAGGCACGAGGCCCCCGTTTGCCAGGCATAGCCTGACCTGAGCAACGCCTCGGCAAAGCCGTCGATGTGCGGCCCCACCGGACTTGAGCGGAAGCGCTCCAGTACGAAGCGCTGCTCCACGAACTTCTCCAACATCTTGTCCTCCTCGGGTGATGGGTCGGGACCATCCCGACCCGCGAGGAAGACGCCGAGAATATGTGGAGCTGTCGAGAGGAGATGACGGAGGAAGCAACTGAAGTCAGGCAGTGATCAAGCTGCGGAGGCTACACTGCTCCACATATCTGCCAGCTCTACATAACGCCGGCTATGGGGAGCTCCCCATAGCCGACGGCATTTTGTAGGGAAGCTCTCAAGCCGAGCGCGCCACGGCCTTGGCTTCGGCTGCCGCAGGTGCCAGTCTCGGCCCCCCGAAGGCAGTGAGGGCGCCATGGCGAAGTGCGATCTGAAGCTGGAGCTCGACAAGGCCGACCGCAGCTACGTCTCCGGGGAGACGATCCGCGGCACGCTCACCGTGAAGGTGGACGACGAGTGCCGCTGCCGGGGGCTGAAGCTGATCCACGGGTGGCGCACCCACGGAAGGAGCAACCGCCCGGCAGGGGGGAAGGCGGAGCAGAGCCTCTTCGAGGGCACATGGAGGCCGGCGACGCACCACTCCTACCCCTTCGAGATCGAGGCGCCGCCCGGTCCCTTCACCTATCACGGGCGCTACCTGAACGTAGACTGGTACCTGAGAGCCGAAGCCGACATCCCCTGGGCCGCCGACCCCAAGGTGGAGACGGAGATCGCCGTCGAGGGTGCCGGCTTCGGCGGCGAGCCCTACCTGGGGCCGAGCTACAAGGAGGGCAGCCCTCACCAGACCGGCACGCCCGCGGGAACCCACTGGGGCGCTGTC
>CAZQPP010000648.1:0-603 GCA_964594295.1 uncultured Myxococcales bacterium | reverse complement strand
GTCGGAGGCGTGTGCGTCTTCCTCGTGGGCCTCTTCCTTCTGGGCGTCTTCGGCGATCACCTCGGAGCTGCGTTTCCGAAATGGGTCGGGGTCCTCACGACCGCGGCCGGGGCCTTCGTCGTCGTCTTCTCGCTCCGAAACGTGGTGGCCGGCCGGAAGCTCGGCCCGGTGCAGGCCAGCCTCGACAGCACCCACCTCCGCCCGGGCGGGGAGGCGGCTTGCAAGCTCCGCTTCCGTCCAAGCGGGAACGTGAGCATCAACGGCGTGAGCGCCAAGCTGAAGGGCTGGGAGGAGGTCGTGCGGGTCAGCCGCAAGCGCTCCGCGGCCGGATCGAACAACTCGTCCAGGACCTCGAGCAGCACCTACAGCCACACGGTGCACGAGTCCGAGGTCGTGCTCGCCCCTGCGCGCGTGGTGCCGGCGGGGGAGGAGGTCGTCGTGGAGGCCGCCGTGCCCGTGCCGGCCGGCGCGCCCTTCACCTTCATGGCTCGCTACAACCGGCTGAAGTGGAGCATCGAGGTCCACATCGACATCGAGCGCTGGCCCGACTGGAGCATGACCTTCCCGGTCACCATCCGGCCCTGACCGTTCCGGTGCGGGCAC
>CAZQPP010000647.1:0-4442 GCA_964594295.1 uncultured Myxococcales bacterium | reverse complement strand
TCGGCGAACTGGGTAGCGGGCTGGCTTTCTTGCCCGGGGTTATTGAGAACCTACGTTATGCGGTTATGCGGTTATGCGGTTGTCGGTGGAGGGTCGCGAGCTTGGGTGCGCGCCGGGTCGGAGGGCCGGGGGAGGGTGTGTGCTTGCGCGTGGGCGATTCGGCCGGTAGCACTGCCGCATGGGTGTGGTTGCAGTCAGCTTCGTAGTGTTTCTCTTGGGGTTTCTTGGAGTCGGCGTCTGGTCGGCGACGAGGAGGCAGGCGTCTACGGAGGACTACCTGGTGGCCGGGCGGAACGTGAGCCCCTGGCTGATGGCCCTGAGCGCCGTGGCCACCAACAACAGCGGGTTCATGTTCGTCGGGTTGATCGGCGCCACCTACAGCGAGGGCGTGAGCGCCGCGTGGTTGATGGTGGGGTGGGTCGCCGGGGACTACCTGATGTGGTTGCTCGGGGTGCCGGAGCGCCTGAGGGTGCGCACGGAGGAGACCGGGGCGGTCACCCTGCCGTCTTTCATGGGGCACGGCGTCAAGGGGGGGAAGTGGATCGCGGCGTTGGGGGGGCTCATCACGCTCGTCTTCCTGGGCGTGTACGCCTCGGCCCAGCTGACGGCGGGCAGCAAGGCCCTGCACGTGCTCTTCTCCTGGCCCTACGATGTCGGCGCCATCATCGGGGCTGGGATCGTGCTCGCCTACTGCTTCGCCGGGGGCATCAGGGCGAGCATCTGGACCGACGCCGCGCAGTCGATGGTCATGATCGTGGCGATGGTCCTGATCTTCGGCCTCGGCATGATGGAGCTGGGCGGCTTCGGGGGCATGTGGACGAAGCTCGCCGCCATCAACCCGAGGCTTGTGGACTGGGCGCCGGCCGACCTTCGCTTCGGCTTCACGCTCTTCCTGATCGGGTGGTTCTTCGCGGGCATGGGGGTCGTGGGCCAGCCTCACATCATCGTGCGGGCGCTGACCATCGACGACCCCAAGAACATCGCCAAGGCGCGGCGCATCTACGTGAGCTGGTACGTCGTCTTCGCGGCCGCCGCGGTGGGGACGGGGCTCGTGGCGCGGGCCCTGCTGACGCCCAAGACCGGCTTCGATCCGGAGCTGGCGATGCCCACGCTGGCGGCCGAGCTGCTGCCGGGGGTGCTCGTGGGGCTAGTGCTCGCGGGGCTCTTCGCGGCGACCATGTCCACCGCGGACTCGCAGGTGCTGGCCTGCTCGTCGGCGCTGACCCAGGACCTGGTACCCGGGTGGTCCAAGAGCTACGGCAAGGCCAAGCTCGGCACGGTGGTGGTCACGCTGGCGGTCCTCGGCATGGCGCTGAGCGGAGGCAGCGTGTTCCAGCTGGTCGTGCTGGCGTGGTCCGCGCTGGCCTCGGGCCTCGGGCCGGTGATCGTGCTGCGGGCTTTCCACCTGCCGATGACCATGCCCGCGGGCGTCGCGACCATGGCGGCGGGTATCGCCGGTGTGCTCGTGTGGCGCTACGGCCTGGCGTTCTCCGACGGCATCTACGACGTCATGCCCGGCATGTTGCTGGGCTTTGCGACCTGGGGAGCCTGGTACGCCGTGCGGGGGCGCTCCCTGGCGGATAGCTGAGGGCCGCGGGAGAGGGGATGATCCACGACCCGACACTGCACCACGAGGCCTGCCAGGTCCTGTCGCTGGTGCTGATGGCGGCCTGGTGCTTCGTTGGGGCCTCCTCGCTCTACGACCTCGCGCGCGGGGTGCTGCGCGAGCAGTGGTGGTGGACCCTCCTGCTGGCGGGGATCTACGTGCTCGGCGCGACCCTGGCGCTGTCTCTGGCCACGTGGGGCCCGGGAGACGACCAGTTCAGGCACGGGCACTTCTACGTGCGCTCCTTTCACATCTCGGTGCCGGTCTGCAGGCCGGATCTGGGCGGCGCGCCGGACGCGTTGTGGCGGTTGTTGCCGATCCCGGTCGAGTCGGCGGACACCGCGGTGATCGTGGTGACCGCGCTGGCCGGAGCGCTGGCGCCGGTGTTCCTCGCCCTCTTCCTGGACCTCGTCGGAGCGGGGCGGCTGAGCGCCGTCGCCGCCGGAGCCCTGCTCGCCCTGCAGCCGGTCGCCATCCGCTGGGCGGGGAGCATGGGGCGCTCGACCTTCGTGTTGCTGCTCTCCACGCTGGCGCTCTGGGCCCTCGCCCGCGCGAGGCCGCACAAGAGCGTGCGCTCGCTCGTGGTCTTCGTGCTCGCCGCCTGGCTTTGCGCCCGATCGAGGCCCGAGGCGGGCCTGGTGCTCGCTGTGGCGGGGCTGGTCTTCCTCGCCTTCCGTCTGGAGGTCGGGCGCTGGGTGAGAGACCCGTGGACCTGGCTTCAGGGGGGCGCCCTCGCCATCGCCGGAGCGGTGTCGGTCGTACACTTCGCCTACATGTCGCGTTACGTGGCCGCATTCGCCTCGAAGCTCGACGTCATCATGGGCAAGAACCTGCTCGAGGCCTTCTCGCCGCGGCGCGTGCTCTGGCTCGACCCGGACTACACCTCGGTCGCGGTCATCGCCTTGTTCGCGGTGGGCATCGTCTGGGGCCTCGTCCATGCCAGGCGAGCCACGATCTGGGCGGTGTCGGCGCTGTTCGTGGTGGTCTTGATGGGACCGCCCGATCAGTCGGGTGGCCTCAAGCTCGCGTACAGCCGGTACCAGTCCCTGCCGCTCATGCTCTTCTGCGTGATCGCTGGGATCGGCGCCTCCGGTGTCGTTGATCTCGCGAAGAGAGGCTTCGGCAAGCTCGGCCGGGGCGTTGCGGCGGCCGCGCTCCTCGTCGCCGTCCCCCTGACGAGCGCCGGCCCGGTCGGCCGGGTGTGCCGCGCGACGACCATCGACCTCGAGCTGCAGTTCCTGAAAGACGCGCTCATGGAGCTACCGGAGTGCGCGGTGATCTTCGCGCCCTTTGGCCCGAAGGTGGACGTCTCCGGGGGCTTTCGAGACGCGTGGGCCGTGTCTTTCTGGCTCGGCCGCGGCAAGTGGCGGGAGTGGCCCCTGGACGAGCCGACCCCGGGCTGCGAGAAGTACTTCTACCGCTCCCCGCTGTGCCACGTGGACACCGTCGGGGCGCTCGCTTCCTACCCGAGCGCCGCCGTCATCTTCGAGCGCTGCCGGGAGGGCATGACGCGCGCCGGAGATCGGCCGGCGGTGGTCACGAAGCTCCGGCCGGTGCCGTGGGGCGGGGAGACCTACCCGCGCGAACGCATCGAGATAGGCTTCTACAAGCTCTCGGAGTAGCGACTGCTCAGGGGAGCGGCGGGCAGGCGTCGAGGTCGGGCTCGGCGATCTCTACGATCCAGTCGTTGATGCTGGGCTCGTGAGTCGTGGCGGGCTGCCAGCTGAAGTTGAAGCCGTGCAGGCCGTAGATGTGGTTCTGGGTGCTCCGGCCGTCGTTGTCGTAGGGGATGGGGCCGGCCGGGGCGAGCATGCTGCCGGAGGCGGCCTCGAAGCCCGCCCAGATGGATCCGCCGGTCACCTGGTAGGGGACGGAGAGCTCGGCGTCCTGCAGGGTCGCTCCCTGGCCGAGGACCGGGCTGCCGGTCGCGACGCGGCCGCCGGGCTGACCGCCGGCGTCGGCCCAGAGGCCGGGGGTCCACATGTAGCCGGCGCCCAGCACTCCGCGCATGCGGCCTATGCTCATCGGGAGCCGGGATGGGTCGATCCTTATCTTGCTGGCGAAGGCCTCGCCTTGCATGAAGCGTGAGAAGGAGCCGCCCTGGGGCGGGTAGCTGTGGTGGCCGATGGGCGGGCCCGGCTCGGGCTGGTCCTCCTTGGAGACGCGGACGTAGTCGGTTCCCGCGTGGCCGGGGTAGCCGCCCGCCTCGGGGGTGACGGTGCAGGTCCAGACCTCGCACTCGAGGGTCGTGCCTTCGGGGATGTCCTGGCCCGTGTGCTCCTGGGCGGGCACGCCGTCGCGCAGCCAGGCGAAGGAGTAGGTCACCTCCTCACCCTCCGGGTCCTGGCTCGGCCTGGTGACCGCGCAGGTGAGGCCGTCGCGGGGCTGGGGCCGGTCGGGCACGATCTTCACCTCGGGCGCGCTGGGCGGCAGGTTCTCGGTGCACAGGCCGTTCTCGCAGGTGCCGGCGTCGCCGCAGGGCGTGCCGTCGGGCAGGGGCTCGTGGCTGCACTCCTTCGTCTCGGGGTTGCACTTGTCCGTGGTGCAGGGCTGCTCGTCGTCGCAGCGCACTCCCTCCTCGATGACGCACACCCCGCTCTGGCAGCGGGCGCGCGTGATGCAGGGGTCGTCGAGGTTGCACTCGGTGCCGTCGGGCATGGGCTCGGAGACGCACTTGCCCTGGTTCTTGTCGCAGTAGGTCTGGCTGGCGCAGGGGTCGGCGGGGCACTCGATGAGGCCCTCGGGGACGCACTGGCCGAGGGTGCAGCGGTCGCCGAAGGTGCAGGGGTCGCCGTCGGTGCAGGGGCCGCCCAAGAGCTTCTCTTCGATCTTGCCT
>CAZQPP010000646.1:0-4446 GCA_964594295.1 uncultured Myxococcales bacterium | reverse complement strand
CCCCCCCCCCCCCCCCCCCCGCCCCCCGCCCCGCCCCCCGCCCGCGGCCCCGCCCCCCCCCGCCCCCGCGGGGGCGCAGGCGTGGCTTTCAGGTGTTGAAGCATCGTCTCGTCGACGCTGGCTCTCTTGAAGGGAGAGTCACCGGTCAGCGCTTCGTAGAGCGTGCAACCGAGCCCGTAGACATCGCTCCGGGGCCGCGTGCGTTCTCCAAGTACTTGCTCTGGGGCCATGTATGCGGGAGTGCCGACGGCCACGTCGGTCTGCGTGATGCCGGCCCTCGGAATGCTGGAGAACTCCAGCTCGCTGAGCAGCGCTCCCGCTTCCTCCAGGACGATGCTCTCCGGCTTGACGTTCCGGTGGACGAGGCCGTGCCGGTGCAGCGCCGCCAGGCCGGCCGCTATCGACCGAGCCATCGCCAGAGCAGGGCGGACCCGCAACGCTCGCTCTCGCGCAAGAAGGTCGTGCAGCGTCCGTGTTGGCGTTGGGCGGAGCACCATCCACGCGAAACCCTCTCCGTCTTTGCCCGCGTCGATTACTTGAGCCAGGTGGGGGTGCATGATCTGCGCGACGGCCCGGGCTGTGTGGCTGACGCGCGCGCTCATCTGCGGGTCCGCACGGGAGCGGACAAGGAGCGCCTCCACGCCCGTGTGCTTGTGGCGCACCATCCACCCAAGAGTAGGGCCGAAGTTGTGCGAGGGCGCACCCGAGACGTTGCTCCAAGCTCCCCATCTCGCTGCCGGCGCCAGGTACACATCTGCCCAATCGGTTCCAAGGGCTTGGAGCACCTCCGTTGCTGACGACGGCCTCCCGCCGGGCTCTTTCGCGAGCAGGCGTTTGACCAGCAACACGAGGGGCGAGGGAAGTGCCTTGGCTCCTTCGGGTGCGACGATTGGAGGAGGAGCCTTCGTTACGATGGAGATCATCGTTGCCGCCGAGTCCGTTCCCCGAAACGGCGCGCGCCCGCTCAGCATCTCGTAGAGCACCACGCCCAGCGAAAAGAGGTCGGCGCGTCCATCAAGACGTTCCGCCAGCAGCTGCTCGGGTGCCATGTATGCAGGTGTCCCCACGGTGAATCCCGAGGGGGTGAGCTCTTCGTGCTCGCTGCCCTTGGCGAGCCCGAAGTCGATGAGCTTGATCGCCCCCGCGGGATCCGTGGGGACCATGATGTTGTCGGGCTTCACGTCCCGGTGGATCACGCCGGCGGCGTGAGACACCGCGAGGGCGCTAAGTACCCCCAGGATGATGTGGGTGGCCTCTGTTGGAGTCAGTGCGCCGTTCGCGCTTGCTGCGAGCAAGGCGCCGAGCGTGCGTCCCTCGACGCGCTCGAAGACCATGTAGGCCGGCACGGACTCGAGATCGAGATCGAGGAGGCGCTCCACGTTGGGGTGCCGCATGGCTCCGGCGACCCGAGCGTGGCGCCTGACTCGGCGCAGCCTGTCGGGATCCTCCAGCACGCGCTCGTCGAAGACCTTCGCGACGCCGCGCAGACCGTCGCTCCTGCGGTGGACCGCGAAGGCAGCGGAGAAACCGCTGCTGGCGATGCGCCCGTCCACGTCCCACGCGCCGAGGCGCTTCGGCTCTGCTGAGCCGTCTTCCTCCGGCCGCTGTGTAGTCCCTTCGTCCACGTCTCGTCCCGCGAATCGAGGGCGCAAGGGTACGACAGGGGGCGGCTCCCGCGCCACTCCCGGGACGCCGCGCCCATCTCACCGGAGCGCCGGTCGGGGGCGCTCCGACGCCAGCGCTACCTCAATACGAGATCTCCGGCAGCACGCACTCGCCGAATTCCTCGCTGCAGGCCTCGCCCTCCACCTTGAAGGCGTCGTAGCTCAGGTCGCTGTCGACGTCCTCGAAGGTCGCGCGGGTGCCGTCCTCGCTCAGGTTGACGAGGAAGCGCGCGCCCCAGCCCTCGCCCTCGTCGCAGGAGATGTTCAGCGCGAGGTCGACCACGAGGAAGCCCGACGAGGTCTCCTCGGGCTCCCAGGTGCCCAGCAGGGGCAGGGGCGGCGGGGCCACGCCGGGGAGGCAGGGCATGGCGGAGATGGGGATGTCGTCCGAGTAGCTGCCTTCGGGGGTGTAGGCGCCGCGGCGCAGGGTGCCGTCGGGCTCGAAGCGGAAGTAGCTGAAGTGGTCCATGCCGCCGCCCCAGCCGATGACCCAGGTGCCGTAGAGGGCCTCCGGGTGGGGCTCCATGCCGAAGCAGATGCCGGGGGGGAGGCAGTCCCCGTACTGGCAGTCGCCGGCGTTGCGGCAGCCGGCGCAGCGGCCGTAGACGCAGTGCCTGTAGGGGAAGCTGCTGATGACGTTGCAGTCGAGGTCTCTCGTGCAGGGGATGGCGGCCAAGGAGTCGCAGACGCAGACCGGGCAGGCGTGCTCCGAGGGCGTGACGAGCTTGCACCTCTCGGCGGTGCAGGGCGGGGCGGGCCGGCAGTCGGTTGGAGCGGGCACGCAGCGACCGGCGCGGCAGAGCTCGCCCGCCGCGCACTGGTCGTCGGCCCAGCACCACGCGCAGCTGCCCAGCACGCACTTGTCGGCCGCGCCCATAAAGCCGGGCTTCGGGCAGTCGGCGTCGGAGCCGCAGGGGGCGTCGAGGCAGGTCGCGAAGTCGCAGCCGATGCCGTCGGGCAGGTCGAGCTGGTAGGGGCAGTCCATCAGCGCGCCGACGTAGGGGCCGCATTGGGGCTCGCCGATGCATGCCGCCAGACACTGCTCAAGGCTCTGGAAGGTCCCGGGGCAGCCGCCGCAGACGCAGGAATTCTCCTCCACGCACCGAGTCCCGTTCCAGTACCACCACGGATAGTCGGGCTCGGCGTCGTCGCAGCCGCCGCTGAAGCCCTCGCAGACCGGCGGGGGAGGGATGTCAGGGGCGGTGGGTGTGTCCGGCGCAGGGGGCGTGTCCGGCGCAGAAGGCGTGTCCGGGGCAGGAGGCGTGTCCGGGGTTGGTGGTACGTCCAGCTTCGCGGGCGTGTCCGGCGTGGACGGTGTGTCCGTTGCCGGCGGAAGGTCCGCGGGCTCCGGGCCGGCGTCCTCGGCCGGCGCGTCCTGCGACGACCGCACGTCCGGGGCGCCGGGCAGATCCACCCGCACGTCCCCCGGGCTCACCGGGGACGCCCCCGCCCGCTTCCCGACATCGCTGCCGCTCAAGCACCCGCACAGGAGCAGCGCCACCCCGACCGACACCGTCGCCGCCAACCATCGTGGCAGATTGTCCATCTCGGCCTCCGGCATCCGTTCCTCGAGCCATCATGGGCCATCATACCGATCCGGGGCCTTCGCGCACTCCATGTCATGACATAGGGATCGCGGGCTCTCATCTGCCCCTGCCTTGACTGGTGAGCGCCGCCCGGCAAAGCTGTGGAGCATGGACAACGAGTTCACAGCTATCGTCGAACGAGACGGCCGATGGTTCATCGCCTGGTGCCCGGAGATTCCCGGCGCGAACGGTCAAGGTGAGACCAGGGACGAGGCGCTCGACAGCCTCCGGGACGCCATCTCGCTCGTCTTGGAGGACCGCCGTGAGGATGGCTTGAGGGGCGTGCCCGACGACGCCGAACGCCACGTGCTCCGAGTCTCGTGAAACGCGGGCGGCTGCTGCGACACCTTCGCCGTTGCGGATGCTACCTCAAGCGCGAAGGCCGATCTCACTCGCTCTGGTGCAACCACAACACAGGGGCTGTGGAGACGGTTCCGCGCCACCCGGAGATCGCAAACCGGCTCGCGGCGAAGATCTGCCGCCGCCTCGGCGTGCCCGAGGTAGGCGGGTGAGCACGCTTGTGCGGGAGGTGCATGCCTCCGCTTCGTTAGCAGGTCCCACCGGCTAGAGCGCTCCCCTCCGCCTCCGGCCCGCGAAGACAACGGCGAAGAGCGCGAGGAGCAGCAGGCCCCAGCCAGCAGGTGTGGCGGAGGTGGGCGCGGCGGCGCAGCCTCCCGAGGAGTCGTCCTCTTCGGGCTCCGGCCCGGGCTCGTCGACGCAGACGGCGCCCTGGCAGATCTTGCCGGGGTCACACTGATCGCCGGTGCTGCAGCAGCCCTCGATGGCGTCGTGGGTGCAGGTGCCGTCGTCTTTGCAGACGTCGGTGGTGCAGGCGTTGCTGTCGTTGCAGTCGGCGTTGTCCTCGCAGCCGAGGGTCAGGTGGCTGCAGAGGTGGGTCGTCGGCTCGCACACGTCGGTGGTGGCAGGATCGCCGTCGTCGCAGTCGGTGTTCTCGTTGCAGCAGCCCTCGACGGGCTCGGTCGTGCAGGTGTTGGACTCGGTGCACACGGGCTTGGCGCAGGGGTCCTCGGTCGCGCAGTCGGCGGCCTCGGTGCAGCAGCCCTCGATCGCGTCGTTGGTGCATCCAGCGACCGAGTCGCAGGTGTCGGTGGTGCAGGGGTTGTCGTCGTCGCAGTCCACGTCCGAGCACTCGGAGCAGCAGCACCACCCGAACCCAACCTAGCCCTCCCAGCAGG
>CAZQPP010000645.1:0-4461 GCA_964594295.1 uncultured Myxococcales bacterium | reverse complement strand
GGGGAAGGTGGGCATGAGCAGGGGCTCGAAGCGGCGGTAGTGGATGCTCCTCTCGATCATGAAGGAGAAGCTCTCGCCGCCCACGATCAGCGCCCCGCGCGTGATGTCGGGTGAGAGGGCCATGAGGGCTGCGCCGAGGATCGAGCCCTGGGAGCCGCCCACGTAGTAGAGGCGCTCGGGGTCCACGGCCGGGGTGCCCCCGTCGAGGAGGATCTCGGGCAGGTCGCGGCACACGCCGGCGAAGCTGCGAGTCATGGCGATCTTGTTGATCATCGCCTGCATCAGGTGCTCGCCGACCTTGTAGAACTCGGTGACGTCGGAGAGGGCCACGGCCAGGAAGCCGAGGTCGTTGGAGCTCATGCCGGCCCAGTCCGTCGCCAGCGTGATGTTCTTCTCCGAGGAGGCGACCCGGACGGCGTCCTTGTTGCTGATGAAGCCGTCGCCCTCGCCGAAGAGGCCGTGTCCCCAGGTGACCAGCGGCACGGTCTCGCTGCCCTCCCTGACGCTGTGCGGGAAGATGAGCGAGAAGGGGACCTCGATCTCCCCGTTGTAGACGGGCCGGCCCTCTCCGTCGCGGACCAGGGCCGCGCCTTGCCCCGGGCGGTCGATGTAGGAGGGCACGGTGACGGTCCCGCGCACGCGGCGAGCGAGCTTTCGGAAGTTGTCGTCGACCTCGGTCACCTCGCACCCGAGCCCCGACGGGCCGAGCCTCTCGACGGCGTCGTCTCGCATCCGGATCATGTGCTCGTGGGTGGAGTCGAAAGACGCCGTGTGCCACCACCAGGCGGCCTGCAGGCCGGCCCGCTCCACGCCTGCCGCCTCCAGCGCAGCGAAGAGGGTCTCGTAGCTCGGCCGGCGCGACTCCAGGATCTCCGAGTCGGTCGGCAGCGCATCCCGGAGGGCCTCGAAGGCCGGGCTTGGAGAGAGCGGGGAGCCTCCCTCGGCGTAGCTCAGCCCGCGCAGGGCGACGGCGTAGCGGTGGTTGGGCTCGAGGCGCCTTGTCGGACGGACGTAGAGCACGACGGCCTCCGAGTCCTTCCACCGCGCGTCGTGCTCCACCCAGTGCGGGAGCCTCTCGCCGGCGTCGAGGTCGAAGAGGACGGTCGGGCAGTCGGGGTCGAGGGATCGCTCGAGGGTGTCGAGCCCCGGCGCACCCGAGAGGTCCAGGTGACGCTCGGCCACGAAGAGGATCTGCGAGCTGGGGCTGAAGCCGTCGAGGCGCGCGAAGAAGTCGAGGGCCCCCGGTCTAGAGCCTCCATCTCCAGGGATCAGCTCGGGCTCGTAGCCGAGGCGCACGCCCGTGTCGGAGTCGGGGTCCGGCACGAGATAGCGGTCCGAAGGCCAGGGCAGGGGACAGTAGAGGGGGTTCAGGTCCTCGCAGCCCCCGGCGCTCTCGATGTGGATCGGCTCTGGGGCGTCGCCGGCGTCGCCGGCATCGCCGGCATCGGAGGGCGGGGCGTCCTCTTCGGGCTCGCCGTCTGCTGCGTCGACCCGCCCGTCGTCTCCAGGCGCTTGCCCCTCGTCGGTCGTGTCGGCCGCCGGCGTCGGGGTGTCTGGAGCTGACACGTCGGGTGCCGTGACGCCTTCGTCGCCGTCGGGAGCCGTCGCGTCAGAGTCGGCGCTGCAGGCGGCGGCGAGCAGGAGGAGCAGGAGGAGCGTAAAGCGAGCGTGCTGCATGTCGGATCTCATACTCCAAAGCCTCCCAAAAAGGTGTTTCGCTGGCGAAACGCCTCGCGTAGGGGCGTTTCGCTCCGAAACGCCCGCCCCGCCAAAAAAAGGTGTTTCGCTCCGAAACGCCTCGCGTAGGGGCGTTTCGCTCCGAAACGCCCGCCCCGCCAAACGGCCCGACGCTGCGTGCGTTTCGCCCGAGGTGCCTGGCCGCGGCCGTGCTCATGTCGTAGGCACGCTGTGAGGCGCGGATCCTGCGCGCACACTGCGGCTTGCCCCGACGGCTCCAGACGAGAGATAATGGCGCGGGCCAGTTGACCGGGAAACGATGGAGCTTTTCACCAAGACCTTCGGCGGGATCCGCTCGTCGGCGAGAGAGGAGATCCACCACGACACCGTCTTCGTCGACGATCCCCTCGGTGTCTTCGCCCTCCTGAGCGGCCGCCCCCGCTGCGAGCAGACCACCCAGGTGGTGGGGCTCGTGCGCGACATCATCGACGACGCGACACCGCAGATCGCGCAGATGGTCGCGAGCGTGCTCAACGGCGAGGTCGAGCGTGAGTCCCTCGACCAGCTCCTCACGGGCCTCTTCAAGAAGGCCTCCGAGTCTCTCGCCGGCCTGAACACCCTGC
Source organism: uncultured Myxococcales bacterium (assembly GCA_964594295.1). Taxonomy (GTDB): domain Bacteria; phylum Myxococcota_A; class UBA9042; order UBA3505; family UBA3505; genus CAZQPP01. The sequence goes on along the minus strand of CAZQPP010000645.1, from coordinate 2,161 downwards.
TCACCGACGAGCCCGAGCGCGCGCCGCGGCACACCCCGATCGCCGGGCTCTTCCGGCAGGTCACCGAGAGGCTCGGGCCCAAGAAGGAGGCGGAACCCGCGAAGCAGCAGCTGCCGTCGACCGTGTCCGTCACCTTGCTCGTCCAGGGTGGGCAGCACGCGGCGGTGACCCACCTCGGCCAGAACCGCGCGTTCCTGTTGCGAGGCAACAAGAGCGCCCAGATCCCGCCCGAGGAGCAGCCCGCCCAGAGGGCCGAGAGCACCCAGGGTGAGGGTCCGCAGCCGTTCAGAGGCTATGCGGCCGCTCTCACCACCGGCGGCGGAGCCGAGCCCGGCGACGTCACGTGCACGTGGTTCAGGCTCCGCGAGGCGGATCGCATAGTGCTCGCCTCGCACGTCTTCTCGCAGGCCGTGAGCGAGGCCGATCTGCGCACCATCCACCAGGCCGCCGAAGACGGCCAGAAGATGGGGCGCGCCGCTCTCGCGAAGGCCGACACCGAGCGAGGACCCAACGACGCCTCGTGCATGGTCGCCGAGGTGGCGCTCGGAGAGCGACCGAAGAGCGAGCGCCCGCCTCCCGGTCAGAAGCCCGCACCCGAGGTGGCGCCGGAGGAGGCGCCCGAGCCCCGGGAAGGAGACGTCCTGCCCTCCGACGCCGTGAGCCCCGTGCCGGCCGCAGACGCCGGCCAGGCAGGCGAGGAGGGGAAGGTCTCGATCCCGCTGGCCGAGTTCCCAAGCGGCGCGGCCGGCCACATCACGCCGGCCGTGGGCCAGCCCGCTCAGCACATGACGCCGGCCGGCGGGATGCCCGCTCAGCACATGACGCCGGCCGGCGGGATGCCCGCCCAGCCGCATGCAGGCGCCGGGCCCAAGCCCACGCTCCAGATGGTGCCCGCCCTCGGCCAGCCCGGACAGCCGATGACGCCTGCCGGCGGGATGCCGGCCCAGGCGGGGGCTCCGGGAGGCGCCCTGAGCGGCCGCAAGCGCGCCAAGGTCCAGCCCGTGTCGGGCGACCCCACCCCATTCCTGAAGCGTGTTCCCCTGTTCGCCGGCCTCTCCGACGAGAGGATCCGCTCCCTGCTCGAGCTGATGAGCCAGCAGACACTCGAGGCCCAGGAGGTGCTCTTCGAGAAGGGCGAGGAGGGCGACTTCCTCGTCATCGTCACCCTCGGCCGCCTCGACGAGACCCTGAGCAACGGCCAGGTCCTGGTCGTGCCGCCGTGGACGAGTACCGGAGAGAGAGTGCTCCTTGGCGACTTCCAGCGGACCGCCACCGCGGTGGCGAGGAACCCCTGTCGAGTGCTCCGTCTCGACGGACCCAGGCTGGTCGAGACCATGGCCGCGGATCGGGATCTGGCCGCGACCATCTTCGAGAACCTCGCGCGGCGCCTCGGGGAGCGTATCGATCAGGTGATGGGGCCCTGAGGCCTCAGCGGCGCTCTGTCACTCCTCGCAGCTTGTCCGCCAGGGCCCGAGGTCCCACTCCTTGATGAGGGTGGAGAAGCCCAGCTCCAGGGCCCTCGGGCAGATCTGAGAGGCGCGGGCGGCGCCTTGACCGGGGCGGTCGACGTACTCCACGTGGAAGACCGCCTTGCCCTGCTCGATGAAGGGGACGAGGGCCTCGCACTCGTCGTAGCTGAAGCACTCCTCGTTCAGCGCCCAGTCGAAGGCGTCGACGAGGGCGGGGACCTGCTCGACGTCGTTCTTCAGGCCGACCGAGAGGCCGCGCTCGTGGGCCCCGGAGGCGAGCCAGAGGTTGAAGTCGAGTTGGTCGGCGGCGGTGAGGGGGAAGCCCGAGCTGTTGGAGTAGGCGTCGACGTTGTCGGGCTCGACGGCGTCGCAGCCCTTGGTCGCGGCCAGGTCCAGCCGCGTGGCGAGGATGCTCCGTACGGTGGCGTCGCGGATGTCCACCCAGCGCTCGCCGGCCCATCCGCCGAGCTTCCTGCCGACGGCTGCCTCGGGGTAGCGGTCGGCGTCGTCGCGCCAGTCTTCGCGGCTTCCGGCGCTGAAGTAGCAGATGACGGTTCGGCCGGCGGCCTGGAGTGAGGCGATGGTGCTCGCGGGGGTGTCGAAGAGATCGATGTCGTAGACCTCGACGTCGATGGTGGTGTCGAGGGTGCCGTCGAGCTGCCACTGCCAGGTGGTGCCTGGAGGGGGGCGCC
>CAZQPP010000644.1:0-4471 GCA_964594295.1 uncultured Myxococcales bacterium | reverse complement strand
TGGTCGTCGGCGCAGGGGCCCCCGCAGAAGCTCCCTCCGTCGCCGTAGTCGACGCACAGGGCGGGCCCGTCCTCGCCGGGTGCGGTGCAGGTCTCGTCGCCGCGGCACGGCTGGCAGAGACGGCTTCGCACCGGAACGCACAAGGAGAGCGCGTCCGACCCGTTGTCGACCTCTGCGCACTCGAAGCCATCCGGGCACGTGCCGGCGCAGGGCTCGACGCAGCTCTGCTCCTCGCCGACGGCGAGACAGACCGAAGATGCGCAGTCCCCGTCCTTCGAGCACGGGCACGTGGCAGGCCGCTGCTCGCCCGCGCACGGGTCTATCGGCTCCTGCGCGACCGCACCGGCCTCGGGCCCCTCGTCGTGGCCGGAGAAGACCACGCCACCGTCGCGGTCTGCCGCGTCCGCGTCGGAGCCGGGTCCGGGGCCCGGCGGAGCGACGCGCCGCTGGCCTCCGTCGGAGAACGCGGGTGGCAGGGAGCGCGCGTCGTGGTCGTCGCCGGATGTGCGGTTGCCCTTGAAGATCACGTAGGCGTCGGCCAGCGCCGGATCACGGTGCGGTGCGCCGACTCCTACGACCTCGTCGGTGCAGGTGGGCGCGCTCACGCAGATGATCGCGACAAGCCACCACGGCCGGCGCGCTAGGCGCTCCGACCGTGGCGACAGTCGCGTTGCCGGGGGTAGTTGCAGTTGCCGATTCAAGAGCCGTCCGCCAGTCGACGGTCTCGTGGATCATCGGCAGTCCACCGAGATCCTTGAGCTTCGCATCCGGGCCGGCCCGGACTCAGCCCCAGGGTGACTCCGGCGGAGGGACGGAGCGCTTGGAGGGGCCCTCCGGCTCCGCCACCTTCTCCGCTTCGGCTTTCTTTTTCTTATCGGTCAGCTCTTTCAGCTTCGTCAACCCCACCATGGTGCCGTCGGCGTCGGTGTCGTCCGTGTCCACCTCTTCGGGCACGGGGATGTCGACCCCTGAAGCCTCGAACTCCAGGCGCTCTGAAGGCCTCGGCTCGACCTTCGGCGCCGTCGGCTGGGTCTGCTCGTCTATCTTCTCGCCGCGGGACAGCGCCTCCATGCGCTCGAGATCCTGCCTGCTGAAGTAGCGCTCGCCGGCGATCATGGGGTTGACGATGAGCTGGTCGATCCTCACGCGCATGAACTGGCGCAGGAGCCTCCCGGTCTCGACCTTGCGCGCCTTGAGCTGGTCCGCCTGCTTCGAGAGCCTCCGGTTCCCCTCGGCGGCCGCGCCCGGGCTGTCGAACATGAAGACCTGGATGTGGCCGTTCTTGGTGCGCTGCTGGTGCACCCTCTTCCCCACCATCACCACGTAGAGTGCCTCCCGGGCGGCCAGCTCGCCCACGGTCAGCAAGGCGTAGAGGCGCTTCATGGCCCGCCGGTCTATGCGCAGGGCGTGGGGGCTCCCGAAGTCGAAGGCGACGCCCTCGAAGCCGCGGGCGATGTAGTCCCTGAAGGCGTCGGACCAGGGGCGCAACATCAAGGGGAAGCCCTCTTCTCCGACCACGTGGTCCGCGGACTCGGCGTAGGCCTCGGCGAGCTCCTCGCTCGTGAAGGCGCACGGCACGAAGCCCCCGTCCTTGGTGCGCAGGCCGAGGGGTTTCGGGTAGATGGGGTGCATGCTCGTCGCGCTCGGCGGTGCCGCGACCCGGTCTCGCGTCCGCTCCCAGAATCGCTGGTAGCTGCCCTCGAGCTCCGTCAAGAAGGAGTGCAGCTTGAACTGGGCCGGCACGAAGACCATCCGCGGCTCTCGCTCGAGGGCCTGGGCCAGCCGGTGCAGGTTGCGCGTCCCGCGGCGGACCTTGTCGATGATCTCCACAAGGGAGCTCTTCTGCGCCTCGTCCTCCACTGTGTCCTCCCTGCTCCGGGGCGTGCAGTTTGCCACGCCGGCAAGCCCTCGCGCAAAGCCCGGGCGTGACGCGCGCCCACCGGCGCTGCTAGGCTCTCCGCAGCTTGCCGGAAGCCGTTCGAAGGGGGAAACCATGAATGTGCTCTCACGCCTGCTCATGATAAGCCTGCTCACTGCCTTCGCCTGGAGCTGCGGCGGGGCGAAGGTGGTCGAGAAGCCCAAAGAGGCTCCGAAGGTGGAGGCGCCGCCGCCCGATCCCCTCGGCGGCTTCCGTGGGGAGAGGGTGAGGACCGGCAAGAAGTTCCGCCTGATCCAGAACCCGGTCGGGGTGGAGAAGCGCGGCATGATCCTGCGCCTGGCCAACGCCGACTGGTCGAGCTACACGCGCGGCGACGGGGTGGAGGTGCGCCGCGGGAGCGCCATCGTCTACATCACCAAGGGCGACAAGGAGCGCCGGGTGAGGATCGACACCGGGGAATTCCGCGAGGCCTTCGGAACGAAGGTGCACCTTCACGACGTCGGCGAGACCTACGTCCAGACGGCCATGCAGCAGATGGCCTACGCCGAGGTTACGGTGGACTGACGCGCGAGCGAGCGACGATGCGGTCCTACGCCCTGCTTCCCCGGTGCGCCCTTGCCGCGGCGTTGCTCGCGCTAGGGTGCGGAGCCGCGAACCGCGCGACGGAGACCGAGGAGCCCGCAAGCGAGGAGCACACCGTGGAGATCATCGCCCACCGCGGAGCCTCACACCTCGCCCCCGAGAACACCCTCGCCTCGGTGCGGCTCGGCTTCGAGCTTGGAGCCGAGGCCGTGGAGGTGGACGTCCTGCAAACCCGCGGGGGGCGCATCGTCGCGATCCACGACAAGGACACCGAGCGCGTCTCCGGGCGGCGCCTCGTGGTCTCGGAAAGCAGCCTCGAGGAGCTCCGCGCCCTCGAGGTCGGCGCCTGGAAGGAGGAGCGCTTCCGCGGTGAGCCCATCCCGACGCTGGAGGAGGTCCTGGCCCTGATCCCGGAGGGCAGGCGCCTCTTCATAGAGATCAAGTGCGGCCCGGAGATCGTCCCCGAGCTTGGCCGCGTGCTGGCGGCGTCCAGAAAGGCCCCCGCGCAGACGCCCGTGATCGCCTTCGACCTCGAGGTGGCGCGCGCGGTGAAGGCGGCCATGCCCGCGCTGGAGGTGAGCTTCCTCGCGGAGTGGCGGCCGGGTGGGGGGATTCAGCCTCCAACCGTGGAGGAGCTGATCTCGCTCGCCCTGGGCGCGGGCCTCGATGGTCTCGACCTGCAGGCGCCCGGGCCCTACGACGCCGCCATGGTGGCGAAGATCCGCGAGGCCGGGCTCAGGCTCTACGTCTGGACCGTGGACGATCCGCTCCTGGCCGCAGAGCTGAAGGACCTGGGCATCGACGGCATCACCACCAACCGGCCGCAGTGGCTGCGCCGACAGCTCGAAGGCGCCGAGTAGAGCCCTTGTGCCCTGGCTGGCCGGTGGACGAGGCTGAGCTGGTCGCGGCGCAGCTCGAGATCGCGTCGATGAGGCCCGAGCCGTGGGTGCCGCCGGCGGGCTCGGTGCGGGCGGCCGGCTGCTTCGTCTGCTTCCCGCGCCGCGTCGGTGGGTGCGGGGCCGAGGGGGACTCGGCCTGGGCGGCGGCCGCCGTCGTCGAGGATGGGGTCGAGGTCGCGAGCGCCGTCGTGGAGGGCAGGGCGGGGGCGCCCTACAAGCCTGGGCTCCTCGCTTTGCGCGAGGGGTCGCTCCTCGAGGCGGCGGTCCGTGCCCTCCCGGAGCGCCCCGAGCTGCTGGTCGTGAACGCCACGGGCCTTGATCACCCGCGAGGTTGCGGCCTGGCGCTGCACCTCGGCGCGGCGCTCGATCTCCCGACGGTCGGGGTGACCGACCGCCTGCTGGTCGCCTCCGGGCTCGGCCCGGGGCCGCGCGCCGGCAGCACCTCTCCCTTCGGCCTCGAGGGCACGGTCTGCGGGTACTGGCTGCGCCCGAGGTCGCGGGTGCGGGCCGTCGCCGCGCACGCGGCCTGGCGGAGCGATGCGCGGGCGGCGCTGTTGCTGGTGAGCCGGCTTCTCCGGACGGCGCGCACCCCGCTCCCCTTGCGTGCGGCACGGCAGGCGGCGCGCACGGCGAGGGCCGCGACCGACGCTCAGGCCTGAGAGATCGGGGTCGGAGCGGAGGCCGGCTCCGCGTGGTGCATGAGAGGTCCGTCGAGGATCAGCAGGAAGAAGGCGGGCGTGCGCATGCGCGCGAAGCCAAGGTCCATGTAGGACCACCCGAGCAGCAGCTCCGCCGAGCCTTCGTCGACGGCTACGAGGGGGTCTCGAGCGGGGCGCAGGGGATCGAAGCGGCGGTTCCCGCCGAGGCCGTAGTCGAGCATGAGCGCGCCTTCGGCGAGGGGGACCGGGCAGCGGTACTCCGTGGCCGGGCGCACGACGTAGTGCCCGAAGGTCTCGATCAAGTCTTCCTTGTCGGTCCTTGGCGTGCAAGGTGCGTCGACGCCGTCCTGCTCGAGGCGCACGTTCCAGCCGCGCAGCACGCCGCGCTTCAGGTCGTTGCAGAAGACCTTTTTGAAGGTCTTCCAGAAGAGGCGGTCCACGAAGCCCGGCAT
>CAZQPP010000643.1:0-4490 GCA_964594295.1 uncultured Myxococcales bacterium | reverse complement strand
ACCGCCTCGACAAGTGTCCTGACAAGCCCGGCACGCCCGAGCTCGAAGGCTGCCCGGACGCCGACGCCGACGGAATCGCCGACCGCCTCGACAAGTGTCCTGACAAGCCCGGCACGCCCGAGCTCGAAGGCTGCCCCGCGCCGGTGGAGACCGTGCCCGAGGTGGTCCCGCAGACCTTCGAGGGCAGATTCGAGGGCATCCTCTTCCCGACCGGCAGCGCGGAGATCCTGTCCAGCTCCCATGCCGTCTTGGACCGCGTCGCCGAGACCCTCACGAAGTACGAGACGGTCAAAGTCTCCATCGAAGGCCACACGGACTCCCGCGGCGACGACGAGGACAACCGGGAGCTCTCCCTTCGCCGCGCCGAGTCGGTTCGCGCCTACCTCGTCTCCAAGGGCATCACCGCGTCGCGCCTCGAGGTCGAAGGCTTCGGCGAAGACAAGCCAGTCGCCAGCAACAAGACCAAGCAGGGCCGCGCCAGGAACCGCCGCATCGAGCTCCGCATCACCTCGCGCTGACGTCGGGCACGCGCGTGCTCTGAAGTGTTGGAGTGCACCGCGCCCTTCGGTAGAGAGATGGCAGCTTGAGGAAGCACCATGGCTACCGAAATAGCGCCGCGAATCGTCGTCGATCCGGAGATCCAGGTGGGCCGGCCCATCGTTGCGGGCACGCGTGTTCCGGTCGAAGTCGTGCTGGGCAGGCTCTCCGCCGGCAGGTCCCAGGACGAGGTCTGCGAAGAGTACGATCTCGAGCGGGAGGACGTGCTTGCTTGCCTCGCCTATGCTGCACGCACGGTAGCTGACGACGAGGTGCGAGCAGTTGGCTGACGGCGTGCTTCGCTTCCTCGTCGACGAGGACCTCTCGGCACACATGCTGGGGTGGTCCTCGTCCGGCTCCCGAACGACACTCCCACGGCTCTGGTCTGCGATCGAGTCGTGGCGGCTGTCGGCAAGACAGACGTCACCGGCGCCCAAAGAGCCAGAGAGCGTGACCGGGGGCACGCGTTGGCTGGCAAGAGCACGCTCAATCGCCTGGAGTTGACGTCCGAGACCGCCTCCGCTGCTTCTCGCTACAAGAAGATCGCGGCACGCGACGCGGACATCGAGGCCTTCTTCGTCGAGGAGCTCATCGATGCTCACCGCGACGCGCCGATGCCGCGCATCGTGCTGGACATCGACCCGAGCGACATCGAGCTGCATGGCGCGCAGGAAGGGCGCTTCTTCCACGGTTACTACGGCCACTACTGCTACCTGCCGCTGTACATCTTCTGCGGTGAGCACGTGTTGTTGGCTCGGCTACGGGAGTCCGACATTGACGGCAGCAGCGGTACGGTTGAGGCCCTGGAATGGCTTGTGCCGCAGCTGCGGCAGCAGTGGCCCGACGCGGAGATTGCTGTGCGTGCCGATTCGGGCATTGCACGTGAGAAGATCCTGGTGTGGTGCGAGGCAAATGGCGTGGAGTACGTCATCGGGCTGAGCCGCAACCCTCGCCTCGAGGCCATGATCGTGGACGACCTGGCGGCAGTGAAAGCGCGCCACGAAGAGAGTGGCAAGCCGGAGCGAGGCTTCGTCGAGTTGTCGTACCGAACAAAGAGGAGCTGGAGCCGCCGTCGCCGCGTGGTCGCCAAGGCAGAGCAGCTCGACCTGTTCGGCGAACGCGCGAGCTGCATGGAGATGCGTGCGAACCAGCTGCGTGTGTGGGAGTCGGCGGTGGCGCACCTTTTGATGGTCGAGTTCCGTCGCACCGCGTTGGCGGGTACGCCTCTCGAGAGGGCGCAAACGAACACCATCCGTGTGCGGCTGCTGAAGGTCGGAGCGTTGGTGACTGTCAGCGTACGGAGGGTGCGCATTGCGCTCAGCAGCGTGTTCCCCCTGCAGGCGGTGTTCCGGACAGCGCTGGCTCAAATCCAAGCGACCTGGCTCGTTCCCGCGTAGCTCAGGCCGGCTTGGGCCGGCACTCAGCGATGGCAGTCAACGCCGAGCAAGCGCCCGAAAGCGGACAGGTCTGCCTTCGAGTCGCAGGACAGGCGCCTTCGGGACGGAATCATGGCTCCAAGCCTGCCGAAATCCTCCGATGCGCCACTGAACACCGGCGACATCACCTGATACCGCCCTCATGCCTGCCCTTGGCCCCGTGCGCTACGATTCCGTGAGAAGTGCGGGCTAGTACTGCCGGGGCTCAATAGGCGGGTCATAATAGATGTTGCAGAAACCGTAGAGGTGGGCTGTGGGCGCCCCGGTGTAATTGCACCTGTCGTGATTGGGGACGTCCGCGTCGAACAGCTTCGTGCAGTCGAGAAACAGGCACAGAAAGCCGAGCGACGCCGGGACCGCAATGATCATGGAGGCAAGGTTGCAGCCCCAGACCTGCTTGCTCTCTTCGTTCCAGCACCATTCGCAGTTCTCCGGGCTGCAGATGTGGGAGCCCTGCACCGGATTGTGGTTCGTTGGGGGCGTACGGCTGCTGGTGGTGCAGGCTTAAGCCAGGGCCTCGATTCGACCCATTTTTTGCTCCGCTGCTCGAGCTGGGGCCGGGAAAAGCGGCGCCGACCGCGATCGACCTGCACGCGGGCAGGAAAATTGCTATCCAGTGCGCTCCGGCGAACCCGAAGGAGATCGTCGATGCATAGATCAGTTTTTGCCCTTGCAGCCCTGAGCTTCCTGTTGAGCTGCAGCACGGGCGGGGGCGGAGTCGGCCCCGGCCTGCCCGGGTCACCTTCGGGCACGGGCGGAGGAGGAGGGGCACCCCACTGCAGCGACGGCGCGCGCAGCGGAGACGAGACGGACATCGACTGCGGCGGCTCCTGCGGCGGGTGCGCCGACGGGCTCGGCTGCGACGGCCCCGATGACTGCCGCTCCGGCGTCTGCGGCGCCGCGGGGATGTGCCTCGCTGCCCTCTGCGGGAACGGGCGCCAGGACGCCACCGAGCTCGGAGTCGACTGCGGAGGCACCTGCCCGGCCTGCTACGGGGCCTCGTGCAGCGCCCACTCGACCTGCATCACGGGTTACTGCAACAGCGGGAGCTGCGACCTGCCGACCTGCAGCGACGGCGTGCGCAACGGCAAGGAGACCGGCACGGACTGCGGCGGGGACTGCCCTCAGTGCCCCGTCGGTGAGCCCTGCCGGTCGAGCCAGGGCTGCCTGACCGGGTTCTGCAAGGACGGCTTCTGCGCGGAGCCGAGCTGCACCGACGGCCACCACAACCAGACCGAGACCGACGTCGACTGCGGAGGTCCCTGCCCGGGCTGCGCCGAGGGAAAAGCCTGCAGCGCGAACCAGGACTGCGCCAGCGGGCGATGTGACGGGGAGCGTTGCGTCACCGTGGCCGCCACCTGCGACGACGGCGAGATGAACGGCTCCGAGACCGACGTCGACTGCGGCGGAGGCTGCCCCGGGTGCGGCGTGGGAAAGGCCTGCCGGGCGCCTGCCGACTGCGCCTCGAACCTGTGCGAGCGCGGAAGCTGCGACCCGGTGCCGACCTGCTCGGACGGCGAGAAGAACGGCTCCGAGACCGACATGGACTGCGGCGGCGACGCCTGCAGGGCGTGCGCCTCGACGAAGTTCTGTGAGCAGCACAGCGACTGCCTGAGCGTCACCTGCATCTTCGGCGTGTGCAAAGACCCCACCTGCGACGACGACGTGCAGAACCAGGGCGAAAGCGATCTCGACTGCGGCGCGGTGTGCCCGCCCTGCCACGACGGCAAGGTCTGCAAGACCAAGGACGACTGCGCCTCCGCGCGCTGCACGAACGGAATCTGCACGAGCTGCGACGACGGCGTCCGCAACGCCGACGAGACGGACCGGGACTGCGGGGGGAGCTGCGACGGCTGCCCCGACGGCCTCGCCTGCCTCCAGGCCGGCGACTGCGCCTCCGGGCTGTGCCACGACCGGGTCTGCGCGAGCTGCTCCAACGGCGTGCTCGACGGCGGCGAGACGGCGCCCGACTGCGGCGGGGGCTGCGACCCGTGCGCGGACGGGCTGAGCTGCCTGCTGCCCAGCGACTGCGCATCGGGCACATGTGCAGAGGGCAGGTGCATCAGCTGCTCGGACAAAGAGAAGAACGGCAGCGAGACCGGCGTCGACTGCGGCGGCTCGTGCGCTCCGTGCGGAGACGGCGTGCCATGCTCGAGCCCCACCGACTGCAGCTCCGGCACCTGCCACGAGGGTTTCTGCGTGAGCTGCTCGGACGGGCGCCACAACGGGGACGAGTCCGACATCGACTGCGGCGGCAGCTGCGGCGGGTGCGCCAACGGCAAGCAATGCGGCACCCCCGTGGACTGCCTCGCCGACGGCTGCGAGGAGGGGCGCTGCTGCCCGCTCAACGCATGCGGGGTGTGCGGGGCGCTCCCGGCCGAGATCTGCAACGGCTCGGACGACGACTGCGACGGCCAGACCGACGAGAAGGGCGGCATCGGAGAGGCGCCGTCCTGCGAGCTCCAGAAGGGCGTGTGCCACGGTTCCTGGGCCGAGTGCCGCGGCGCCGAGGGCTGG
>CAZQPP010000642.1:0-4492 GCA_964594295.1 uncultured Myxococcales bacterium | reverse complement strand
AGTTCGGGCAGACGGGCCTGAGGTCCTCGATTGGGTCAACCGCGTACTCCTCACCCACCTCGGAGAGTAGGCGGAGGTGATGCACGTGGATGAAGCCCTTGCCGAGGTCCCCGTAGCGCTTCTGGAAGCTCAGATCGCAGACCTGACAAACGGCCCCGAAATGGCGGATGCACTCGTCACGGGCTTTCTCGTTTCGCTCGTAGGCATTCACCGCCCGCAGTACACCCTTGCCCTCCTTGTACTCCTTGCCGGGCACCGGCTGATCCACGTCTGCCTCGTCGGGACTGACAGGCGCTTGACCTGAGCGCACTGGCTTCCACCACGCATCGCATCTCCGACACCACGTGTGCCAAGGCTTCGCGAACTCGTCGGGTGGCACCTTGTCTCGTGGAGTCTTGACGATCTCCTCGTGGGTCCCCTTGCCATCCTTTCTCTTCCGTGAGTTCCAGCACCGCCGAGGCTCCGTGGGCCAGCCGTGTTCCAGGAACGCTTTGGCGAGGACGCACTGCGACTTGAGCGGCCGGCCGTGCCACGTCCCCAGCGACTCCCATCTGAGGGGAGGGGCCGAAGGGTCCTCGTAGCAGCGCACGATGGCCTCGCATTCTCCTCGAAGCTCCTCCTCGTCCATCGCAGACGGCTGCATCGATGCGGTTCCATCTTCGATTGCCGTCGAGCCCCGCGGGGCTCTACGCGGAACACCGTGGGCATCGCCACGGTTGCTGGGAGCCTGGACCATGACGCTGACCTCCGCGAGATTGACTAGCACATGGTCCGGCGGCCTGCATAACCCATTGCTGGGCGATGCTCCCTAGTCCTTCCTTGACCATCGACGTGCTCGACGAGCATCATCCTCACGCAGACCACGGAGGCGCAGATGGTACGGGCGAGCATCCGGAGTATCCTACTGGCGACAGCGGCGGTCGCGCTCCTCGGTGGCTGCAGCGCGGATAGCGGCAGAGCGCAGGCCTGCGTCCCCGGCAAGACCGAGGAGTGCCTTTGCGGCCCTGGGCAGCCGGGCGTTCAGACATGCCTTCCAGGTGGATCGGGCTTTGACGAGTGCCGCTGCGGTGCCGGGGACGCGCCCGGTGCCGACTCCGGACCGGCGGGCCAGGGCAAGGACACCGGGGGCGCCACGATCCCGGACCGCGGGACGAAGGATGTGTCAGGTTTGAAGGACCCCGGGGTCAGCGTTGACATTGGGGAGGACGACATCGAAGACGTGCCGAACGACGATGACTCGGGCACCGTCGGCGACGCTGGCGAGAACGATGTTGCAGAGCCGGAGGTTGACGCACCAGGACCTCCCGACACGAACGACGTTGGCGACGCCGGTCCTGAGCCCAGCCCCTGCGACGGAATCGGCTGCTCAGGCCATGGCCATTGTATCGACGGTGGCGGTGCCGCTGTCTGCGTCTGCGACCCCGGCTACTACCACGGTGCCAGCCTCCAGGAGTGCGTCGACCCATGTGAAGGCATCACGTGCTCTGGCCGCGGAACCTGCACCGCCCAGGAGAATGGCATCCCCATCTGCGAGTGCCAGCAGGGCTTCCGGCCGGTGGGGGCGGAGTGCGTCGTCGACGAGACCGACTGCCTTCGGGTCCGGATGCTGGAAAGTCGCGTGTTCCCGGAGGAGGGCTCTGCCGTGGCGATGTTCTTCACGGTGGACACGTGCACTGGCCTTCCGGTCACTGACCTGACCCAGGACGACTTCGAGATTCTCGAGGACGGCAGTCCGGTGAGCACCTTCGAGAGCGCACAGACTCTGCTGCCGCGCACCGGCGTGGAACCCTATGTGGCCCTCCTCCTCGACACGTCCGGCTCGGTGCAGGCATCAGGGGCGCTTCCGCAACTCGTCGAGTCGGCCAAGCTGCTCACCGACAAGCTCACTAGCCAGCCGGCTCTCCGCGTGCGAGTCGCATTGCTCCTCTTCGACGGCTCGGAGGAGATTGCGGAGTGGCAGACCTTCACGAGCGATGGCGCACTGCTTGCGGCGAGGCTTGACGCCCTCGAGACCTACACGCCCGCAGACCCCTCGACCAACCTGAACGGTGCGGTTGTCCAAGCGCTTGAGCACCTCGACACGGTTCAAGCGGTGCGGCGCGCGGCCATGAGGGGAGGTGTCTTCACAAGCGGCACGCTCGTCCTCTTCACGGACGGGACGGACCAAGCTGGGCGCGTGCCGGCGGCCACAGCCTGCACTGGGGTCAACACCTCCAGCAACTCGGTCTTGGCCGTCGGCATGGGCGGAGAGATCGACACCGAGGAGCTTGCCCGGCTCGGGCGCGACGGGGTCGTCACCGCCGGAAGCCAGGAGGATCTGGCGACCGCCTTCTTAGACCTTGCCACCAAGGTCCAGGGCCAAGTTCAGCGGCTCTATCTCCTTGGCTACTGCTCGCCCAAGCGGGCGGGGCCTCACAACGTGACCGTGCGGGTGCAGAATGTCTCGACGTACGAGTTCTCCAACTGCGAGTTGGACTCGGCTGCTTGTGGGTGCACTACCGCCTGCGCCAATGACGCAGAGTGCGCTGATCATACGCACGAGGACTGCCGTTCGATGTGCGTGGATGGGCGCTGCCTTCAGTGGTGCGACGTGTCGATCGGCGCGAGCTTCGACGCTCGGGGTTTCAACGCCGGCTGCGGTGTGGAGACCTTCACGAGCGCCTGCGAGGGGCAGGAGTGCGGCGGGCTGGGCTGCGGCGGCTGCGACTACGGCACCGCATGCGATCCGACGGCGCTGGGTTGCTGCGCCTCAGATCAAGACTGTGTGCGGCTGCGCGGTGAGGCGCCGGTCTGCATGGGATGGATCTGTTCGATGCCGCAGGGATGTGCCCAACACGACTTGCCCTTGGACATCCGATGCAAGGATGGGAACGTCTGTTCGAACGGCCAATGTGTTCCGCCCTGCCAGAGCGAGTGTGGAACGAGGGGAGACAAGCGATGCGGCGGCGAGGGCGTACAGACTTGCGGGGACTTCGACGACGATGAATGCCTCGAGTGGGACCGGGGCACACCGTGTCGGCCGGGGCGGTGGTGCTTCGATGGAGCCTGTGAACCCTTGTGCAACAACGAATGCGCACCTGATGGGAGGAAGTGCGAAGGCAGCGGCTACCGGGTTTGCGGCGACTACGACAGCGACCCGTGCCTTGAGTGGAGCATGGTTGCGCCATGCGGACCTGGCGAGGTGTGCGACGAGGCAACCGGCGCGTGCGAGTCCGAGGCGGCTGAATGCGAGCACGACAGCGGCGAATGCCCAGTCCGGTTTTCGGAGTTGAACGCCGGTGTGCTGAGGGCAAGATGTGCTCCCTGCCACACTGAGGGCGCGGAACCGGCCAGCGCCCCGAAGTTCGTAGACGACTACGTCAAGGCCACGGGGCAAGCACCCCGCAGCGCTGAGTGTGCAGGTGCGCACCCCTACAAGCTCGGGCCCTGCATGACGATCCGTGCGGTAGAGACCGCCACCATGCCGCCCCCGTGGGCACGGGCGAGCATCTGGCTCGGCGACCAGATGGAGGCGGGCGAGTACACCGAGCGGTACACCCTCTCCGAGGAGGAGAAACTGCTCATCGTGCGGTGGGTCGAGGATGGGATGCTGCCGTGACTGCCCTTGTCGTGATGGCGGTTCACCGCTGCCTTCCACAGAGGTAGCTTCTACGCTGCCATCCGTAGCCGCGATCTCCAGCCTTGGTCGAGCGCCATGAGGTCTGCCTTCTTCGCCATCCAGGGCATAGACCTGGCGGCATCGGCCTGCAAGCTGGGCGGGCGCTCTTGCTCGTCGCCGCGCTTGACAGATGACCGTGGTCTGAGGCGCCATGTGTTCATGGCTACCTGCTCTTGTCCCACGCAGAGCAGTCTATCGAGCTTCTCCAAGCCATTCACTCCATTCGCGTATGGAAGAAGGGAGGGAAGCGCGCTCCGGACAAGCCCATGCTTCGGCTCTACGCACACTCGGAAGCGCTTTCCAAAGGGGTGATCCGCGTGTCTCGTCCCGTTCACGGAGGCGGAGGAAGCTGTCAACGGACTGGTGTGGCGCTGCGTTCCGAGACAGCGAGGCCGAATCCCCTTCTGGCACCTGACCTTTGCCAAGGCGAGACTCGAGGGCGAAGGCCGCCGGAGTGATCAGGGGCGAGCGCCTGACCACCCGGGCTGTCGCGAATGCAGAAGCTCCTGACGCTCTTCCGGATCATAGGGCTTCTGGTCCCAGGTTCTGCCCTCGAGGAGGCGCCCAGCCTTCTTCTTGTTGGTGCCGCCCCACTGTTTGAAGAAGAAGGGCACCTGTGCGTGACGGCATTGGTCTCGGATGTCGGTGACCCAGTCGAGGTCCATGCGGCGCGAGTGTGGCCCTGATTCGCCGCCCACGATGACCCAGTCTATGTCCTGCAAGTCGAGTCTCGACAAGGGCCCGAGCAGTGGCTCGAACGAGAGGAACTTCGTGTGCGCGCCCGTTGAGCGTAGATCTACGATTAGTCGCAGAAACTAATATCTCTCTACGCTC
>CAZQPP010000641.1:0-4506 GCA_964594295.1 uncultured Myxococcales bacterium | reverse complement strand
GGCGCCCATGGCGCCCATGGCGCCCATGGCAGCGGCGCCCGCAACGACGACTGCGGTCATGGAGGGCACAGGGACCGTTGCAGCTTCAGCGCCATCGGCTGTGGCGGTAGCACCAGCACCGGCACCAGCGCCAGCGCCGGCTCCGGCTCGGAGGCCTCCGGCTCAGCCGCGCTCCCCGCCCCGCCAGTGAGCCACTCCGCGTGCACGTCGACCCGCGTGTAGATGCTGCGGGAGCGCGGGCAGCCCTTCGGGCCGATGCTGGTCACGCCGACGATCTCGCCGCGGGCGGAGTCATACGCTGGGCCGCCGCTGGACTGACATGTCAGTCTAGTGCTATTAGGCGCGCGATCTCGAGGGCGGGGACTCTCTCATGCTCGAACGGTACCTGGGGCTCGACATCGGCGCCGAGTGCGTCAAGCTCGCCGAGCTCGTGCGAACAAACGGGCGCCTGTCGCTGGCGCGCACCTGGATCTCCGAGCACCACAAGGATCCGGGGCGGACCTTGCTCCGGCTCTGCGAGGAGGCAGGCTGGGAGGGGCTGTGGGGCGCGGCCGCCACGGGGAGGCTGGCGCCGGCGGTGAAGCTCCAGAGGCTGCCGACCAAGGTGGCGGTGGCGGAGGGCGTCGCCCTGCGCATGCCCGCGCTCGGCACCTGCGCCGTCGTCTCCATCGGCGCCCACGGCTTCGCGGTCGTCGAGCTTCGGGCCAACGGCGTGCGGCGGATCAAGGAGAACTCACGCTGCTCGCAGGGGACCGGGAACTTCCTGCGGCAGCTCGTCGAGCGCTTCGACCTCGACCTCGCCGAGGCGGATCGGCTCTGCGACGAGGTTGCAGACCCGGCGCCGCTCTCGGGGCGCTGCCCGGTCATCCTGAAGACCGACATGACGCACCTCGCGAACAAGGGCGAGGGCAAAGAGCGAATTCTCGCGGGGCTCTACGACGCGGTCTGCGAGAACGTCTCGGCGCTGCTGCCCAAGGGCGACATGCCAGAGAGCCTGCTGCTCACCGGCGGGGTGATGCGAAGCGGCCGCATCAGGAGGCGCTTCGAGGCGATGGCTGGTGAGCTGGGCGTGCGCTTCGTCGAGGCCGACCCGCAGCGAGCCCTCTTCTACGAGGCCATAGGCGCGGCGGCGGTCGCGGCCAGGGAGAGGGTCGACCTGCCCGCCCTCGATGAGCTGCTCTCCGCCGGCGTCGAGGAGAGCTTCGAGCACAACCCGGCCCTGCGCACGGCGCTCCCGAGGGTGCGGCGCATGCCGGCAGAGGACCTCGAAGACGACGGCCGAAGCCGCCGCGTCCTGGTCGGCCTGGACATCGGGAGCACCGGCAGCAAGGCCGTGGCCCTAGACATGGACCAGAACAGGCCCGTCTGGTCCTCCTACCGCAACACCCTCGGAGACCCGGTGGGCGCGTCGAGGGCGCTCGTCGAGGCCTTCCTCGCAGACAGGGGAGGGCGCTACGAGACCCTGGGCGTCGGGGTGACCGGCTCGGGGCGCGAGGTGGTCGGGTCGCTCATGGCGTGCTGCTTCGGCCCGGAGCGGGTCTTCGTCATGAACGAGATCGCCGCCCACGCCGAGGGCGCGCTCTTCTACGACCCCGAGGTGGACACGATCTTCGAGATCGGAGGTCAGGACGCGAAGTACGTGCGCCTCGACGGCGGCCGCGTCGTAGACGCCGCGATGAACGAGGCCTGCAGCGCCGGAACCGGCTCCTTCATCGAGGAGCAGGGGAACAAGTTCGACGGGATTGACGACGTCGTTCGGATGGCCGACGTGGCCATGAAGGCGGACGCCGCGCTGTCGCGCGGCCAGCACTGCGCGGTGTTCATGGCCGAGATCATCGCCCGCGCGGTCGGGGCCGGGGAGCCGAACGAGGTCATCCTCGCCGGGCTCTACGACTCGGTCGTTCAGAACTACCTGAACCGGGTGAAGGGCACCCGCTCGGTCGGCCGCCGCATCTTCTGCCAGGGAATGCCCTTCGCGGCTCCGGCGCTCGCGGCCGCGGTGGCTGCGCAGACCGGGTGCGAGGTGACGGTGCCGCCAGACCCCGGCACGACCGGCGCCCTCGGCATCGCGCTGCTCGCGAACAAGGAGCTGGCCCTCGAGGAGGCGGTGCCCCTGGAGCTCTCGCGCTTCAAAGAGGCGCGCGTGGACCGCAGGGACACCTTCGTCTGCAAGTCCACCCGGGGCTGCGGCGAGCCCGGCAACCTCTGCCGCATAGACCGCCTCAACACGACGGTGGCCGGCCACCGCAGGAAGTTCGTCTGGGGCGGCAACTGCTCGCTCCACGACCGCGCCGCGAGGGCTCGCAAGCTCCCGGACAACGCGCCCGACGCCTTCCGCGAGCGGGAGCTCGCGGTGTCGGCCCTGCTCGAGGCGCTCGTCGAGCACGACGAGGGCGCACCGACGGTCGCGCTGACCGACGAGTTCGCCCTCAAGGGGCTGCTGCCCTTCTTCGCCACCTTCCTCCACCGCCTCGGTCTCAAGGTGCGCGTGGCCCGCAACGGCGGTCAGAGGGAGCTCAAGCGCGGAATAGACCTCGCCAACACGCCCTTCTGCGCGCCGCTGCAGCTCTACTTCGGCATGGTCGGCGGGCTGCTCGAGGAGGACCCGGACTACCTGCTCCTGCCCATGGTGCGCGAGCTGGCTCGGGCCGGCGGCGAGCCCTACGCGGTGACCTGCCCCATGGTGCAGGCGGCGCCGGGTCTGATGAAGCAGTCGTTCTTCCGCCGCACCCGGCGAACCAAGCTGCTCGAGCCTGTCTTGAACATGGGCGAGGAGAGCCTCCACTCCAGGCGCTTCCGCAGATCTGCGGAGTCGCTGGCCCGCGAGCTCTCCCGCGGCGACCGTTTCGCCGCCGCCTTCTCCGCCGCCGTGGCGGCCCAGGAGGGCTTCGAGAGGCGCTGCCTCGAGATCGGCGGCCGGGCCCTCACCTTCGCCGCTGACCACGGCGTGCCCCCGGTGGTGGTGCTCGGCCGCGTCTACACGATCTACAACGACGTCCTGAACAGCAACGTGCCAAGCCTCCTGCGCTCCCAGGGGGCGCTCGCGATCCCGGTCGACTGCTACCCGGTGAGAAAGCAGATTCCGGTCCTCGACGACATCTTCTGGCACTACAGCCAGACCAACATCCGGGCGGCCCACCAGATCCGACGCAGCGACGGCGTCTACAGCGTGTTCTGCTCCAACTACTCGTGCGGGCCCGACAGCTTCAACCTGCACTTCTACTCCTACATCATGCAGAACAAGCCCTTCGCCGTCATCGAGACCGACGGCCACACGGGCGACGCGGGCACCCGCACCCGCATCGAGGCCTTCCTCTACTGCGTCGACAGCGACGCCCGGGCGCCGTCGGCCGAGCGTCAGGCCCGCCGCCTGACCGACTTCCCGGCCCTCGAGGCCGACAAGGAGGACTTCGCCGCGGTCAAGCGCAAGGACGAGCTCCTGCTCATCCCACCCATGGGGGTCGCGGCCGTCACCACGGCCGCCTCTTTCAGGGGCGCCGGCTACCGCGCCGAGGCGCTCCCGATGCCCGACCGCGAGGCCCTCGAGCTCGGCCGCCGCTACACCTCGGGCAAGGAGTGCGTGCCGATGACCATCACGCTCGGCAGCGTCTTGCAGCGCATCGAGCGGGATCGCGCCAACGGCGAGCGCTTCGCCTTCGTCATGCCGACCGCCAACGGCCCCTGCCGCTTCGGGGTCTACAACCTGCTCCACAAGATCGCCTTCGAGCAGAGCGGCTGGACGGAGCGGGTGCGCATCGTCGCGCCCTCTGATGACGACTACTTCGAGGGGCTCCCGGCAGACTTCCAGATTAAGCTCTGGTTCGGGATGGTCGCCGGCGACATGCTGCTCGCCGGCCTCCACGACGTCCGCCCCGTCGAGACCGAGCGAGGTGCCGCCCAGCGAATCTACGACGCCTCCTTCGCCGAGCTCGTAGCGGCTCTCGAGAGCCCGAGCTCCGGTCGCATCAAGGACGCGCTCCTCGAGATCCCCAACGGCATGTTGGGCATCCGCGATGTCGTGCGCCGGGCGGCGCAGGCGTTCGCCGCGGTGAAGGGCCGCGGGCGGGATCTGCCCACGGTGGCGCTCGTCGGCGAGATCTACGCGCGCCTCGATCCCTTCGCCAACGACTTCCTCGTCGAGCGCCTCGAGAAGGCCGGGGCCCGCGTGCACCTCGCGCCCTTCAACGAGTGGATCGAGTACACGGCGTGGCAGCAGAAGAAGCGCCTCAAAGACGGCGTGCCGCGCCCCGAGGACGATCCCACGACCATCTACGTGACGAGCGCCGTCCAGGACGAGGTCTGCGACATCCTCTACAAGGAGATGGCGGTCTCCCTCGGCTGGGGCCCGCGCATGCTTGTCTCCGAGTCGCTGCGCGCCGGCGAGCGTTACGTCTCCTCAGACCTGCTCGGGGAGGCGATCCTCACGGTCGGCGGGCCCCTGCACGAGTACCTCGTCGACGAGATCGACGGGGTCGTCAGCGTCGGCCCCCACGAGTGCATGCCCGC
>CAZQPP010000640.1:0-4511 GCA_964594295.1 uncultured Myxococcales bacterium | reverse complement strand
TCGCTTGCGAAACGCCCCGCGTAGAGGCGTTTCGCCCCGAAACGCCTGCCCCGCCAGGCCAAGGCCTGAATGCTTGCGGCCGGGATTCCGCAGGTCAACCGGGACGCTCTGTGAAGAAGCTCATCTGCGTGCTCTTCTTGCTGTGCGGCTGCGACGAGCTGGCGAGCGCCATCTCCTCCACCATGGACGCCACCGACCCCTGCACCGGCGACACGGCCCAGGTCGACGGCACCTGGACCATCCGCGGCCACGGAGCTCGTACGGACTGCAACGAGAAGAGGCTTCGGACCGAGCGCTTCTCGCTCGAGAGCGAGGACCTGCGCATCGCCCAGGACGGGGAGCTGCTCGCCTTGACCGGTGCGACCGGAGACGCCGACACGAGCTTCAAGCTCCGCGACGCCAGGGTGCAGGGGAAGTGCGTGCAATTCCGAACGGTGGAGGGCGACGGTGAGGACGAGCTGGTCTACGTTTTCGACGGGAGGGCCTCGGGCCTCGGGCGAATCGAGGGCACCTTCACCGGCACCGGCCCCGAGGACTGCGCCTCGAAGGGTGTCTTCACCATCTCGATCCGTTAGCTCATGAGCAGCGTGCTCGAGGACATCCCGAAGGTCGTCGACTGGACCGAGGTCACCCTGACCCACCGCTGCAACATGCGGTGCTTCTTCTGCTACGAGGAGGCTCGGGACAACGCCACCGAGCCCAGCCTGGAGCAGGTCAAGCGCCTGATGCGCGAGACCGGCGAGCACGCCGAGCAGATCGTGCTCTGCGGCCGCGAGGTGCTGCTCCGAAGCGACGTGACGGACATCGTCCGCTACGGAGCCTCATTGGACCTGCAGGTCGTCGTCTTCACCAACGGCCAGCAGCTCGCCCGTGACGGCCTCGTCGAGGAGCTCGTGGAGGCCGGGTGCCGCGGGCTCGCCGTCTCCTTCCACTTCCCCGACCCCGAGGGCTTCGCCAGGGGAGCGAGGGTGAGCCGGAGAGGCTTCGAGCGCACGCTGAAAGGGCTGCGAAACGTGAGGGACTACAACCTCGCCCACCCGGAGCGCTCGCTGCCCATCTCCACCGAGTCCGACATGTTCTCGCTCAATGTCGGGCGCCTCGAGGAGATGCGCGATGTGCTCTACGAGGCCCTCCGTGGTGCGCCCTGGCGCATGCGCCTCGCGGCCCTCCTGCCCTGCAAGACCTACGACATCGGCCTCGACAGCGTGCTCGACTCACTCGACGAGCGCAGAGAAGAGATAGCCGAGATCGTGCGCACGCAGCCGGAGGACGTGCCCCTCGGCTTCGTGAAGGTGCCCCTGTGCATCCTGCCCGAGGGCCTCGAGCACCGCTCCCTCGACGTCCAGTACGTCTACGAGGGCACGGTGCTGAGCTTCAACCACGCCGAGGCCGAGCACATCACCCTGGACGAGATCTCGATCTCGTCGGGGCGCGACATCGCCAAGGTGATGCGTAGCCACCCCTACCGCTGGGTGTGCCGCTCCTGCGCGCTCGCCTCCGTGTGCCGATTCGAGCGCACCGACTGGTCCGAGGAGGGCTTCACTCCGAGCCTCTCCCAGAGGCCCGTGCCTTATCGTCCTGCCGGCCCGAACGCAGAGGTGGCCGATCTGGTAGGCCTGCCGACCCGCTCGTCGAGCGTCGAGGACGCTCTGAAGCCTCTCGGCGGCGACCGGGACGGGATCGAGAGGGCCGAGGTCCTGAACAGGCTCCTCGGCGAGATCACCTACCCCGAGGAGCAGATCCTCGAGCAGCTCCTGCGGGTTTCGGAGGACGAGCCGCGCCTCGTCGACGCCTGGTCCGAGCCACCGCCTGTGCTCGCCCTCACCTTCGAGGTCGAGGCTGAGAGGGTCTCCCTGCACCTGGGCGTGCCGGGCCACGAGCGCGCCGGCGAGCCCCTCGGGGCCCTGGTCGGGTATCTTGACGTCCGGCCCATCGGGGATGCTGCGCCCAGCGACGATCTCCTGCGGACCTGCGTCGCCCACCTCCAGCGCCGCATCCGGCTGCCCGCGGTGGAGACGTGGGCGGGCGATCCCTGGTTCGACCCCCGCTCCGCCTGGCTGCTCCAAGACGCTGACGAGCACCTCGGCGGCCGGATCTGGCCCGGCGTCGGTGCTTTCGGCTCCTGGCGGACCACGGGCATCTCGTTGACGCAGGAGCGCTCACTGCTCGTCGAGCTCGAGCACGGTGAAGCGCTGCGCGGCGCGGTGGAGTACATCCTGATCGAGGGGCCGACCGAGAGCGGCGCCCCCGGGCGCATCGTGCTGCAGCTGCGCCTCGAAGCCGGCGATGCCGCAGAGCCCCTCCTCGCGGCCGACTGCGAGGCCCTCATGGAGGAGCTTGGGAGCGCGCTCTCCGGCTCGCAGATCTCGGCTGCAGGTCTGGCGGCCCAAGCCGGGGCCAGCTTCGAGGCGCGCTTCGACGGCGGCCGCTGGCAGACCGGGCTTGGCGCGAGGCCGCGCGGCCCCGGCGCGGGGCGCGGAGGCGGAGGCGGGCGCCCCTCCCTTCACGTAAGCGTCGTGCCGGTCGGCGGCGAAGAGGCCGTCTACTCCTTCCACGTGGCGGCCCATGCGCCGGATCAACCGCACTTCCGCCGGATCGGGGACATCGCCCTCTGGTACGACCACGCGGACATGGACAAGGACGCGAACGAGTGGGCCCGAGCCGTAATGGGGACCATGAAGTACCTCGGCGCCCACCCGCCCGGCCCGGAGAACGTGGAGATATGGCGCAAGGTCCTGCAGCGGGCCTCCGAGAAGCTGGGGCTGTCGGGGCGCTTCGGCTTCACGGCGGACTGGTCGGGCTGAGCGCGCCTCCCGGCTCAGGCCAGGAACATCCCCGCGGCGAGCATCAGGTCGGTGCCGAGCACGAGGCCCACGTTGGCCCCGAGGGCGGGGAGCATCGGCTCGTGCTCCGAGCCGTGCTTGAGCGCCGTGGAGGCGGCTTTCCAGGCCAGGGGCAGGGTGAGCAGGGCGAGGAGGAGCGTGGGTGGGAACCACCCGACGGCGGCGCCGGCCACGATGAAGGCGTAGGTCGACGCCAGCAGCACGGAGTAGAGGATCGCCGCGCCGCGGTGGCCGAGCAGGATGACGAGGTGGCGGCGGCCGCCGGCTCGATCGGCCTCGGCGTCCGGGAACTCGTTGAGCAGCAGGAGCAGCGCCGTGAGCACGCCGGGCGGGATCGACAGGAGGATGACCGAGGTCGTGAGCGTGGCGGCCTGGGCGTAGTAGGTCCCGAGCACCACGAAGGTGCCGAGCGTCGTGCCGGCCGCGAGCTCGCCGAGGCTCCAACGCGCGAGGTGGCTCGTGTAGAAGAGCGAGGCCACCGCGCCCCCTGCGATCAGCGCCGACAAGGCCCAGCCGGAGACCGTGCAGAGGTAGAGGCCGATGAGCAGGGCCGCGGCCGACGAGGTCCAGGCGGCCGTCGACACGGCGCGGCGCGATGTGAGGCCGGCCTGGAGCGTGCCGCTGCCTCCGCTGAAGGGGGTGCGGCGAGTGTTGTCGTCGATGCCCGTGGTGTGATCGCTCACCTCGTTGAAGAGGTTGACGCCCACGTGGGCGAGGACGGTGCCGAGGACGCAGAGCAGCACGCGGAGCAGGTCGAAGACGCCGTCCGCCGCCGCGGCGCCGGCGCCGATCAGCACCAGGAGCACGGAGAGGATCAGGAAGGGAGCGCGAACCTGGGCGGCCCAGATCTGGGCGGGCTTCTGTGACATCTGTCGGTCCTCCTTCGAGCCTTTGCGTTGGGCGGCGGTCGAGACGCTTCAGCGCGCGTCGTCGATCAGGATCCTGCGCAGCGGCCTGAGGTCTATGCGCCGCGACCGCAAAAAGGCGCTTATCGCGGCGCCGCAGAGCTCTCCGAAGCGGCGCAGGCGGCGCAGGCGGGCCACCACGGCACGTCGCTCGGATACCCTCAAGCTGCTGTCCTCCATCACCTGGCGCTCGGCCTGGCGCAGGTCCGCCACCACCTGCTCCACCAGCCGGTGCTCCCTTCTGCGCACGACGGTCTCCACCATGCGGAACATGTCGCGCTCGGCCTCGAAACAGACGCCTGCGAGCGCGGGGGTGTTGCTCCGGCAGATGATGCCCCACGTGAGCAGCTCTCGCGTGACCAGGCTCACGGCCCCCTTGCTGAGGCCGAGGCGCCGGCCGATCTCGGCCGCGGTCATGGGCTCGTCGGTCAGGTAGAGCAGGGCCCAAAGCCGGCCGTGGTTGCGCTTGAAGCCCCAGAATTGGATGACCTGCCCCACGGCCTCCTCGACCGTGGCCTGCCAGGCGGGCGGCGGCTTGGAGGGCGGATGGGAGGGGCGGGCCAGATCAGCCTCCGTTGACGCTCGCCGCGAGGCGCTCGAAGCTCGAGTCGAGCCAGTCGCAGGCGACAACCAGCCAGGTGAGCCTGTTCGCCCGGCTCAGGCCCTCGAGCCGAGCCCGGCCGGCCGTCAGGTGCTCCCGCCCGATGGTGACGGCGTGCTCGAGGGCGCCTCGCCGGGCATGATCTTCGTCGACGGGGGCGAA
>CAZQPP010000639.1:0-4512 GCA_964594295.1 uncultured Myxococcales bacterium | reverse complement strand
CCGGATCACTTCGATGCACGACTTTGGCACTCGGAGCACGTACTCATATGGCGGCAGGGTGGGCGTGCGCAGAGCCGGGTTGTAATCGGCGAGGCGCGAGTCCGGGCAGGCGGCGGCCTGCTCGAGCTGACCGAGGGACATCATGCCGCCGGTCCTCAGCCGGTGTCCTTCCCGGAAGTCGACGGTCTCCAAGAAGGGCTTGACGCGCGGGAGGCCGTAGAGCTCCGGCTTCTTGGACAGGATCAACGTCGCGTAGACCTTCCCGACGTAGGTCGTCGAGCGCTTGCCAAGCTTGAGGTCCCAGAAGGTCGCGTCCTTTCCGGCCTTGGCGAGCGCTTTCGAGATCGCTCCCATGCCCGCGTAGTGCGAGCCTATGGCGAGGTCCCAGCGGCCGAACCTGTCGAATGCATGAGCGAATCGCTTGGCCACGACATCGGTCGACAGCTTCGG
The DNA here is from genome assembly GCA_964594295.1 of uncultured Myxococcales bacterium. GTDB lineage: Bacteria > Myxococcota_A > UBA9042 > UBA3505 > UBA3505 > CAZQPP01. The sequence goes on along the minus strand of CAZQPP010000639.1, from coordinate 4,062 downwards.
GTCGAAGCGCTCATCGGTGTGGCCGTCGATCCTGAGGCCCCAGTGCTTGCCGGTGACCTCCATGAACTGCCACAGGCCGCTGGCGTCGGTGCTCTTGTTGTTGGCGCGGAGCTTGTTGCGGGACTCGAAGGTGGCGATCGCGGCGAGGTCTGTCGGCAGGCCGTACTTGGAGAACGAGTCACGGATTATGGGCAGGTATTGGGCGCCGCGCGCGAAGGCCCTTGCGAAGTCTTTGCCCTTCTTGGGCCTGGACAGCACCTTGAGCCAGTGCCTGACGCGGCAGTTGCACACTAGCGGCAGGTCGGAGAGCGCCGCCAGGTTCGGCGGGCAGGGCGGCAGGTCGGCCTCGGCACACTGCTCGCCAGCGACGCCCTGGCGCTCCTTGGGGTCGCCCGCGCGCTGGACGTTCTGCTTCGGAGGGGCGGGCGCGGACATCCACCACATGCCGGCCGTCTTCTGGGCCTTCTTCATGAGCACGGCGGCCCGCTTGTGGAGCACCGTCCGTCGCTCCTGCTCCGCTCTGGGCTGGTCGAAGTAGCCGCGCTGGATACGTGTCTGGACGCTCCAAAGGATCCGCGCGGCCTGGGTGGCGTCTCCGTCCTCGACCATGCGCTCGGCTTCGTCGACTGCGGCGGCGAGCGATGCGGCGAGCGATGCGGGCGCCGCGGAAGCCGGGACCGGCTCGAAGGCCGGGAACGTGGCGAGCACGAGCGCGAGCAGCAAGAGGAAGCCGAGTTGGGCTTTGGCTTGCATCATCAGTTCCTCCTTTTCCTTTGGCTTTGGCGCCCTTCGGCAGCATGCGGCGCGGCAGGCATCGAGGATAGCACCTTGTTGATCGCAGAGATCACAGCCAGCACCTGTAGAGATCGATCCAGCCGGCCTTGAAGCACTCATCGAGGCGACGCTTGGCGATCGTCACGTATTCGAGCCAGATCTCGTCTGCCCAGAGATCGTACTGCTCGAGGGTGTTTCGGTCATAGTGGAGCGCCGAGATAGGGCTCACGCAGCGCTCCTGAAACGGCGCCGGCGGCGCGGCGGACTCCAGGATAGTCGTGCCCGATCGCCAGAAGTCGTGAGAAGGCGGCCTCCAGTTCCTTCCGTCGCGAGCGCCGAGGAGATAGTCGAGCAGGCGGTCGAGACGCTCCAGTGCGCGGTGCTCGTCCTTGAGCAGCACGGTTGCCTTGTTGGCCCCGACTCCCGCCGGGAGCGAGACCGGCATGAAGAGGGGCTGGTCGTCAGACGAGCGAGGCGCCTTGGGCGCCTTGGCGGCCGCCGCGCTTTTTTGCAGGATCTTCAGCCTCTGGCGAAGGATGACGACTGGGCGTCTCACCACGGTCTTGATGGTATTCGCTGAGAGCCCCACGGTTTCCACGATATTCGGCCCGGCCGCGCTGGCCACGTCCTCGAGGGTCTGCACAGCCGAAGACGCCTTCTCTGAGGTCCCTGCCGGCGCGCGAAAGACGGCCAGATCGACCTTGACGCGTGACAGGTAGTCCTTGAGGCGGCTCGCGTCGCTCTTGAGCGCCATCCACGGCGGCTGACCGAGGGCTACGACGACCAGGGCCGCGAGTGTGGATTCCTCTTGTCGCGTGGCGGTTTCAGTGGCCCAGGGGAGCAGGTCGGCGAGCGGAAGCACCTGCGCATTGCGAGGGCGGGTGCGCAGTCCCCTGATCGACAGCTCCTTCTTCTTGATGAACGCCCCGGTCCTCATCTCGTGGAACGTGGCTTCGACCTTCTTCTTGGCTTTGACCGTCGAGACCTCTACGCGCCACGCCCTGCAGTGTACCTCGTCTGTCTTCTCCGGAGCAGGGCGGCACAGGTCTTCGACGCTGTCAGAGAACGCATTTGCTGTCTTGTCCTTGGAGTCCACGACGAGCACGACGTGGAGTGTGCGGTCGGCGAGTGCGCGCCGTTTCTCGGCGGGGGTCGTTGCGGACGCACCTTTGCCGGCAGCGCGTCCGGAGTAGGCGCCCGGCCGGTTGCCGGCCGGAGCCCCAGTCGGAGCCCCAGTCGGAGCCGCGCCGGAAGCCGGCCGCTCGCGCACGAGACCAGGCACCACGACAACGTCGCCTGCTGCGCCCTCACCCGCGCGCAGCTCTACGACAGGGAGACGGCCTCCGAGCTTCCGGCAGAGCTGGGCTGTGCGCTCGATGTCGAGCTCTCCCGTGGCTTCCCCTCCGTGGCTTGTGCTCCTCCAAGGCAAAGACCCGCAAGGCACCCCGAGCTGCTCGTAGATCGGCATGAGGTTGGATGCGTCGACCCAGCCTGCCAGCCTCGTCTTGTCCTTCCAGGTGCTGACGCGCAGGCGTCCCTTCTTGCCGCTGGGCCCGGTCACCTCGCTTGCCACCAGCTGTGCGATGCCGGCGAGGCGGCCGACGGTGCCGGTCCCGGTCGCAGTCGTGTAGACCTTGGCCTGGCTCCGTACGACAAGATAGGCCGTCGGCCGCAGCGGTGCCGCCGCCTTCGCTGCCTGCGCCCCGGTGGTGGGCCCGTACCCGAAAAGGGACTTCAGACTACTGCACGACGTCCCGGCGAGGGCCAGCCCGAGCAAGGGCAAGACGGCCCAGCGGTGCAAGCCGCCGGTGCGTCCCGGGAGCTTGTTGCGCGTGGCGCGTAACAGCGGGAAGTGGGCCCGGAGACCGCTGCCGCTTGGGTCAGGGTGCTGCATCGAGCCAGTCAATCGGGTTCACGCGGTAGGCCTTGCGCGCGGCGATCAGCGATGCTCCGAGTGGGCCGAGCCACCCGAAGAGGAAGGCGAGGCCGTGCCCGGCGAGGGTGGGGTGCAGCAGGGGCATGTCGTTGTACATGGTCTTGGAGAAGTAGAGCATGACCGGGAGCACGACCGGGACGGCGAGGAGCACGGCGATCCCGGCGATGAAGAGGGTTCCCTGCACGAGGCGAATGCCCGCCAGGTATCGCCTCCGGATACCGACTATTCGGTAGAGGACCATTACGGGCATGCGGATCGTGTGGAAGAACAAGAACGTGACCAGCGTGACCAGGAAGCCCGGCAGGACGGCGAGGAAGAAGAGGAAGGTGAGGCCGACGCCGACGAACCTGTGCCGGCGGTCGAAGTCCTGGAGCTGCTCCCGCGGCGACCTGACCAGGAAACCTCCCTGGCGCAGCTCGGCCACGACGGCGGCCTGGTCTTTCGGGTCGTCGACGTACACGTCTACACGGGCGAAGGCGCCTCTGCGGGGGAGAGCGGAGAGGACCTCGGCCTTGATCTCGTTCTTCTCCGTGTCAACCATCGCCAAGAGCTCGGCATCCGAAGTGGCGAGCGCGCGCCGCACGGCCCGGAGCAGGCCGGCCGGCACGTAGGCTTCGACGTCCGGGTCCTGCAGGGGCACGACGCCGATCTCCTTCAGGACCAGGGGAGGCTGCCCGTCGCTTCCGTGGAGCAAGAAGCGCCGCGCGGGATCGTGCTCCGTGCCGGCGCCGGGTGCGATGTCCTGCAGGAGGTTCTTGGTGACCACGATCTCGAGGGCGCCGTTGGAGCTGAAGCCGCGGCGCCCCTCGCGCCGCGGCAGCTCCCGGAATGGCGGGAGCTCCCAGCGTGGATCCCGGGGGTCGAGTCCCTCGAGAGAGGTCGTCTCCGTCGAGCGCTCATTCCCCTGCGCTCCGACAGGCAGCAGCGCGGAGGGGATCGGAAACACGGCGTGGGCCGAATCGCCCACGAAGTCGGCCACGGCGCCTTCGACCTCGCTCACGTCGAGGGCCTCGCTGACGCCGTGGGTCTTGCGGACCACCTGCACGACCCGCAGGTCCGGGTGGCGCTCCAGGATCTGCTGCCGCGCCGCATCCACCCCGTTTCGCACGGCGAGCCCGAGGTCGAGGAGCACCATGGCCGCTGCCACCGTCAAGACGGGCATCAAGACCTGGCTCCACGACTCTCTGAGGTCGAGGTCGCGCCAGCTCAGGACGACGAGATCGCGGAGGCGTTGCCCGAAGCTCATGGTGGTCTCGTCCTTTTTCGCCCCGGTCATGACGCTTCCTCGCTGCAGGGCTCCAAGACTCCGTCTCTCAGGCGCAGGCGCTTGAACGCCCCTTGCACCTTTTCAA
>CAZQPP010000638.1:0-4542 GCA_964594295.1 uncultured Myxococcales bacterium | reverse complement strand
AGCCGGAGCCGAAGGTGTCGGTCGCGACCGTGTCGGTGTTGCCGTCGGAGTCGTTGCAGTTCTCGGAGACGGTGGCGACGTTGGTGTCGGTCTCACCGCTGACGAGGTCGAGGGCGCTGGCAGCGGCGGTCGGAGTGACAACGATGCTGCAGGCGGCCGCGATGGAGCCGCTGAGGTTGAGGGTACCCTCGGTGGCGGCGTTGGCGTTGGTCGTGCCCATGGCGACGAGTGCGACGAAGGCGGCGAGCAAAGTCAGACTGGAAACGATCCTGGAACGCATTTTCTAACCTCTCTTGTGCGAGGACGGAGTAGCTTGGCGATGATCCGACCGGGTGTCGGGTGGTTGTTCCGGGGACGTGTTCAGCGTCTTTGGATTCAACCTGTGACCTTGCTGCCTTCCATGTCCGTGGGTGGCATTTCCGGTCACGATTAGACCTATCGACCCTCCTGCGCCGACCTTTAGGGAAAAGACGAAAAAAAATGGGACAGGTGTCCCAGGCGTGATCGCAGCAGGCTGCTGAGGGGCGCCTTGCGGGCCCTGGATGGGACCTTGGGCTCGCCCGTGGAGGGGCCCCGGATCTCGCGGTGCCGAGCCGTGTCGGTCCTGGTTAGTGCCAGGATATCACGGTGTTGTCGGCGCGCCGCCGTGGGAGGGCTCGGCGCGCCGGGGCGCCGTGACAGGTGCCCAAACGGCTGGGACGGGAGCCCCGGCGGCCTGGGACCGCTGCCTCAGCGCATCGGGACGCCTGACCCAGGGATCTGGGACTCCTGCCGCGCTGAGCTAGGACCGGTGTCCCACTGGTCTGGGACCGGTGCCTCAGCCCGGTGATCGGAGAGCTCGCTCAGTCCTGGGCGGGCTCGGCGTCGATGCCGTAGTGCTTCATCCAGCGGTAGACCTGCTTGCGGTCGCGCGCGAAGTGCCGGGCGACGGCGCTCACGTTGAAGCCGTGGCGTTTGAGCACGAGCAGGAGCTGCTCCCGGGGTGGGCGTCCGTGGTGCTCGGCGGTGGGCTCGAAGGCCACGGTCTGGTCGAACATCTCGTCGGGGACCGCCTTCGATCCTTCGGGCATGCCGGGCAGCAGGTCGTCGGTGACCGCGCGCATCGCAGGCGGCAGCATGGCGACGGTGTAGGGTGGGTGCTGCCCGGAGACCTCGATGGCGGAGACGAGCCGGCGGAGCTCCCGCACGTTGCGGGGCCAGGGGTAGGTGAGCAGCGCCTGGGCGAAGTCCGGGGTCCAGAGCGGGGGCTCGCCCGGCCGCGGCTCGGGCGGCCGGCCGGCGAAGTGGCGCGCGAGGCGCAGGATGTCCTCCTTGCGCCTGCCGAGCCGTGGGATCTCTACCCTCCACGAGGAGAGCCGCGCGAAGAGGTCGGCGCGGAAGGCCCCGCGCTCGACGCTCCTCGCGAGGTCGGCGTCGGTGGCCGCGACCACCCGCACTCCCACCTCGATGGGCACCGAGGCGCCGACGGGCAGGACCTCCGAGTCCTCGATCGCGTGCAGGAACTTCTGCTGGAGCGACGCCGGCAGCTCTCCCACCTCGTCTAAGAAGAGAGTGCCTCCGTCGGCCTCTCGGAAGATGCCGAGGCGCGGCTTGTCGCCTCCTCCGCGGGCCCCGGCCTGGTACCCGAAGAAGAAGGCCTCGGCGAGGGCCGGCGGGATGGCGCCGCAGTCGACCGCCACGAAGGGGCCCTCGCGCCCGCTCAGCCGGTGGGCGAGCCGGGCGAGCACCTCCTTGCCCGTGCCGGCGGCTCCCCGAAAGAGGATGGGCACCATGGAGTCGGCCGCCATCTTCACGCGCTGCACGGCGCCGCGGAAGCCGGGCGAGTCGCCCACGAGCCCGGCCAGAGGGTCCTCCACCGCCTCGGCTTCGGCGAGGCGGGTGACGACGAGCAGGGTCGCGCCGATTCGAACCATGTCGCCGTCATTGAGGGGCGCCGCGTCGGTAGGGCAGCCGTTGACGAAGGTCCCGTTCGTGCTCTCGAGGTCCTCGACGCCGAGGGTGCCGAACTGGTCGACCACCATGCGGGCGTGCCGGCGGCTGAGGTGGGCATCCTCGATGGTCGCCGTGTTGTCCCCGGTGGGCCCGCGGCCGAGGATCAGCTCGCGGCCGATGGGCAGGAGCGCGCCGGTGTCCTCCGCCGACGCTGTCTGCACGATGCGGGCGGCCCACCGCACCTGCGGAGACTCCTCGAACCTGTCACGAGGAGGCGAAAGCTGCGTCGGCACTGTGGTTCTTTTCCCCATGGCTCCGTGTCCCCAAGAGTCACAACGAGTCTGGCACAAGGAGCGCTGAGCACAAGTCGCAGGACAGCTAGGCCCGCTCTGCGAGGAGGCCGGCCGCCTCCTCGTCGCTCAAGAAGCGCCAGCGCCCCGAGGGGATGTCGAGGCTCAGCCCGCCGACGGCCGTGCGCTTCAGCTCGAGCACCTTGAGTGGGGTGCCGAAGCGCGGATCTCTGAGCGCGCCGAAGAGGCGCCTGATGTGCCGGTTCTTGCCCTCGTCGAGCACGACCCGCAGGCGGGTCTTCGGGCCGGCGCCGCCGAGCACCTCGACCGACCGCGCCCTGCACGTCCCGGCCGGAGTGTCCACCCCCGCGAGGGCCTGCGCGACGTGCTCGTCGGTCACCCGCCCGCGGACCCACACCTCGTAGGTCTTGTGCACGGAGCCCGGCCGCGTGAGGGAGTCGAGGGCGGGGCCCTCGGTCGCGAAGAGGAGCAGGCCCCGGGAGTCGCGGTCGAGGCGCCCGGCCGGCTTCCAGCCGTCCCGGAGCGCCCAGCCGGGGAGCAGATCGTAGACGGTCTTGCGCCCCCGCTCGTCCGAGCGGGTGACCACGTAGCCCTTGGGCTTGTGGAGCATGAGCAGGCGGGGCATCAGCGAGGTGAGGCTTGTTGGAGGCGGCGCAGGCCCTCGCGCCAGTAGGCTTCGTGCTGAGGGGCGCGCCTCGACGCCTCGTGCAGGAGCTCGCGAGCCGCCTCGGGGCGGCGGTCGAGGAGCTCGAGGCGCACCGCGATCTGCACCACGCGGCGGCTCCAGCGCTCCTTCTCGGAGAGCCTCTCGAGCTCCGAGCGTGCGTGCTCCGGCGCGCCGAGCTCGAGCAGGGCGATCGCTCTCCGCATGGTGCGCTCGGGCTCGGGAGCGTTGGGCGGGGGCGCCGCCGCGGCGGCTCGGGCCAGGCGCTGCCGGGCTCGCAGCACCGGAGCCGCGCTTCGTTGATCGAGCGGCGTCCGAGCCAGGATGTGCGCAGCCCGAGAGAGGTCGAGCGCCCGGCCGGCGTTGAGGGCGCGCTCGGCCCACGCGACAGCGCGCCCGGGCTCTCGCGAGCAGAGGGCGGCGAGCAGGGTCTCCGCGCGATCGAAGCGGCCGGCCCGGGATGCCGCCACGGCGGCGGGGACCACGAGCTTCTCGGCGTCGTCACGCCAGCCTGTGCGGGCGCCGGCGGGCAGGTCCGCGGGCAGGCCGAGCGAGCGGGCGGCCGCCTGCGGGCCTGCGGGCGTCGCGAACTGCTCGAAGAAGGCGTCGAGGCTCTTCAGGGTGTCGGCCTCTGCGCCCGAGGTGGTGCTCAGGCGGGCTCCGGCCGCGAGGAGGGCCAGCTCCGCCCGCGCGCCAGGGTCGGAGCGGAAGCCGCCGTCTTTGAGGGCCGCGCGCAGCACGGCTTCGGCCTCCGCGAAGCGTTGCTCGCGGATCAGGATCCGGCTGTGCTGCTGAACGCTGACGGCGCTCTCGGGGTGGCGCCGGTGCTCCTCCGCCCAGAAGAGCGCTTCGCTGCGCCAATGCCCGAGGGCGGGATCGGTGACGGCGAAGGCTAGCCCCGCGAGGAGGGTGGCACCGATCCAGAGGCTGCCCCGGGGGAGCGCGACCCGCTCCTGGATCCCCACCAGCGCACGTGCAATCAAGGCGCTGAGTCCCAGCAGGGGCAGGTGCAGGTAGCGGTCGGCCACGAGCCACTTCCAGGAGGTCGGCAGCAGGTGGAGGACCGGGAGGAGAGGCCCGACCAGCCAGACCAGGTCGGCCAGCCAGGGCCGGCGCGCCGTGCGCCGTGCGGCCCACACCACGAAGGCGAGGGTGAGGAGCAGCGTGGTCGCGCCGAGCACCACCGACCAGGGCTCGAACACCTCTGCACCAGACGGGTCGCTTCGGCGGTAGGCGAGCTGGAGCGACGGCGGCACCGGCCACAGGATTCGCACAGCGTAGTGTCCGACTGCCGACAGGACGCGCTGGCCCGCGAGCAGGAGACCTCCGCCGTCCGCGAGGGCGCTGGCGGCCGGCACGACGGCGAAACGCCAGGCGGTGACCGCGGCGACCACGACCGCCGCGAGGCCAAGCGAAAGCCACCCTCCGCGTTGCTCGTCCTCGCCGAACAGCTGCTCTGCGAGCAGGAAGATGGGCACCAGAATGGCCACCTCCTTGCAGAGCACGGCTGCCCCGAAGGCGATGGCGGCGATGCACGTGGTCCAGGCTGCTCGGCGCTGCCAAAGCACCAGGCCGAGCACCACGAAGAAGGTCATCAGCTGATCGGTCGCTCCCGCGATCCACACCACGCTCGAT
>CAZQPP010000637.1:0-4578 GCA_964594295.1 uncultured Myxococcales bacterium | reverse complement strand
GCGCCCATGACGAGCTCCCCCGGCGGTACGTAAACAAAGCCCGCCAACCGGCAGTCCCTCGGGCAGCTCTCCTCGGTCTCGTCGAAGCTACAGTCGCCGTCGCCGCACGTGGATACCGACACGCACTCCCCCGAGGCACACGCGCCACTCCCCTCGCCGCCGCCCGCGTCGCAGGCCGATCCGTCGGCGGCCTCGGCGTCGTTCACGCAGCGGCCGCCACCTTTGCCTTTGTCACACCGGTCGACGGTGCAGGGGTCGGAGTCGTCGCACTCGGCCTCGGACTCACACGAGGGCTCGGTGAACACCGTCCTGACGGGTCGGAGCCCCATCAGGTGGAGGTCGGCGTTGTCACCCGGGGGGAGCCAACCGCGGTGCGCTGAGCGGCACGCCCGAGCGATAACGTCCCAGGAGCAGCCACGCACGACGCGGTCCCTTCCGGACTCCGGCCCGAGGGGATCGACGTCGGCGGCTCCGGCGAGAGCCTCTGCTCTGTCCTGGTAGTAGCCTTGCCCGTGTCGGTCCCACACCCATTCGTACACGTTGCCCAGGACGTCGTAGAGGCCCCAGGCGTTCGGCTGCTTCCTTCCCACCGGGTGGGTTCCGCAGCGTTCCGCCGGGAACTGCATCTCCCTCCAGCCGGAGCAGTCGTACCCCCACACATCGCCAACTCCGCTGTTGCCTGAGTACCAGGCGATCTCGTCCAGCTCGCTCCCGGTGCGCTCACCCACGATCGTGAGCGTCCCCGTGTACAGCGCTGTCTTGCTCCCCGCCCGCGCCGCGTACTCCCACTCCGCCTCCGTCGGCAGTCGGTAGCCCTCGCACAACAGCGGACTCGCTCCCGTCGCGTCCACCGTCACGCCCGTGCACTCCATGTCCTCCCCGGGGGCCTTCGTGTTGCAGCCCTCCAGCGTGTAGCACTCCGCCAACCCCTCCGCTCTCGACAGCGCGTTGCAGTACGCCAGGGCCTCCCACCAGTTCACCCTCTCCACCGGGCAGTCGTCCCCACACGCTGAGAAGTACGACGGGTTCACCGCCCCTCCCATCTCCGGCAGCATCGCCTTCCATTCACCCTGGGTCACCTCCAGCGCCTTGATCTCGAAGCCCCGCGTGACTCGCACCCTGCGCTGCGGCCCCTCGTCGCCGTAGCGCCCCGGCTCGTCGTCTGGCGATCCCATGTCGAGCTCCCCCGACGGTACATACACGAAGCGTTCCGCGATGCAGTCGGGCGTGCAGCTCTCCGTGGTCTCGCCACCCGTGCATTCGCCGTCTCCACAAACCACGGAGGGGTCGTGCGCGTAGGTGATCTCCCCGGAGCACTCCGACACGTTCCCGGCCCTGTCCATGGCCTTGGCGCTGTAGCTCGTCGTGCTTCCCGCGGCCACCGTGACCTGCAAGGAGAACTTGCCCTCGTCGTCGGCCTTTCCGCTCGCGACCATGCCCGCCACACAATCGGCGGAGGTGTAGAGCCAGATCGTGGCGCCGGGCTCGCCGGCACCCTCGATCCTCGGCTGCGTGCTGCCTCCGGGAGAAGGAGGAGACGTGCCCGTCAAGGTGACCTCCTCCGCCGTCGCATCGTGTTCGTAGACAAAGCCCTCCGAGCACTCGGAGACGTTGCCGGCCGGGTCGAAGGCCTTCGCGAAGAGCGTCGTCTCCTGCTCTGCGACGACGTTCGCCGTGACGTCCGCCGCCCCCCCGTCGCCGGCCCTTCCAGATCCCAGCGGATCGCCGTCACAGTCCGCGTAGACCCGGACGGTGGCGCCGGCCTCGGCCTCGACGTGGACGACCGGGCTCAGCTCCTGGGAGGGAGACGCGGGCGTCGTGCCGGTGATGCTCGGCTTGCCCGGCGGGACGCCGTCGTGGACGTAGGTGAGCCCGGCGCTGCAAAGAGATGTGTTGCCCGAGCCGCCGGTCACCGTGGCGTAGAACGTGGTCGAGCTCTCGGTCTCCACCGTCACCTGGAGGGCGAAGCTCCCGTCCGGCGCCGAAAAACCCTCCGCCGCGACCGTGCCCGTGCAGTCGTCCGTGGTGTAGAGGCGAACCGTCGAGAGCGCCTCGGCCGAGCCCTGGACCAGCGGGGTCTTCACGTTCGACGGGGAAGCCGGCGTGGTTCCCGTGAGCTCGGGGGCCTCGGGCCCCACGGCCTCAGCTATGCAATCCCCCTTCACACAGCGACCGCTCTCCGGGCCCTGACCCGCGTCGCAGGGCTGGTCTTCAAGGGTCTCGGCGTCGTGGACGCAGCGATGCTCGCCAAGCTCGCAGGTGTCCACCGTGCAGGGCTTCGAGTCGTCGCAGGCCGCCGCGTTCTCACAGCAGCCGGGCGCCACGGCCACGGCATGGGTGCAGCCCGTGGCCGGGTCGCAACCGTCGTCGGTGCACTCGTTGGCGTCGTCGCAGTCGCGCTCCCCTTCCGGCTTGCACTCTCCGCTCCGACACGCGTCGCCGTCCGTGCACTCGTCGCCGTCGTTGCAGGGGGTGACTTCGCCAACCTGTGCGAAGCTGCACGCTCCCGCCTCGCCGCAGCGGTCCTCCGTGCACTGGTTTCCGTCGTCGCACTCGCCGCAGGTACCGTCGCAGCCGTCCGGCCCGCACTCCCTGCCAGAGCAGTCGGGGCAGCAGACCTCCTGACACGTGCCGTCCGCACGGCAGAGCTCCGGTGCCGGGCCTTCGCAGCCCGTACAGGTCCCGCACACGCCGCCGCAACCGTCGGGGCCGCAGCCCTTGCCTTCGCACGAGGGCTCGCAGGGCGCGCAGGTGCCGTCCCTACAGCTCTCGCCCTCGGCGCACGCGCCGCACGTGCCTCCGCAGCCGTCCGGGCCGCAGTCCCTGGCCTCGCAGGCAGGCTCACAGCTCTGGAGCACGCAGAGGCCGCCGCGACAGATCGACGTGGCTCCGCACGCACCGCAGGTGCCGCCGCAGCCGTCCGAGCCACACTCGCGGCTGCCGCAGTCGACCTGGCAGACCTCGTCGCAGGAGTCGCCCCGTCCGTCCTCGTCTTCGTCCTCCTGGCCCGGGTTGCCCACGGCTGGGCAGTTGTCCGCGCCGTCGATCAGACCGTCGCCGTCGGTGTCGGGGTCCGTGGGGTCGAGACCGTAGAGAGCCTCGTCCTCGTCCGGGTACCCGTCCCGATCGCAGTCGCCCGGGTCGGGGCAGATCTGCACCACGCCCGCGCATTCCGGATCGCCTTCCGCGCAGCAGTCCGCCGGACAGCGCAGCTTGTCCTCTCTCAGTCGATCGCAAGCGCTGCAGAAGCCGTCACCGCAGGCACCGCAGTCCACCGGGCAGGTCCGCCAATCCTCCCCGCCCTCGCACTCGCAGTTGCCGCAGCCGGGGACGCAGTCCGCGGGACACTCCTCTCCACCGTCCTGGCCGTCCTCGCCCGGTTCGCAGACGCCGTTGCCGCAAATGAAGCGCTGGCAGTCGGCAGGACAGCTCTGCGGGGTCTGGCCTTTCTCGCACACGCCGTCCCCGCATGCCGCGCCGCAGTCGTCCGCGCAGGTCTCCGGGGACTCGCCGCATGCAAAGCCCAGGCAGTAGCCGTCGCCGCAGCCCACGGTCCCCTCCCCGCTCCGGCAGCAGTCCTCGGGACAGGTGAGAGGGCTCTCACCGCAGGGCGAGCAGACGCCGTCCCCGCAGATCGTGCAGTCGCAGGGACAGGTCGCCACGTCCTCGCCGAGGGCCCCCTCGCAGCGGCCGTTGCCGCAGGCGCAAACGGGGCCGAGCTCCTCGTCGGTCTCGCCGTCGCAGTCGTTGTCGACGAGGTCGCAGGAGGTCTCCACCTCCTCGTAGAGGGGGTGCCTGGCGTAGGTCTCGGCGCTGCACTCGGCCCAGACGCCGTCCCCGCAGCTTTGGGCTCTCTGCCCGCGACAGACGCCTTGCTGGCGAGCGCAGAGCGGGGCTTCGCCCTCGCAGGTGCCGGGGTCGGTGCCCGGGTCCGTGCCGGGGTCGGGGGCCGGGGCGGGGGCCGGGGCCGGGGCCGCGCCGGCGGCGGCGGCGGCGGCGGCGGCGGTGGCGGGGGCGGTGGCCGGGTCGGTGGCGGGGTCGGTGGCCGGGTCCGTGCCGGGGTCCGGAAGGGTGCCCGGGTCCGTGCCCGGAACGACGCCGGCATCGCCGGCGTCTGCCGCGGCCCCCGGGTCGCTCGCGACGAAGGTGCCGGAGTCTACGCATGCCACCGCCCAGAGGAGGGTGAAGCACGCGAGCAAGATCGGCGCGCTGCGCGAAGCCTCCCCAATCCCTTCCCTCTTTCGAGCACGTCCCATGACCGGCCTCCTGAGCAGCTCCGATACTGCCGAAGGCCCGTCTTCCGAACAAGGGCTTTGTTGCCCTGGCTTCGCCCGGGGATCTGGCTATGCTCATGTGCATGCACAGCGCCATGCGGATGCTCCTGCACGCGGTCCTAGAGCGCCGAACAGGAATCACGCAGCAAGGCTGTGCTGGATGCGGTGGAGATTCTCGACGGCGATCGTGCGCCTGAGGTCGAGGAGGTTCTTGCGAGCGCCGCGGTAGCGGGCGCGAGGTCCTTGGCGTCGCGTCACGTGCGCAAGGGTGTGCTCCACAACCACGCGTTCACGACGCTCTTGC
>CAZQPP010000636.1:0-4610 GCA_964594295.1 uncultured Myxococcales bacterium | reverse complement strand
AGCCGACGAAGCTGGACGCTGGTCTCCGCTAGTCCTAAAACAAGCGATTAGCCATTAGCCGTTAGCCATTAGCTCAGGCATTCCCGTTGCTTCGGCGAAGTGGGCACTTCACCTGAAACGCGAAGGCGCGAGTGGAAACGCAGCCGCAAGTGCGCAGGGTTTCAGGCTAACCGCTAACAGCTAACAGCCAACAGCTAGATCAAAGGCTAGTCGGGGGAAAAGGGGTGTGTCCCACATGACCCGGCGGAGCTGTCGAGGACCGGGTGCAGCGCGAAGGAGCGCCGCAGGTCAGGCTCGCCTTCGGCGAGCGCGCCTTCGGGGCAACTCCCCGAAGGCTTAGAACTAATCCGCGTGGCATACTTCGCTCGCCTCTGGCTCGCTGCGCGCCCTTGGGCAAGGCCCCAGGGCTTGCGGATCTGGATTCCGCGGGTCAAGTGGAACACACCCAAGAAGAAGCACGTATGACCCTCGCCCACGCCTACTACGCCGCCGACATCTTCTTGGCGCTCGCCTTCCCGACCCTCGTGTGGCTCGGTCGCGCCCGCGCGTGGCCAAACCCGCACGCCTGGCGCCTGTTCTGGATCGGCGCCGCCATAGGCCTGACCTGGGAGATCCCCATCTTCGCGCTCAGCGCCTGGACGGGCAGCCCGATCCTCACCTGGCTGACGCCGCTGCCCCTGCCGCCCGCGGCCTTCATCGTGCTCCACAGCCTGTGGGACGGTGCCCTGCTCCTCGCCGGCTACGAGCTCGCCCGCAGGATCACGGTGCCGCGCGGCCGCTCTCCCTTCGGCGCGCTCGGCATCGCCATCATGGTCTTGTGGGGACAGGTCACCGAGCTCTGCGTCGAGCTCTCGGCCATCGGCGCCGGCACCTGGGTCTACCTCGAAGGCGTGAGCTACAACCCGCCCATCGCCACCGTGGCCGGACACCCGCTGCCGGCTGCCCTGCAGGTCGTGTGGCTGGTCGCGTCGCTGGCATTCGCGGCTGTGGCAGCGCGGGTCACCCGAAACGAGAGCTGAAGCCACCCGCGCAGGGCCTCACTTGCGCGAGCGCCGCTGCCTCCACCGGCCGACGCGCAGGTAGCGCCCGACGTTGGCGTCCTTGGTGATGACGGGCTCGATGGCGCCCTCCCTGCTCGTGAGCAGGCTGGTCACGCCGGGGCCGTGCCCGCTGACGTCGCTGCGGCTGTGCACGATGACGCCCACCGAGACAGCCCCGCCGAGGTAGCGCCTCCCGAAGGTGTGGTCGGCGTCGCTCACCGCCACGAGATCTCCGAAGCGCAGGGAGTCGAGGCGGTGCTTTCGCACCACGGCCTCGTCGAACATCTGTATGTCGTAGTCGCCGCGGTGGGAGGTGGGAGAGCCCAGCCCGCTCCCCATGATCTTGGCCGGCACGACGTGGGTCACCGGCACCCGGAGCTTGCCCTTGTCGCTCACCGTGATGCCCCACTTCGAGAGCAGCCGCGGGTCGCAGCTCATCACCTCGACGTCGGGGTGGTCTACGAGCTTCAAGCCGGCGCCGTGGGCCGTGATCTGGATCTTATCGCCGATGCGCAGCTTCGCGAGCGTCGCCTCCGAGAAGTCGCAGATCACGTGCTCGACCCCGCCGTGCATGCCGCAGACCCTGCCCTTCGCCCCTTCGGCCTTGCCGGTCGTGACGAGGGCCTCGTTGCCCACGCAGGAGAGCACGTTGAGGGAGGAGTTGAAGTCCCTGTCGGGGTGCTTCACCGTCACCCCGGCCTCCACGTGATCGCCCTGTATGCGGCACGCGCTGTCGCCGACCTGGTGGCTGTAGCAGATGCCGCCGGTCCCGGGCAGGAGGCGCAGCACGCCGTCTCCGCCGACCCGGTAGAGGCGGGCGTTGGGCCAGACCGCGCCGATGATCTCGCCGGCGACCGAGAGCTTCACGAGCTCCTCCTCGTTGGTCTTGAGCGAATGCCTGCGCTTCCTCGACGTGGCTGCCATTGCGGCCCTCCTTGATCTCTCGACCTGCGTGGGGGCAGGAGGCATAACCCAAGGCCGGCGAGAACGCGACCCTTGGGGGAGGCGGCCGCCATGCCGCGCGCGCGGGCGTCAGGTTCAAGAAACGCCGCGCCCTGCCGATTCTCTCACTGACGATCCACGCGGTTGGGGTCCCCTGCACGAGGCAGCGCTCCCCGCACGCCAGATCCGAGGACGAACGGTGCCAGCCCCCACGCAGACCTCCTCGAACCTGTTGCGAGCCCTTGTAGGCGTATTGCTCGCCGCCGTGGCGTTGGCGGGCGCCGCCTGCGAAGGGGACGACATCGCCACCTCCGGCTCCTTCGCCGACATAGGCGCCGTGCCCGACGTCGACTTCTCCGGCATCCCGGACGAGGAGCCCGTCTTCGTGTCCACCAAGGGGCGCATCGGCAGGTGGCAGGACCAACCGGACGCAGACGCCCACACCGCGCCGCCGTACGTCGACGACGTCGAAGAGCGCGACGCCGAGATCGTCGAGAGGAGCGATCCCGGGCGGACCGAGCCCGAGACCACGACCGGGGAGCTCCCGGAGGCCGGCCCCGAGCCCGGCAACCCGTGCGAGGGCCCGAACAGGCCGGCCGGGTGCCACTGCGACAAGCCCTCCATGTGCATCAGCGGCGCCTGCCACCAGGTCCCGGGCGACATGATCTGCGTCGATCTCTGCTTCGAGGACTGCGATGAGGGCTTCATCTGCGCGCCGGCCGGCGAGGGGCCCGACCAGAGCTACGTCTGCCTGCCGGCCCACACGCGGCTCTGCCAGCCGTGCCAGGTCTCCTCTGACTGCGAGGTCTACAGCGGAGACGGCTCCGAGTGCGTGCCCTACGGAGACGAAGGGCGCTTCTGCGGCACGACCTGCCGGGACGCTGACGACTGCCCCGAGGGCTACCGCTGCGAGGAGGTCCTGAGCGAAGCGCGACGCCTCGTGAAGCAGTGTGTGCTCGTAGACGCGATCTGCCCCTGCACCGACGTCGGCCGGGACATGGGCATCGCCACACCCTGCGCCCTCACCAACGAGCACGGGAGCTGCCACGGCACCCGCTCCTGCGGCACCTACGGCCTGAGCGCCTGCGACGCGGTGGCGGCCCAGCCCGAGATCTGCGACCGCATGGACAACGACTGCGACGGGGAGATCGACGAGATCCCGGAAGGCTTCCCCTGCATCGTGGCCAACGACTTCGGCTCCTGCGAAGGCAGCGGGAGGTGCGAGGACGGCGAGCAGATCTGCGACGCCATGGTGGCCGAGCCCGAGACCTGCGACGGGGCCGATCAGGACTGCGACGGCAAGACCGACGAGGACTTCGCAGACAGCGACGAGGACGGCGTCGCCGACTGCGTCGACGAGGACGACGACAACGACGGCGTCCCCGACGAAGGCGACAACTGCCCGTTGGTCCCCAACTTCGACCAGGCGGACCTCGACCTCGACGAGACGGGAGACCTCTGCGACGAGGACGAGGACGGCGACGGCCACGCGGCGCCTGACGACTGCGAGCCGCGGGAGGCCGCGGTGCACCCCGGCGCCGAGGAGATCTGCAACGGCGTCGACGACGACTGCTCGGGGGTGGTGGACGACAACGTGTCGCTCTGTGACGACGGCGTCGAGTGCACCGAGGACCGCTGCGACGCGGCCACCGGGGCCTGCCTCAACCCACCGACACCCGAGGGCTGCGACGACCAGAACCCCTGCACCGTGGACACCTGCGACGCGGCCGCCGGCTGCGTCAACGAGCCCGCCGACGGCGCCGACTGCGACGACGGAGACGCCTGCACCGACGGCGACACCTGCCAGGGAGCGACCTGCGCCGGAGTGGCGCGGGAGGTCTGCTGCCACCTCGACGCCGACTGCGACGACCAGAACCCGTGCACGACGGACGTATGCAACCTCGGCGGGGGCGACTGCGCCCACCTCTCGGAGCCCATGGACATGCAGGCCTGCGACGCGGACGGGGACGGCTGCACGGTCGGGGACGCCTGCGTCGCCGGCGAGTGCGTCGCGGGGACCGAGGAGGTCTGTCCGGCCGACGCGGGGCCGTGCCTCGTGACCTCGTGCGTGTCCGACGGCCCGAGCGCCTTCCACTGCGAGAAGCACGTGGCGCCGGGCAACCCTCCGTGCGAGGACGCGAACGCCTGCACGACAGGTGACACCTGCTCGGGCGGGATCTGCACCGGCACGCCCAAGGAGTGCGACGACTCCGACGTTTGCACCGTGGACACCTGCGAGGAGGGCGCGTGTGTAGCGACCCTGGTCCCCAACGACGAGCCGTGCAACGACGGCAACGCCTGCACCAGCGACGACCGCTGCAGGCCGCACGGCTGCCGGGGCACCGAGATGTCCTGCGACGACGGCGACCCCTGCACCTTCGACTGGTGCAGCGACGCCGACTGCTACCACGAGGCCCAAGGCGATCAGCCCTGCGACGACGGTGACCCGTGCACCGCCGACGACGTGTGCACGTCCGGGAGCTGCGCCGGCGACTCGATGGTCTGTGACGACGGCAACCCCTGCACCGACGACGCCTGCGACGTGGGCTCGTGAGTCGTCCAGACACTCGCCGCGCCCGGCGACGCCGGCGAGCCTGACTTCGCGGGCTACGACCTCGTCGACGCCTC
>CAZQPP010000635.1:0-4613 GCA_964594295.1 uncultured Myxococcales bacterium | reverse complement strand
CTGGGCTCGCGGCTGAGGCAGGCGGACGAGCGCCTGCGGACGTGGACAGCGCTGCTCGCGGCGACGCGAGATGCGTCATCGTGTTGGCGCGGAGGCCCCGCCCCCGCTCCGGAGAAGCTCGTGGGTGCCCTCCCTTTGCGCCTCGGGGCGCTGGCGCGCTGGGTGCACGACCCCGTCGAGCTGCTCGCGGACCCCGGCATACCGGCGGACGACCTCCTGTTTGCCGCGGCGGCCGAGCACGAGCACGACGAGGTCGGGCTCCTCGCGGCGTTGCTGCTTGGAGCTCGAGCCAGGCGCCGGGCCGAGACCGGCATCGAGAGCATCCTGAGCCGGCTCCCGCCCTCGCTTGCCGCCGCGCCCGCCCTCACCGGGGACTCTGGCGGCGTCTCCTTGTGCATGCTCGCGCGAGGCGCCGCCGAAGACGAGAGCACCATGCAACGCCTGCTCCTGCTTGCCGGCGGCAACCCAAGGAGCCGGGTCACGCGTCTGTCGGCGCTCGCCGAGCGGGTCGCCGTGCTCACCGGCACCGAGGGGGCCCTGAAGGTCCTCACATCCCTTCTGGAGCTCGGCAGGCCATACCGGTGGAAGCGCCGGAAGATGCACGCCGTCCTGCAGCGCTTCGTGCAGATCGCGGCGGAGCGGGCAGAGCCGCGAAACGAGACGGAGTCGCGGCTCAAGGCGGTGGTGGACAAGCTGCACCCCGACTCGGAGAGAGCCAGGGC
Organism: uncultured Myxococcales bacterium; assembly: GCA_964594295.1. Taxonomy (GTDB): domain Bacteria; phylum Myxococcota_A; class UBA9042; order UBA3505; family UBA3505; genus CAZQPP01. The sequence continues at coordinate 3,891 of CAZQPP010000635.1, read as the reverse complement.
GGCCCTGCCGCAGATCCTCGTGGCCTTCGTCTGGCGTGTGATCGGCCACGAGCCCCCCGTTCTCGCCGATAGCCTCGCAGCCAGGCTCGCGGCCTTGGGGCCGATGGAGCTGCCCGACGCCGCGCGTTGCCTGCCGCGGCTCTTCGTCGAGGTGCTCGAGTCGCCCTTCCCCGCACAAGCGCTGGCAGCGGTCGAGCACCAGCACCTCTCGCTGATGCTCGCGCGCCCCCGGGCCATGCTCGACGCGCCGATCCACGCCTCCCCACGGACCCTTCACGCCCTGCTCAAGGCAGTGACAACACACGGCCTGGCGGCGGAGCAGGACCCGGCGCTGTGGACCGAGCTGTGCGCGCTCCACCCTCATGACGTCGAGAGCCTCCCGCCCGAGCTCTTCAGCGCCGAGCTGCCCGGCGCCCTCACGCGCCGAGCCGTGAGGCTTCGGCTGCCCTCGACCGCGAAGCCCCTGCTGGGCAATCACCGGAACCTCCGGCCCTACCTCGACTGCCTCGAGTCCCTGCCGGAGACGGACTCCCGCAACGACTTCGCGCGCGCGGCCTGGTTCATCGAGCTCTTCGTCCTCGGCCGGCGATGGGCTCCGGCGGTGACCGTGGCCCTGCTCGCAGACGCGACGAGCTGGGATCGCGAGCCGGATCTCTCGAAGCTGCACGCCATCGCCGGAAGCCTCGGAGCGACCGGCAAGCGCCTGAACGAGGCGCTGGAGTCATGGCGCACCCCCAAGCTGCTCTCTCCGCCCCCCGAGCGGCGCCCTCTCGCCGCCGCGCTCGGGTTGAGCCTCGACACCCTCGACACCTACCTGCACTTCCGCCGGCTCAGCCACGGCGCCGAGACCTTCTCTGCAGAGATCCGGAGCGTGCTCTCGCTGCCCCAGCGTGAACGGGCCGAGGCCGCCTACCTTGGCCGCCGCCTCGGCGAGAGCGAGCTGGAACCATCGGTCCGCGCCCGGCTGGAGGCCCGCCTCGCCCGGCTCTCGGACCCCCACCTTGGGGAGCACCGTCTCGAGACCCTGGTACGCCGCACCCGGCGGAGGCTGCAGCGGGACCTGGCCCTCCTGCGACGACAGGGCCTCGAGAAGGTGCTCGAGGAGGTGGCCCGGGAGACCCTCGGCGAGCTGCTCGGTCGAGACCTCGCAGACACCGAGCTACCGGACGGCCTGACCGACGCCCTTCACCTGCTCCACTCGGAGAACCGCAACCTGGCCCTCCTCCTCAAGCTCGTCGACGCGTCCCTCGCCGGCACGCCGCTGCACACCATCCCGGAGAACGAGGCGTGGCTGGCGCGCGCGGCCTCTTCCGGTGTCGACGTGCACCAATGGCTGCGCGGCCTCGACGAGGTGCACACCATCGGTGAAGAGGAGTACCGGGTCTACACCGAGACCTCCCCCTTCGAGGCCCTCAAGATGGGGAGCTACTTCGACACCTGCCTCGATATCCGCGACGGCATGTACGCCAACGCGGCTGTCGTCAACGCCGTGGAGGTGAACAAGCACGTGGTGTACGCCCGCCGCCGCGACGGCTCGGTCGCCGCACGAAAGCTCGTCGGCGCGACGAGCGACGGATGGGTCGTGGGTTACCCGACCTACGCGCACGAGGGCTCGAGACGGTGGCGCCGCGTCTTCGACAGAGCGCTCGCCAACTTCGCCGAACGCTGCGGCCTCGAGCTGCGCGGCGGTGGCGAGCCGGAGAAGCTGCACGGCGGCGAGTGGTACTCCGACGGGCCGGTGCCCTGGAGCTTCTCCAAGGCAGACAACCCGGACGAGCCTCCCGACGGCTGGCCGCGAGACCGGCAGGCCCGCTGGGAGTGGACCTGCCTCCGCTCGCTGGAGCGAGGTGACGTCGAGCGGCTCGGCGCCTATGCCTCGCGGCGCGCGTGCCCCCACGAGCAGGTCTTCGCGGCCGCCGTGCAGCTCCTGGCCCGGCATCCGGCGGCGGCCCTGCCCGGCGACCTGGGCTGGATCTTGAGGCGGCTCTACGGCGCAAACCTCGCCGCCCTCACCGAGCTCGCGCCGAGCCTGTGGGAGCGACCCGACGCCGCGACGCACCTGGCCTCCAATCCCCAGCGTCACCACGGCGATGCCCTCGACGCCTTGATCGGCAGCCTCCAGGCCAGGCCGGAGTCCGTTCGCGCGGTTGGAAGGATCCTGCAAGCCCTTGTCCGAAGAGTGGAGCGCCCCACCTGGAACGCCGTGCGGGAGTCGGGCTACCCGCACTCCCTCGGCCTCATCCCGCTGCACGCGGGCGTGGCGCCCCTCGCGGATCTCTTTCGCCTCCTCGACATCATGGCCGATCGGCCCGGAGAAGAGCCTACGCACGGCTACCTGGGCCCGCTCGTGGAGCTGTCGGTCGAACATGCGGCCGAGATCGTCCACGCGGCCTACCTCAGGGACCGGGACCCAGCCCCCCTCGTCCGGATACTCAACGACGGCGAGGGCCAACTCCTCGACGTCGTGCTCGCGGTCGCGGCCCGCACCCGAATCCCCGGGGCAGCACGCTCGCTTCGCCGCCGGCTCCGCGCCTCACCTTCGGACTCCCTCCTTCCGCTCGCCCTTGCCCTTGGCGCCCAGCGCGAGAAACAAGACGGACGCCGCCTGCTCCGCCTGCTCGAGGACCGCCCCGACTCCCTGGATCTGGCCGCCGCCGTCGGGCGGTGCGGAGACCCAAAGGCCACCGAGCTCGCCCGCTCGCTCTGGGTGCCTCCCTCCGAGCCGCCGGTCATCCTCATCCAACATTGGACGGCCCTGGCGCGCTTCCTGCGCCCCGACGCAGCGGACCTCGCAGCCCGCCGCCTCCTGCAGAGGATCCGCCAGAGCCTCAAGCCAGACGGCAACGACGACAACGTCAGCGATCTCGTCAAGGCATGGGCCCTCCTCGACGCGACAGGCCCACACGGCAAGCTCACCCGCCTCCGCGGTGCTCTTGGGCTCGACAAGGGATCCGGGCGGGCCAGGCCCGTCAAGCGGTTGTTCTGCGCAGCAGAGAACCTGCGGGCGACGCTGAAGGCCCTGCCGGCGCGCACCGCGGCCTTGTCCAGCCGCGGCGACGGCGCCTGCCTCTCCCTCGACTGGTACGCAGACAACGTAGGCGTGGCCCCCGGCATCTCGTGGGCCGTCCGCGACCCGGACTTCGAGACCGGCTGGCAGCGCCTCATCGCGACCGCCGATCTGGAGCTCGCCACCGCCGCCGCGAGCAGATGGGTCGCCTACCGCGGCCAGCGCGGCGCGAAACCACTCGAGACAGCCTCGCTCCTCGCCGTCCTGCTCGGCCAGCGCTTCAAAGACCTCCCGACATCCATCGCCGACGGCGTCCTCGATACCCTGGACCTTGACCGGTTCGACGTCAGCACCACGCGCCATGCCCACGCGGTCTGCTCCTACTGGCTCGAGCGCTCCAGCGAGCCCTCCCGGCAGGCGGCCCTCCTCTCCATGGCCAGCACCGCAGTCGACTACGGGGACCAGCCCGATCCCCAAGCCACGCTGGCGCTCCGGCACCCCGACCCACGCCGCTCCCTCCTCGGAGAGTCCCTCCTGCGCGCCCTCCCAGGCTCCGACCAGGACATCTCCAAGCTGCTCGAGCACATCTCGTGGCTCCTGCCACCCTCCTCGGCCGAGGCCACCGTGCGCCGGCTCCTCGACACCCGCCTCACCTCCGACGAGCACCTGCCCCACGTCACCCTCTTCCCCTCCGGCGCCGCCACGAGCTGCCGCTTCCAGGGCACCCTCCTCGAAGCTCTCGCCGCCCACGCCCCGGCCCACCTGCGCAGCCTCCTCCCCAACGAGCCTCCCGAAGACGTCGAGATCCCCGCCGAGCGCCACGAGTGGCTCGACGCCCACGCCATCTCCCAGTCTACCGAGAAGCCCCCCACAGGGAGGAAGCC
>CAZQPP010000634.1:0-4616 GCA_964594295.1 uncultured Myxococcales bacterium | reverse complement strand
GTGCCGGCAGAACACGGGGCAGTCGTGGCTCGCGTAGATGAGCGCGCGGTCCGGGTAGCGGTGCACGACCCCCGGGACCGGGCTGTGCTCCTCCTCGGCGAGCGGGTCTTCGAGCATGCCCGGGTAGGGCATCAGCTCGTCGGTGTGCGGCACGGCCTGGCGCCGCACCGGGCAGGCCGGGTCTCCGGGGTCGATCAGGGACGCGTAGTAAGGGGTCACCGCGGCCCTGAAGGTGCCCGCGAGCTTCGCTACCGCGCGTCGCTCGGCCTCGCTCAGCGGCACCACCGCGTCCAGCTCCTCGGCGCCGCGCACACGGTTTCGGAGCTGCCAGCGCCAGTCTTGCCAGAGCTCCTCCGGGACGTCGCGCCAGAGAGCGGCGCGCCGAGTCATGTAGAGACTACCGAGAGCCCGACACCTTCCCGCTCCCTCGCGCGGCCGAGGAAGACGAGCAGGTCGTCGAGCTCGCGCATCCGCGGGTCGTTGGCCACGGCCTTCTGGAGGCGCCTCGCTACGACCTTGGCTCTCCTCGACGGCTCCGCCGACACGGCGGGGTCCTTGAGGATTCGCTCGGCCAGCGCCCCTTGAGATCGGTCCCAGACCCTCTCGAAGAACTGGTAGAGCCGCTCGATCTCCTCCCCTTCGGCGCCTGGCCCGCCCGGCCCGAGCCGCCCGAGCAGCTCCTCTTCGCCCGGGTAGGCCCGCGCGATCTCGGCGAGGGTCTCGGGCCGCACCTGGACGAACTCGCCGCCGGGCTCTCTCTCGCCGTTCTCGTCGGGTGTGGTGAGGATCCAGATCAAGCTGCGGGCTCCGCCGACAGTCCAGAGAAGCCGCGTTTCACAGGCAGCAGGCAGAGTCAACCCGACAGGACACGAGGCAGCGATCAAGGTAGCCTCGGCCACCCTCTCCGCGCCGCCCCGCGCCGCGCAACGCCCTTCGAGGAGAGCATGAGGCTGGCTACCTACAACCTGAACTCCATCAGAGCGCGGCTCCCGAGCCTCCTGGCCTGGCTGGGCCGGGTGGAGCCCGACGTGGTGTGCCTCCAGGAGACCAAGGTCGTCGACGAGGCTTTCCCCTTCACCGAGCTCGAGGCCGCCGGCTACCGCGCCGCGGCGACGGGCCAGAAGACCTACAACGGCGTCGCCATCCTGGCCCGCACAGAGATCGCGGACGTGCTCCGCGGCATGGATGACGGCGTCGACGACCCAGAGGCCAGGCTCATCGCGGGCACGGTCCACGGCGTCCGCGTCATCAGCGCCTACGTGCCCAACGGCAGCGAGCCGAGCTCGGACAAGTACGCCTACAAGCGTCGCTGGCTCAGGCGGCTGTGGCGCCACCTCGTCGAGCGCTACGACCCCGCACAGCCCCTCGTCCTCGCCGGCGACTTCAACATCGCCCCCGGCCCCGGCGACGTCGCCAGCCCCAACAAGTGGCAGGGCACCGTGCTCTTCAACGAGGAGATGACCGCCCGCCTCGAGGAGCTGCTCGACTGGGGCCTCGAAGACCTCCTCGCGAAGGTCCACCCCGGCGGCGGCATCTACTCCTGGTGGGACTTCCGCACCCGCGGCTTCGAGAAGGACGACGGCCTGCGCATCGACCACGTCCTGGCCACGTCGCCCGTCGGCGCGGGGTGCAAGGACGCCTGGGTCGACCGCGAGGAGCGCGCCCGCGAGAAGCCCTCGGACCATGCGCCGGTGCTGGTCGAGGTGGAGCTGCCTTGATGGATCTACGTGCCATCACCGACGACCTGGTCGCCGACCTCCACGGACTGAGCTTCAGCCGGCCGGTCACCCACGTCTACAACCCCCTCGTCTACGCCCGGGAGGCCTGGGACGCCTACTGCGACCGCTACGGAAAAGGGCAAAGGGAGGTGCTGCTGATCGGCATGAACCCTGGACCGCGGGGGTTGTCAAATCCATAGGAAACGCCGTTGCCAACCCGCGAGCACGTTTCATCGGCGCTGTGTGGGTACTTGGGCGTGTTGCCAGCGGCCGACCCGCCCGTGTAGCCTCCCTGACCGACCGGAGGACAGCGCACAATGTCCGGACACGACATCGCCAAGCGACTGCTTGATCGAGCGAAGGCCATGGGCTTGGCCGAGGATCTGGCTCGACTCGCCCACATGTCCGACGGGCGGTTGCGGCGCATTTGGCACGGTGACGCGTACTCCGCCGTGGAGTACGAGCAACTGTGTCGCGCCCTGGCGGTCGATCCCACCCTCATGTACTGTGGCGAAGAAACACGACCACAGACAAGCCCCGCCCGCTTCCGTTCGGCATTCACGGTTGATCGCCCAAGTGGACGGGACATTCGGCTCCTGGCGCTGGCGGTGGAGCAGGGCCGCATCTTGGCTCACCTGCTCCGGTTGCTGGAAAGGGAAGTCACACTGGGAAACGCTAGAAGTGTGCAGCCACCGTCCCAGGTTCGGGAGTCATGGCGTGAGGGTTATGACCTTGGTGAGGCTGCACGACAGACGCTGCACCCACAGCAGGGGCCTGTCCTCTCCCTGGAGGAGCTCCTTAACCAACTCGGTATCCATGTTGCTCGGGCAACCCTCACTACGCCGGACGTAGATGCGGCATCGTTGTGGGAGCCCGAAGCAGTTCCCGTGGTCCTTCTGAACAAGGCAAGCGACCGATACGCGCACCCTGGTGCACTTCGAGCGACACTTGCCCACGAGCTCTGCCACCTTGTCCACGATGCTGGCGAGCAGAACCTGACGACCCAGGTGTCGTGGGGAATTGAACACCGTGGCAATCACGAGGACTCGGTCGAGAAACGCGCCCGAGCCTTCGCGCCTGCGTTCCTCGCGCCGAGAGAGCAGACCAAGGACTGGTATCAGCGCCAACCTCGATCCACCCGCAACGATCCGAAAAGGACCGTGCACGCCTTGGCGAAGCACTGGGGGTTGTCCTTCGAGGGGGCGGCTTGGCACGCAAAGAACTGCGGGATTGTCGAGTCGCAAGCTGCTGACAAGCTCGCCACGCAGCCACACCGTCCGCCGGTCGACTACTCCGCCTTCTCGACCGATCCGGTTTGGATTCCGCCTGCCATGATCCACCAGGAGCTTCCGGAGCAAGCGGCTGAGCCGTGGGACGGCTGGGCGACGCAAGTGGTCCTCGACGCTCTAGCCGAGGGGCACATCTCGATTGGCCGTGCCCGAGAGTTGCTGACCTGGGGCTAGACACGTGGCGCCTTGGATAGTCGATGACGGCCCGCTGGACACCCTGTCGATGGTCGTTGACTCCGCCACCGTGGCGAGTTGGCCCCGGGGCGAACTCCTGGTCGCTGATGCCACGGTTTGCGATGCGAGCAGCAGGAGGAAGGCTCTGCTCGATCAGTCGGGCTCCCCGTTTACGCAGTTCTCGGTGCTGATGGGGACCGAAGCCGCGAAGATCCTCTACTCCCATCTGAGGCCTGCCGCCACTTCGGACAAGAACCTCGCCGAGCACCAATCCATCGCGTGGGCGCTGGCCGAGCGGCCCGAGGCGATTCTCGTGTCCCGCGACAAAGGCGCGACCTTGCTCGCCCTGGCGGAGTTGGGGCGTGGCAACGCCGCCCATCCGTCAGAGCTCTGGCTGTACCTCCTGGGCGAGGGGCGCATCACCAAAGACCAGTTCAAAGATCTGTGTCGTAGGACCAGCAATTCAGAACAGAGCCCGGTTCCGCTCAGGTGCCAGCGTCGATGAAGACATCGACCGTGTCCGCGGTCCGCGTGAGGCCGCACACCATGCGCTTCGACGGTGCCCTCCTCCGAAGGGGTTTCTGGCTCTACGTCTGGACCATCGACGCTCCCGGTCGGTGGGTCCTCTACGTGGGACGTACCGGGGACAGTTCCTCGCCGCACGCCTCGTCGCCCTTCAGGCGGACAGGGCAACACCTCGACTCAAAGCCCACCGCAAAGGGCAGCGCCCTCCATCGGCACTTGGCCCCCGTCGGCTTGGACCCGGCCGACTGCAACTTCAACATGATTGCCTTCGGGCCGGTCTTCCCGGAGCAGTCGAACATGGCCGACCACAAGGTTTGTCGTGACAAGATGGCCGCGATGGAGCGGGCGCTGGCAGACCACCTGACGGCCCGTGGGCACACTGTCCTGGGCACTCATCCCCGGTCACAGCAACTGGACCACCGGACAAGGGGAACTTTCGAGGCGATCAAGGACGAGTTTGACCAGCGCATAGGCCATGGGGGTGCAAGCCGATGTTGAAGGAGATCACCGACGATCTGGTGGCAGCCCTGGACGGGCTCACGTTCGGTCCGCCGACCGCCTTTGTCTACAACCCGTTGATCTACGCACGCGCGGCCTGGGACGCCTACTGCGACCGCTACGGAAAAGGGCAAAGGGAGGTGCTGCTGATCGGCATGAACCCCGGACCTTTTGGCATGAGCCAAGTTGGCGTGCCCTTCGGAGAGATCGCCGCAGTTCGGGACTGGCTGGGCATCGACGTGCCGGTCGGCAAGCCGCCTCTCGAGCACCCGAAGCGCCCGATCCTCGGCTTCGACTGCACCCGCAGCGAGGTCAGCGGGCGGCGCCTCTGGGGATGGGCTCGCGACACCTTCGGCGCGCCCGAGGCCTTCTTCGCCCGCTTCTTCGTCGCCAACTACTGCCCGCTGGTCTT